>WBXI01000286.1 GCA_008933025.1 Verrucomicrobiota bacterium
ACCGCGACCTTCGCGATCGACGCCACCGGGGCCCTCGCTTCGGTCCGGTCCGTCCCCGGCGACCGCGAGTTCGTCGCGCCACGCCAACCCTCGCCGCTGCTCAGCCTCCGCATCGACGGCAGGTTCCTCGCACCGAAGCGTGCCACGTGGGATCCCGGGGCCGGCCGACTGACTCTGGGCTACGACGGCCCCCCGGCCACGGTCGTGCTCGCGGCAACCGCCAAGCCCACCCACGTCGTGTTCGAAGTACGCGACGTGCAATCGTCCCGGCCCGTGGAACTGGTGCTCTGGGGCCCCTATCCGACCCCGATCGGCGACATCATCGGCGAAACGGTCGGGGTCGTGCGCGACCAGGACTTCGCCTTCGGCATCCAGACGCTCAACGCCAAGACCCTCGGCGGTTATCCGAACGCGGAAAACGACGTCGAGTCCGGATTCGGGGGCGACGACCACGGGAACTACGCCGACCTGCCGGCCGAGTTGAGGAAGGACCAGTCGTACCGGACCGACACCGCGCGCACGACGTCCTTCGGAAGCCAACTCCAGGCCTTCTGCCGCAACCGCGACCACGACCGCATCATCGCCAACTGGGGACACTCCCGGTTCCTCGCGCCCGCCTATCCCGACGGCGGGGTCACCGGCAGCAAGATCGCCCTCTTCGCCGTCCCGGCACCCAAGGCGCTCGAAACCATCGGAAGCATCGAGCTCGCGGAAAACCTGCCCCACCCGCTCATCGACGGCGTCTGGGGAAAACAATCCGCCCACGCGACCGACTCCTACCTGATCGTCGATTTTGGCGAGGCAACCATCGACCGCGCCATCGAGATGACGCGGCGGGCCGGGCTCCGGTATCTGTACCACAGCTCGCCGTTCGAGACCTGGGGCCACTTCCGCCTCAAGCCGTCGCTGTTTCCCAACGGTTGGGCCGGGATGCGGGCCTGCGTGGAAAAGGCCCGTGCCGCCGGCGTCCGGCTCGGCGTGCACACGCTCTCGAACTTCGTCACCCCGGGCGATGCCTACGTGACCCCTCGGCCCGACCGGCGTCTGGCCCGCATCGGGGTGTCCACGCTGGCGTCGGCCGTGTCCGCGGACCAGAAGGACATCCCCGTGCGGGACCTCGAGTTCGTCCGCAATCCCAGCACCCTGAACACGGTCCGGATCGGCGACGAATTGGTCCGGTTCGGTTCGGTGGCCGGCGGTCCGCCCTGGGTGCTGCGCGATTGCCAACGCGGCGCGTGGGGCACGAAGGCGTCCCCGCACGCGCCGGATGCGGGCGTCGACCGGTTGATGGACCACGGGTACAACGTGTTCCTCGGCGACGCCGACCTTTCGGCGGAGATCGCGCGCACCATCGCCCGGTTCTGCAACGAGACGGGAGTCCGCCAACTGTCGTTCGACGGCGTGGAAGGCAACTGGGCTTCCGGCATGGGGCAATACGGCCGCACCCTGTTTGCCGCGGCGTGGCACGACGCGCTGTCCCCGGAGCTCCGGGGACAGGTCATCAACGATGCCAGCCTGCCGGGCCATTTCAGCTGGCACGTCTATACCCGCATGAATTGGGGCGAGCCTTGGTACGCCGGATTCCGCGAAAGCCAGACGCTCTACCGCTTCAAGAACCAACTCTACTACGAGCGCAACCTGATGCCCCGCATGCTGGGTTGGTTCGCCCTGCGCCCCAACACCAGCATCGAGGACGCCGAATGGCTGCTGGCCCGCGCGGCGGGATACCATGCCGGCTTCGCGCTCGCCGCCAGCCTCGCCAGCACCGCGCAACTCGACGCCGATCCCTCGTCCGCCGAAGCCACCCGCCAGTTCGGCGCCTCCCTGGATATCCTCGGGGCCATCCGCCAATGGGAAACCGCCCGGATGTCGGGTGCCTTCACGCCGGAAGTCCGCGCCGCCCTGAGGGACAACGCCCGAGAATTCCATCTCGAAACCGCCGGTGCCGGCGCCTGGAACCTCCGGTCCGCGTCCGTCGAATCCTTCGCGGAAACGCCCGGCGCAGCCGCGTCCAGCGGGGTCGCCCATGGGTTCGCCAACACCAATTCCCCGCAGCGCCTCCGGTGGGTGATCCGCAACGCGGGTACCCGACCCGTCGCCGGATTGACGGTCGCCATCGATGGCACACCGGCCATGGACCTCGGCGGTCGCCCGATCCCTGCCGGCGGCAGCGTGCGGTATTCCGGAGGCGCGGAGGCCACGGTCTGCGATCCGTCCTGGAAGGAAATCGCCCGGGTGCCCGTCGATGCCGGCGCCGTGACGGTCGGCACCGGAAACCACCGGGTGTCCGCGTCCCATGCCCCGGAAGCGGGCACGGGCCTCCGGTTCGAACTGCGCACCTTCGGCCCCTCGGTGTCGCTACACGCCGCACCCACGCCCGGCGCGATGCCCCGTTGACACCCAAGCCCACTTCGGCCCTCACCCGCGGTTCGCGATTCCCCACGGGCATCCGGGAAAGCCGCCGCGGTGCCGCCGCATCCGGCGATTGAACAGCGACCGACGCGGAGGATGCCGGGTAGGTGACGCCGGGTCGGGCAAAGCCGGCCCGCGACGCGTCGCCGCGCGACTCCCACACCCAAGGGCCCGCGTGGTCCTTGGCCCGCGCCTTGCAGCGTTCTCGGACGCGCCGCCTACGGCGACCCGCCGGCCGACCCGCCGCCGGCCACGGGCGGGTCCCACGTCACGTTGTACCAACCCAGAAACATCTCGTCCCACGATTGCTCGCCCCAGTGGACGAACTTCTTCGGGTCCGGGTTCGCCGGGTTCCGGACGGAATTGTCGTAACCCCCGCTGAGAACGACCCAGGTGCCCGCCGGGATTTTCCGGGGCTTGTCCAAGACGTAGGTCAGTTGCCAATTGAAGTCGTAGCGCGGGACCGAACACAGCGTCTCCCGGCGCCCGTCCGGGAACAACGCCTCGAACTTCATCCAACGACCGCGGACATGCATGTGCGGCGTGAGGCTGTGCAAAGTGGCCGCCTGCGGGAAACAATACGAACCCTCGGCCCGGGAATCCGGATCGCCCGGCTTGATCTCGAACCCATGGTCCACCACCGGCACGCTTTCGAAGCGCGCGGCCGGTTTCTCCTTCAGCAGGTAGAGCCCGATCTCGGTGGCGTCGGTCTGGGCCGACCCGCAGGTCGTGTAGTGCAACTCGAAGTCGAAGCGGGCGTTCTTCGGAAGGTACTTGCCGCCGCCGCGCGGCAGCGGTCCCTGGGTCGATCCCGGCGCCCAACCCACGTACATCTCGGGCTGGCCCAGATGGTCCTGCTGGCCGCCATCCTTGAGTCGCGCGATAATGTGGTGGAGGACCTTCTTGTTCCCGGGCTTGACCTGGATGGCACCGACCCAGCCCTCGTTGGTATTCCCGGCCAACACCTCGATGTGGCGGTATTCGACCACGCCGGTGGCGGGGATTTGCTGCGGTGCGGCGAGGCGCAGCACGATGTCCGGTTGTCCCATCGGCCACTCCGGTGCCGGCGGGACCTTCGCCGCCTCGAGCGGGTCGGGGCCTTCGCCGCG
The DNA here is from genome assembly GCA_008933025.1 of Verrucomicrobiota bacterium. Taxonomy (GTDB): domain Bacteria; phylum Verrucomicrobiota; class Verrucomicrobiia; order Limisphaerales; family UBA9464; genus UBA6176. The sequence continues at coordinate 3,522 of WBXI01000286.1, forward strand.
CGGCGCGCCCTGGTGGACCCAGCGCAGCAGCGTCTGGGTCTCGGCCAACGTGAGCGACGCGTCGTTCAGGAATTTCCCGAAATGGGGATCGGCGTCCCATGGCGGCATCCGGCGCGCCAGCAACACCTCCTCCACCATCGACGCCATGCCCTTGACCTTGCGGTGCCCGGTCATGGCCCACGGCCCGATGTTGCCGGGGCTGTGGCACGAGACGCACTTGGCCTGGAGGATCGGCGCGACCTCGCGCGCGTACGAGACCGGCAGGGCATCCGGACCTTCCCCACCGTCGAAATGGATCAGGCAACCCCGCGCCGCCGTGCGCGCGGTCTTCACCGGCCGGCCGTCGAGGAACTCGTCCAATGCGGTCGCGAGGTACACCTCGGAGGCCGCCGGCTTCTGGGCCCCCTCCACCATCTGGTCGTCGATCGCGCCGCGATAGAACACGGACCAATCGCGGGTGTTGATGGCAATGCACTCGCCGGTGCGCCGCACGCCAAGGTGTCGGGCGACGCCCTGGGTGTCGTCCCGCAGCACCGGCAGGTGCCAGACGCCCAATTCGAAAGCCTCCTTGTGGATCGACTTGAGGTCGTCGCCCGAATTGGCGTTGACCATCAGGACCTCGACGCCCCGCGCGGCATACTGCGCCTGGAGGGCCTTGAGTTTGGAAGCGCACTGGCGGGCCACCGGGCATCCGTTGGCGGTGAAAAACAAGACCACCGCCTTGGCATTGCTACGCCGGAGTTCGTGCATCCGCCCATGGTGGTCCAGCAGCGCGAAGTTGATCACCTCGGACGGCGTGTCCAGCAGGCCCGGGGCCGCGGCGGCAACTGCGGGAAGGGCAGGCGCGGCGACCAGAGGACCCATGGCGACCCAGACGGTGGCAAGGAACAGCGGAAGGATGCGTCGAGGGGATGGCATGACAATATGCGACCCCGCGAAGGGATACCGAGAAGTCACGTCCATCATGACGGAATTCGATCCTTGCGCAATCGAAGGGTTGGCACGTCCGGAAGGGGCCATCCGGACACTACCCGCGGTCGCGGTCGCGGTCGCGAACCCCGCACCCGAAGCGCCTTCGCGGCACGCACCTGTTCCCCGTGGAT
>WBXI01000287.1 GCA_008933025.1 Verrucomicrobiota bacterium
GGTCTACGGCCAGACCGACGACTTCTCCTACAACATCGTCGACAACCCGGTGCACATCCGGGATTTCCACGCGACGGTGCTCCATCTGCTGGGCATCCAGCACGAGCGGTTCACCGTCCGGATGCAGGGCCTCGACGCGAAACTCACCGGCGTGGAAGACTGCCGGGTGGTGAAGGAATTGTTGGCGTGAGTCGGATCTACTTTTGGCCCTCGGGTGCCTTCACGCCCTTTTGATAGGTCGCGTAGACGTACACCGGGATGCCCAGCGTGCCGAGGTGTTGGCGGATCAAAGGTTCGACCTGGTTCCAATCCAACCCGCCGACCCCGGTGGCCAGGCGTGAAATGGCGAGGCTGGAGAATTTCTCGGCCTCGACCAATTTGTGCAGCTCGCGCAGGCACTGGTTCACGTTGTGCAGCGTCGCCTTGCCGGGATGCGCGTGCTCGCTGGGAGCCGGTTCCTGGGTGAAAAGGCTGATCACCCGTCGTCCGTCCGCTCCCGACCATACCCACAGCCCCCCCGCCTTCGGATGGCTGGTGTGGAGGTAATGCCGGAAGTCCTTGTACAGGGCCGGCCAATCCTGGCGGAGGCTCAGGGCCAAACCGGAATCGAAATGGTCGTTGGGCGAGGTGCCATGGGCAATCGCCTGCGCACCGCTGAGGAGGATGTCTCCCGTGACTTGGTGGATCATGCGGCCGAACGATGGCCGCAGCGTCCGGCAGCGCCTCCGCGTGGATTGCCTGCCGTCGCGCGGGAATTGTCCGCCCATCGGAAACACCCGGTCCATCGACTTCGGGGGGACGGGAAGGGCGTTCCCGGTTCCCGATCCACGAATTCTTTGGCGGACATGGATCCCTCGTCCGTCCGCAGACGATTCCGGGGTCATGACGTGCTCCGGGCGGGTTGGACGATTTGGGTCGGCCGATGGGGACGGGAGATTCCTGTCCCGGGGGAGGGACGTCCGGCAGTCTGGTCCCGGAAGCCCGATGAAGACGACGGAGATGCACAGTGCCCCATGGCAACCGCCTCGGTTCCGCCGCGCCTTCACGCTGGTCGAACTGCTGGTGGTGATCGCCATCGTGGCGATCCTGGCCGGGATGCTGTTGCCGGCGCTCGCGACCGCCAGGGCCAAAGCCAAAGGGACCCGCTGCCTGTCCAATCTCAGGCAGATCGGGGTCGCCTGCGTTCTCTATCGCGGCGACCACGCGGAGGTGAACGTCCCCCAACGGTTGTGTCCCGACACGCCCGACGATCCCTATGGCCTGAGCTCCGGTGTGCCCAGCGCCACCGCGCCCGGATCGCCTGCCCCCACCGGCCCGCGCGAGATCTGGTGGGCGCCCTATGATCCCACCCAGGTGCCGGATGGCATCCCGGGGTCCGGATTCAAGCCGGGTTTGTTGTCGCCCTATTGCACGGCCGGCAGTTTCAAGTGCCCGCAGGAACCCCGGTGGCAGTGCGGTTATGGGATGAATTATACAACCGGAAGTCCCGCCGGACAGCGGGATGGATCGGTGTCCGAATCCAGCGTGCGCCTCGTGGTCTGGGATCACCGGCGGAGCGCGGGTTGTTCGGACAGTCGCGTGGCGTCGCCCCCGCGTCCGCCTTGGGTTCCCTTCGTCGACGGGAGCCATTATCCGGCTCGGCACGCCGGACGCCTGACGGGCCTGTTTCACGACGGTCACGTCGACCCGTTGCGCCCCGGCCTGCTTCGCGTCCGGAATTTTCGAGAACCGGGAAGCGGACCGGCGGTGGCGGGCTACGAGGGGGAATAGGGCGCCGGCCATGGGTCTTCGCCGGCCGGCGTCCCGAAAGCCACCGCCCCGTTCACCGCCCACTCCCCGCCGCGCCCAACAACCGCATGATCGCCGGCATCAGGACGCCCTGCACGGACCCATCCACGAACGAGGCGTCGGGCGAGGTCTCATACCCGCCCTGCCCGTAGGCGATCTCGGTCCCGATATAAGCCGGCGCATAGTCGCCGTAGGCCGCGGTGGCCACGTGGAGATCGGGCCGCATTTGTTGGGCCGCGAGTTGGTATTCCACGAACAATTCCCCGGGAAAATGAAGCACGCGCACCGTGCCCAGTCGCAGGCAGGCCACTTCGGAGCGATGGCCGGCCGCGTCGCGCTCGAGCCAGGCCAATTCCGACGCCTGGATGTTGAGCAACGGCCCGGGACGCGCGAAGGCGGATTCGATCCGCCGCCGGTCGAGATGCTTGGCCACCGGCAGACGGACCCGCTCGACCTCCCACGAGACGTCGCCCGCGCCGATGGGTTCCTTCCGGGTCGAGGTCCAGGCGCGTTCGAGGGCGTTGGCGACGCGTCCGGCGAGCACCGCCCGGTTGGTCTTCGCACCGTCGTTGTATTTGCCCGCGCCGATGTTGCCGCCGGCACCGTTGAAATGGACGTGCATCATTCCCGGATGCGCCTGGTCCGCCATGAACCGCGCGATGCCCGGGAAATCGGGATTGGCGATGCCGGTCCTATAATAACTCTGGGGATGGGTGGCGTAATAACTCAGCGCGGTGACCGGCCGATCGCCATCCCAGAAGCTCACCATGACCAATCGCGGATCGATGGTGCCCTCGGGCGCGGCGCGGAGTTCCGGATCGGGGCAGGCGGTATAGCGGACGCCCCGGATGTTGCCGTCCGGCGCGGGTACCCTTCGGTTGGAGGCGACCCGATGGACCTCCGCGGCTCCCCAGCCGACGTGGGTGATCGCTTGGCGGTTGGTGAGGGCGGCGCGGATGGCGTTGCTTGCGCGGAGCATCGCGGGTTGGACGATGCCGGGATCGAATACCCCGATCGCGTACCCGTGATCCGCGAGGATGCGACCCGCGGTGAAATCGGCCCAGGGCGCGTCGTGCTGGTGGAGCGTGTGCAGGGCGACGCGTTCGCGGGTCGTGCCGGCAGCGGAGGCGAGTTGGTCGCGGAAGGCGTCGTGGGCCTCGTTGGCGATTCCGATCCAATCGACGGCACAGAGGACGATCGGTTGGCCGGCGCCGGTGAGCACCACGCCGCGGCAGCGGAGGGTGAGTTCTCCGGAGGCGGTCATGGGATCGTAGGCCAGCCAGGAGCCGGTGGCCGGGGTGGCATCGGCATCGAAAGATGCGATCTCCAGACCGGCGCGTGCGGGCACGAGCGCCGCCGCGAGAAGGGAGGCCAACAACAACAGGCCGCGAAGTGCTGGGAACATGGGGGGAGCCTGCCCGGGGCCGCGGCGAAGTCCAAGCGCGGGGTGGACCGCGGCCCGGACCGTTTCGGCGTTTGGATGCACCCGGTTCCCCGGGTATGCTCGCCCCGATGTTGGCATCGAAACACGCGCGGCTCCGGGAATTGCTGCAGGGCTATGGCTCCTGCGTGGTGGCGTACTCCGGCGGCGTCGATTCCGTGCTGTTGGCGCGGGTTGCCCACGAGGTCCTCGGGACGCGGTCCCTGGCCGCCATCGCCGATTCCCCCAGCCTGCCGCGCCGCGAACTGGCCGAAGCGTTGGAATACGGGCGCCAGTTCGGGTTCCCCGTCCGGGTGGTGCGCACGGGCGAGTTCGACAACGCCCGTTACCTCGCGAACCCGACCGACCGTTGCTACTTCTGCAAACACGCGTTGTTCGACGAATTGGTGCCCTTGGCCAAAGCCGGGGGATTCGCGGTGGTGGCATACGGAGAGAACGCGAGCGATCTGGGGGACCATCGGCCGGGTGCGAAGGCGGCGGCCGAATTCGCCGTGCGCGCGCCCTTGCGCGAGGCTGGCCTGAGCAAGGCGGAGATCCGCGAACTCAGCGCCCTGCTGGGATTGCCCACCGCCGAGAAACCGCAACTGGCCTGCCTGAGTTCGCGCATTCCGACCGGAGAACCCGTGACGGTCGAGAAGCTGCGGATGATCGAGGAAGCCGAGTATTTCCTGAGGGATCTCGGATTCCACGACCTGAGGGTGCGGCACCACCAGATGGGGCAGGGCGCCTTGGCACGGATCGAGGTTGGCCCCGCGGAGATGTCGCGGTGGCTCGCCGACGGCGTGTCGGAGCGCGTGGCGACGCGCTTGCGGGAGTTGGGATACCTGCACGTGACCCTGGACTTGGCCGGCTACCGCCGCGGCAGCACGAACGGCGTGACCGCCGGGACACCGATCGGGTTCAAGGCAGGGGTCAGTCCTCACTTTTGACACAAGAGGCTCCGATCTTGACGGTGGGGTCTTGTCCGGATGGCGGCGGTGGAAACGGGGGGGAGCGATGGGGCCGGTGATGACGAAGACAGGGTCGGGAGACGTCCGGTGCAACTGCCGGCGGTCCGGCTTTCGTGCGGTCTGGGATCCGCCGCCGATTGTGTGTCAAAAGTGAGGACTGACCCCTGCTAAAGTGAGGACTGACCCCTGCTCGCCTCCACGGTTGTCCCAGTGCGCCCTGGCGGTGCGTCGATCGGCGGCCGGCACGCTGGAACTGTTGGTCTACGGCAAGGACAAGGAACCCGTGCTCAAGACCCCGCTGAAGAGGGTGGAATCGACCGAATCGTTGCCCGTCGGGATCCAGGCGGAGAAGACCGACAGGGGCGGCAGGATCCGGTTGACGTTGCTCGGGATCTACGAGGCGACGTTCATGGTGCTGCCGCTCGACCTTTGAATCCGGAGA
>WBXI01000288.1 GCA_008933025.1 Verrucomicrobiota bacterium
CGGCGCGCATGCCGGGCGCGGAGAAAGACACGCCCGCGATGGTGGCCCTGGGCAAGCGCCTGTATTTCGAGAAGCGGCTTTCGGCGAACGACAGCCAATCCTGCAACTCCTGCCATGCCGTCGACCGCGGGCTCGGCGGGGTGGACAACGAACCGACCTCGCCGGGCGCGTTCGGAAAGCGCGGCGGGCGCAACTCGCCGACGACCCTCAATGCCGGCTTCCACATCGCGCAGTTCTGGGACGGCCGGGCCGAGGACCTCAAGGCACAGGCCAAGGGGCCGATCCTGAACCCGATCGAGATGGCCATGCCCGACGAAAAGGCGGTGCTCGCCAAGATCGGCGCGATCAAGTCGTACCGGCGCGACTTCCAGAAGGCGTTCCCCGGCGACAATTCGCTGACCTACGACAATCTGGCCCTGGCCATCGCCGCCTTCGAGCGGACGCTGGTCACGCACGATCGCTTCGACGACTTCCTGAAAGGCAACGACCGGGCATTGAGCGACGCCGAACTCAAGGGACTCCGGACGTTCCTGACGGTGGGATGCACGACGTGCCACAACGGTCCGCTGGTCGGCGGCAACGGCTTCCGCAAGGTCGGGGCGGTGAATCCCTACGAAAACACCAAGGACCGCGGCCGCGTCGCCGTCACCAAGGAAGAGGAGGACGATTTGTTGTTCAAGGTCCCCTCGCTCCGCAACATCGCGGTGACCGCGCCCTACTTCCACGACGGGTCCCAAGCCACCCTTCACGACACGGTGCGGAAGATGGGCTGGCTCCAACTCGGCCTGAAACTCGAACCCGCGCAGGTGGAATCGATCGCGACATTCCTCGGCGCGCTCACCGACAAGGGCCGCGCGCCCAAGAAGTCGGCATCGACGGGCGGATCGACCGGCGGGATGCCCTGATCGCCCGGGCCTTCCGCCGAACCGCTCCCAAAAGAACGGCCCCCGGGGATCTCTTCCCGGGGGCCGTTTGGCGCCATGATCGGCCGCGCGACCGGAGTCGCCGCCGCGAGCGATCAGTAATCCTCGCTGGGCTCGAGCGGGGGCCTGACGCCGTATTTCTTCTGGAGCATCTGGACCGTGGCCAGCGGCTTCATGCCGCCGGTGCAGGTGGGATCCGTGAGGGACGCCGCGGCCGCGCAGACGCCGGTCAGGAGACATTTCTGCAGATCCCAACCCTCGTGCAATCCGTAGAGGACGCCGGCGCAGAAGGCGTCGCCCGCGCCCGCCGTGCCGGCAATGGCCTTGGCGGGAACCTTGAGCGAGGGTTGCCAGTGGTCCTTCCCGTCGCGGGTCCGCGCGAAGCAACCCTCGGGGAAATGGATCACGACGAGTTCCTTGACGCCGTGCTGGAGGATGGCGCCCGCCGCATGGCGCAGCGAGACGGTGTCGAGCACGCCTTCCTTGCGGATCTTGAAGCCGGTGACCATGCCGGCCTCGTATTCGTTGATGATCGCGTAGTCGCAGAACTTGAGGGCCGGCGTGACGACCGCCTTGAAGCGGTCGCTGGCCTCGCTGACGACGTCGATGCTCGTCTTGAGGCCGGCCGCCTGGGCGGCCGCCAGCACCTTGGCCGCCTGGGTGCCGCCCTCTTTGCCGATGGCGTCCATGCGGTCGAGCAGCAGGAGGTAACCGATGTGGAAGATCCGCGCCTTGATGCGGTTGAAATCGAGGTCCTTGGCATCCCAGAGCGCGTTGGCGCCCCGCAGATGGAAGAACGTGCGCTTGCCCGTCGAGGCGACGGTCATGACGTCCGTGTAACTCGTCGGCGCGTCGGCCGTCGACTTGACGTACTTGGCGTCGATCTTGTTCTTCGCGCAGTCCGCCAGGATTTGCTCGCCGAGCGCGTCCTTGCCGACCAGACCGGCGCCCAGCAGCGGGAATTCGGCACCCAACTTGGACAGGTTGACGAGGACGTTGTAAGGCGAGCCACCGGAACCCTGGGACTGGCCTTGTATGTTGGCCAATTGCTCGATACCCGGATAGGTATCGATCATCTTGACCTGGTCTATGATCCAATTGCCACCGGCCAAAATGCCGGAGCGCTTGGATACGGGAGAGGCTTTCATTCGCACCAAACTAAACGACTCGGGCGATGGCAGCTTGGCTGCCCCGCCGCTGTGATTGGCGTGACCTTACCCGAAATCGGGCTTTCCTGTCTCTAGCGAAGTGGAACCCGTCCGCGGACCGGGTGCATTTCGGCGGAGTTGTCGCCGTCAACGGCCCCGGAGGCACGAGGCGACAGACCACCGACTCCGGAGGCCGGGGACGGGTTTGGGCGGGCAACGGTACGAATACGGCGTCCACCCAACCCTCCGCGCCTCAACCTTTCAGGAGCGAGGCCACCTCGGCGTGCAATGCCGGCGACGCCGCGATGCAGGAACTCGCCTCCATCCGGTCCGCCGGACCCCCGCTCCAGTCCGTCACCACGCCGCCGGCACCGCGTATGATCGGCACGATCGGCTGGAGGTCCCATGGGTTCATGATGGGGTCCAACATGACGTCCGCCCAACCCGCCGCGACGAGGAGATAACCGTAGCAATCGCCCCAACTGCGGACCAGGCGCGCCTTGCCGCACACTGCCTCGAAGCGGGCCCCGTCCTGGTATTTCGCCGGGTGGGTCGGGTCGCTGAACAGAACCGTGGCTTCCGCCAACGGAACCCCTTCCCGCACGCGGACGGGCGTCCCGTTCAGGGTCGTGGTGGTTCCATCGCCGATCATCAACTGCCGGAGCACGGGTTGGTGGATGCAGCCCAGGACCGGGCGCCCTTGGTGGAGCAGGCCGATCAGCGTCCCGAACAACGGCACCGCCGTGATGAACGATTTCGTGCCGTCGATCGGGTCCAGCACCCAGACGAACTCTGCGTCGCCGCGGACGGTCCCGTATTCCTCGCCCACGATCCCGTGGTCGGGAAACCGCTTCTCGATGAGGCGGCGCATGACTTCCTCGGCGCGCCGGTCGGCGAGGGTGACCGGCGACTCGTCGGATTTCATCTCCAACCCGACGTCATGGCGCCCGAACATGGGGAGGATGATTTCCGCGCTGGCCACGGCCAGCTCCGCCACAAAATCACGATGGGACTGCAGGATCACCGGCAGAGGAAAACAGACCCGCGGCTCGGGAGGCACGCGGAAATCCGCGGTGGACCGGGGCACCTTGTCCGGGGATGTCCGATCAACCGGCCCCCGGGGGACGCGTGGCATCCGAGGGCCGGAGACGGGCCAGTGCCATCTGCTGGTCGGCGATGAGGGCCTTGGTCCGGGCCAATTCACCCTCGAGTTCGCCGACATGCGCCGCGAGCTGCATCTGGGAAAGCAGCCAGCGCGACGGCGGGTGGGACTCGGCCCGCTGCCGCAGTGCCTCGACGAATTCCGATTCGGCGGCAAACCCGGCGTCTTTCGCGGCTTGTTCCACCGGGATGCCCGAGATCACCGCGTCCGTGGCCACGCGCAACCGGCGCACCAAATGCGGGCCCATGTCCGAGCCCGATGTCCGAACGCCGTCGACGGGACGGCGCATGATGGACGACTGGGGAACGACCTTCGCTTCCCGCAGGGGCACCTCGCGCACGGGTGGCTCGATGAACGGATACAAGCGCTCCCACAAAGCCGTGAGTCGCGACCCCGAGATCCGGATGCCCATCACACCACGGCGGATGCTCCGCTCGACGTTGTTGATGCCGATCAACTCGTCCATCGCGAACTCGAACTCCGATTGGGTCCGGGCATCGCCGATCGAATCGATCACCCCGAAATCCATCGCGAAAAACGGTTTGTTGAACGCGTAGATCGGCAACCCCAGGAGGCGATGGAACGGGTCCATCGCGCGGAAAAAAGCACGCCGCTGGAACTCCTCCGGCCGGCAGCGGTAGTAGGCGCAATAGGCCTCCCGGAAATTGGGGAAAGTTGGGTTCGTGGTCTTCGCCATGGGATCAGTCAGCACCGGGACGACTCGGGCGTGAGCCTCGACTCCCCGGGCTCGCCGTGTCAACGCGGGCTTCCGTCGCGCAGCCGATACAAGGTTTCGCCCGCCTTCGGCACCAGCAGGACGCCTTCGTCCTCGCGTCCCGCGAAATCCTCCGGCCGCAGCGTCCGCCAGTCGCGGTAGCCGAGGTTGATCGCCCGGCATTCCTCCTCCGGGATGCCGGTCGCCAGGGTCACGCGCGCCCGCGCCCGCTCCACGCCGTCGACGTACGTGCCCAACCCGAACACGTGCGTGCTGTGCGCCAGCACGCCCCACGGCAGGTCCTTGAACCGGTCCCACTGCTTCAGGAAATAGTCGCGGCAATGGTACCCGACCTGCGCGATCACCCGCCCGTGCACGACGCTCACGTCCTTGAGATGCGGCGCGTAGATGATCAGTTCCCCGCCCTCCGCCAACACCGGCTCGAGCTTGTACATGCACTTCGCCCCCACCCACAGCTCGTCGTACATCGGCGGGGCGCAGGACAGGATGGTGTGGAACGGCCGGTCCTTCCAAACGATGTGGTGCTGGGCCGACAGGTCCACCGCCCGGTCCCACGCCGACTCCGGGGTGCCGGCGAAAGCCCCCGCCAATCCGCCCCCGGACACCACCAGCGCGCCAC
>WBXI01000289.1 GCA_008933025.1 Verrucomicrobiota bacterium
AGGCGCGCCGGATGCTGCGGGATCCGAAGGTGCGGCGGTTGGCCACGGAGTTCGGTTGCGCCTGGCTGCACCTCCAGGGGTTCGAGGACACCAACGAGAAGAGCGAGCGTCACTTCCCGACGTTCGCCGCCCTGCGGGGGCCGCTGTACGAGGAGTCGGTGTTGCTCTTCGACGATTTCTTCCGGAACAACGGGCGCGTGGGCGACCTGATCGGCGGCGATCACGTGTTCGTGAACGAGGCGTTGGCCAAGCACTACGGCATCCCGGGGATCGCCGGGTCCGAGTGGCGGCGGGTCGACGGCGCGCGCCGATGGTCCCGGGGCGGGATCCTGGGTCTGGGCGCGGTGTTGGCCCGCGAGAGCGGGGCGTCGCGGACCAGCCCGATCCTGCGGGGCAACTGGCTCTGCGAGGTGTTGCTCGGCGAGAAGCTGCCGAAGCCGCCGAAGGACGTGCCCCGACTGCCCGAGGACGAGACCGCGACCGAGGGTTTGACGGTCCGCCAACTGGTCGAGAAACACAGCAGCGACCCCAAGTGCGCCGGTTGCCATGTGCGGATCGACCCGTACGGGTTCGCGTTGGAAGGGTTCGACGCGATCGGACGGCACCGGACGAAGGATCTGGGCGACCGGCCCGTCGAAACGTCGGTCAGGACGCTGGACGGGGCGCGGTTCGACGGTTTCGAGGGGTTGCGCGAGTACTTGCTCACGCGGCGCCGCGAGGCTTTCGTGAAGCAGTACTGCAGGAAGTTCCTGGGTTACGCGCTGGGGCGGGGCGTGCAGTTGTCCGATGGCCCGTTGCTGGCGGACCTGCGCGAACGGTTGAAGGCCGGGGACGGACGGGTGACGGTGGCTTTGGAGGCGATCCTCCGAAGCCGGCAATTCCGCGAGATCCGCGGACGCGAACAAGTGGCGGACGACACGAATTGAAGGGAACGACGACCATGGGTACCTATCGGATGAGCCGGCGGACGATGTTGCGGGGATTGGGCGTGACGATGGCCCTCCCGTGGATGGAATCCCTGCGGGTATGGGGTGACGGCCCCGCCGCGGCGCGGCACGCGAGCGAGGCGCCGGTGCGCCTCGCCGTGCTGTTCTCCGGAAACGGATTCCACTCCAGGGAGTGGTGGGCCAAAGGCGAGGGCGACGCCATGGAGTTGGGCAAGGTTCTCGAGCCGTTGTCGGAGTTCCGGAAGAAGCTGTTGTTCGTCCGTGGCCTCTACAACGCCGAGGCGCTCAAGGGGAACATCCACAGTTCACAGACCGGCAATCTCCTCTCCGGCGCCCCGCTGGCATCCGGCGGCGACATCCGGTCCGGGACCAGCGTCGACCAGTATCTGGCACAGCGGTACGGCACCTCGACCAAGCTGCCGAGCCTCGTGCTGGCGTGCGAGAAGTCGAACCCGTCCGTCCACAAGAACTACTCGATGCTGTACAGCTCGCACATCTCGTGGAGTTCGCCGACGACGCCGACGCCGCTGGAGTTGTATCCGGCATTGGCGTTCGACCGGATGTTCAAGGACGGCGCGCAGAAGGGCGACCGCAGCGTTTTGGACGCGGTGTTGGCGGACGCCGGGGACCTGCGGCGCCAGATCAGCAAGGGCGACCAGCAAAAACTCGACGAGTACCTGGAGTCGGTGAGGGACGTCGAGCGGCGCATCGACAGGGCCGGCAAACGCGGCGAGTTGCAGGGATGGCGTCCCGCGTTGTCGAAGCCGGACATGGCGCGCCCCGCGGACGGCATCCCGCAGGACATCGGCGAGCACATGCGGTTGATGTGCGATCTCCTGGTGCTGGCCTTCCGGACCGACACCACGCGGATCTGCACGTTGAAACTGAACAACGACCATTCGTCGCTGCGTTTTCCCAATCTGGGCGTGGACTACATGATCCACCATCTCCTGTCGCACTCCGACACGGCGGACTGGCTGAAGGTCAACCGGTTCTTCCTCGAGCAGGTCGCCTACATCGCGCGGAAACTGGAGGCGGTGGACGAGGGCGGCAGGACGGCCTTGGACAACACCATGCTGATGTATTGTTCCAGCATGATGACCGGGGGACACGACGCGACCCAGTTGCCGGTGATCATGGTGGGGGGCGGCGGCGGACGGATCAAAGGCGGACGCATCCTGGACTACCGCGGGAAACCAGACCGGCAGATGTCCCGGTTGTTTCTGTCGATGATGGACAAGATGGACGTGCGTCCCGGCAAATTCGGCGACGCAACCGCCCCGTTGGACGAGGTCTGACCCGTCCCCCGGGCCAAGGGCGCGCCCTGCCCGTGGGCGCGTCGCCCGCTTGGCCCCGGGCGGCGAATTGCGCCGGTTTCGCGGCACGGCCTGCCATTGGCCAAGCATCGGGGAAAACACGCCGTGGCAGCCCGCCGATGCCCGTGTTCGGATCGTCCCTGGAAACCGGGACTTGCCCCTCGGTGATTCTCGGCGGGGTTTGGCGCGTGGCGCCACCCGCCGCGTCGATGCCCCGGTGGTCAGCGGTTCCGGGCATAGAGACGGCCCGGCAGTTGGCGGACGAGGCGTTTCATTTCGAGGGCGAACAGCGCCACGTTTGCCGCGCTGGCGGGCAAACCGGACGCCCGGATGAGTTCGTCCACCGTCTGGCCCTCGTGGTCCAGGACGGACAGGATCCGTTGCTCCGGCATGGCGATCTCCAAGGCCGGCAGGACCCCGGTCTCGGCGGGCGACGCGGGGCGGTTCGGGGGTGGGAACAGGTATTCGAATTCGGGCAGGATGTCGTCGATGCCCTCGCACAGGCGTGCCCCCTTCTTGAGGAGATCGTGGCAACCCTTGCTGCGCGGGGAATCGATGCGGCCGGGCACCGCGAAGACCTGCCGGCCGTAGTCGGTCGCGAAGTTCGCGGTGATCATGGCGCCGCTGGTCAGGTTGGCTTCGACGACGACGGTGCCGAGGGTCATGCCTGCCACGATGCGGTTGCGGATGGGGAACGATTGTTTGTCGGCCGGGCGATTGAACGGGAACTGGGTGATCACCGCTCCGGACGCGGCGACTCGTTCGAAGAGGTCCGCGTTCTCCGGCGGGAAGACCCGGTTGATACCCGTGCCGAGCACCACGACGGTGCGGCCTTTGGCGGACAGGGCGCCCTGGTGGGCGGCGGTGTCGATGCCCCGCGCGCCGCCGCTCACCACCGTCACGCCGGTATAGGCGAGTTGGTAGGCCAGTTTGCGGGCGACCTCGTTGCCGTAGTTCGTGGTCTCCCGCGAACCCACGATGGCGATGGCATTGCGATCCGCTTCCGTGAGTTCTCCCCTCACGTAGAGCACCACGGGTGGATCGTAGATCTCGCGCAGCAACGGCGGATATTCCGCTTCTTCCGCGATCACGATCCGGCAGCCATAGTCGCGGATGCGCCGCAACTCGGCCTCGAGATCGACGGTGGATTCCCACGATGCGATGGCGTCCGCGACCTCGGGGCCGATGCCGTGGACGGCAAGAAGTTGGTCGCGGGACGCCCGCAGGATCTCGGCGGGACCGGCGAAATGCTGGAGGAGTTGGCGGAGCCGGACGGGTCCGAGATGCTCGACGAGATTGAGCGCCACGAAGGCGTGTTTGGGTTCCACCCCGAGTGGATAGCAGACCGGATGGGCGCGGACAAATCGGGTTGGGCGAGGGCGGATGGATCAGCGCGAGGGCCAGGCCACCGTGGCTTCCATGGCGTTGGCCGGGACCACCAGCACCTGTGTCCGTCCTCCGGGCCACGTCACCTCGAGGCGCTTGGGCGCGCCGTTGGTGGCCATGGGGTCCGCGGGGACGACGACGTCGCCGTTGCCCGGAGCGATCCTCGCGGGCCCGTGGGCAGCCACGCCCCGCAACCATCGAATGGACGCGCCGATGCCTGCGGGATTGCCGGGGGGGCCTTGGAAGGCGACCCGCAGGTTGCCGCGTGGACCGGCATGGGCGAAGAAGCGGACCACGCCGCCGGCGCATTGCACGGCGATGTCGTCGCCCCCGTCGTGGCGCAGATCGAATCGCGTCGCGGCACCCATCTCGACGTCCATTGCCACGCCCGTGTTTCGGGCCGGGACCAGGCCGCCGTGGCCGTCGCCGCACAGAAGCAAGCCGCGACCCCCATCCAGGCGCCCTGGATCGGAGCCGAGATGCGCGGCATTTTGCCCAACGAACAAATCCTCGTGCCCGTCCCCGTCGAAGTCCCCGGTGGCAATCCCCAGAGCGGGGCTCATCTGTGCCTCGGTTGGCAAGGGTTGCGCCTCAACCCGACCCCCGCGGAGTCGCAGGACCACCGAATCCAGCGTGTCGATGTCGGCATGGCTCGTTGCGTCGGCCGCGAGGATTCGGTCGACGCTGGCGTCGGCGAATTCCGCGAAGGTGGCGAAGTGCGAAGCCAGCGATGGCAACGTCTCGCGGAAATCGCGCAGGTCCCGGGTCGGAAACCATCCGTCCGAGCCGGGCGGTCGCACGGCTTCCACCAACGTGGGCGTGCCCGTGCGCTCGGGATCCGTCGCATGGAGCCGCACCGGGTGTCCGAGGAAACGTTGCCACGCATGGTTGCGTCCCCATCCCGCGGCGACGACCTGGAGGGTGCCGTCTTCGTCG
>WBXI01000290.1 GCA_008933025.1 Verrucomicrobiota bacterium
CCGGCTCTCGGCGTCGGCGTCGGCGTCGGCGTCCTTGAGCAACCGTTCAACCTCGGCGCGCCGGTCGGCCCCCAATTCGCCGTCCACATACGCCTGGAGGTCCAGGATCACTTGTGTTTCTTTCATTCGGATCGTTCGCGTTTGAGTCCTTGAAGCAACGCCGCCAGCCGACGCCGCGCATAAAACAGCCGGGACATCACCGTCCCGATGGAAATCCCCACCCGCTTGGCGATCTCCTTGTACTCCAGCCCGTCGAATTCATGCAGCACGAGCACGATGCGATGGGCGTCGGTCAGTTTGCCCATGGCTTCGTCGATTCGCCGCCGCAACTCGTCTTTTTCCAGTCGCTCGGTCGGATTGACCATGACCACGGGAAGGTGCCTCTCCACCCCCCCGCCCTCCTCTTCCATCAACTCGATCGACTCCGCCCGCATCCGCTTGTGCCGCCGAATCTGGTCGAGACACAGGTTGATGACGATTCGGGTCATCCACGTCGCGAACGACGACTCCCCCTGGAACTGCACCAACCTCTGCCAACCCTTGACCCACGCTTCCTGGGACAAATCCAGCGCCTCGTCTTCATTGCGCATCATGATCATGGCCCGGGCGTAAATCTTGTCCCGATGGCGATGAACCAACTCTTCGAAAGCCTCGGCATCCCCGCCTTGGGCCCACGCCACCAGCCGGTCGTCCGGTGCTGATGGATAATCCGGTTTCAACGCCTGTTTCATCGACGCGGGGGAAGGCCCGTTATTCAGACCACAATGCACGAACCCATGCACGGCCCCTTCGGAGCGCCGCCAAACGATAAATCGGGTCCCTCAGCATCGGATCGACTCCTACAGCCTGCCCTTCGAGCTCGGAACCACCCCCTCGATCCTCGGATCCCGTTGGCAAGCGAAGTCCACGGCCCGGGCGAACGCCTTGAACAGGGCCTCCACCACATGGTGGGGCTCCCCCCCGTACAGCAGTTCCAGATGGAGGTTGCACCGGGCCTCGTTGGCGAATCCCTGGAAAAACTCCCGGGCCAACCCGAACCGGAACGCCGACGACATGTCCTGGGTCCGGTCCGCCTTCGGAATCCTCCGCTGGCCCAAATCGTCCATGCCGCGCCAGACGAGATATGGGCGCCCGCTGAAATCGACCACGCACCGGGCCAAACACTCGTCCATGGTGACATAGGCCTCGCCGGTGAACGGATTCCTCGGATCGAAGCCGGCCCCGTAGCGCCGGATGCCGCGCTTTTCGCCCAAAGCATCGCGAAAGGCCTGCCCCAAAGCGATCCCGCAGTCCTCGACCGTGTGGTGCGCATCCACCTCGATGTCGCCCCGGCATCGCAACTTTAGGTCGCAGACAGAATGCTTGGCGAAGAGCGTCATCATGTGGTCCAGGAACGGAATGCGGGTCTTCACGTCGGCTTTGCCCTTTCCCTCGACGAGAAGACTCAGGCGGATGTCGGTTTCCTGGGTGACCCGATGGATCTGGGCTCGGCGTTCGCTCATGGAGGGGCTTGGGTAGTCAACCGGCGCCGGGAACTCCAACCAAATCAGCGCCCCGACGACATTCTGCCCGTCCCGATCGAAGTCCACCCTTCGCCGTCAACCGGCCGGGCGTGGCCTCACAATCCGCCCGAAGGCACGCGCGGGATTTGCGCGCTCTCCCCGAAGCGTCTATCAACGTGGCCATGCGAGTTTCCCGACTGCTGCATACCCGTTACCGCGTGGACGACCTCGAGCGATCGGTCCGGTTCTACCGGGACGTCCTCGGCCTCGACGAGATCCGGCGCCACAAATCGCCACGCGGCTCCGAGCTCGTCTTCCTCAAGGCGCCCGGAAGCGAGGAAACGATCGAATTGTGCAGTTATCCCGCCAGCGGCCCGGTACGGGTCCAGTCGGACCTCACCCATCTCGCATTCGAAGTCGAGAGTCTCGAACGCTTTGGGGCGCACTTGGCCGGGCTGGGCCTGTCCTATTCCGACGGCCCGCACTACAAGGCCGACGGTTCGGGCGGCATTGCCTTCGTGGATGCCCCCGAGGGCTACGAAATCGAATTGATCCAGCGCTCGGCGGCGGCCACCCGGAACGAGACCTATTGACCGCGTGATCTGGCGCTTCCGAGGACGCGAATTCCGTTTCCCACGCCCCCCCCTGGTGATGGGCGTCGTGAACGCGACGCCCGACTCGTTCTCCGACGGCGGACGTTTCCTCGATCCGACCCGGGCGGTCGAGGCCGCGCTCCGCATGGTTTCGGAGGGCGCGGATATCATCGATATCGGCGGCGAATCGACGCGCCCCGGTGCGGTGACCGTTGCCGA
This sequence comes from Verrucomicrobiota bacterium, assembly GCA_008933025.1. Lineage (GTDB taxonomy): Bacteria > Verrucomicrobiota > Verrucomicrobiia > Limisphaerales > UBA9464 > UBA6176. The sequence continues at coordinate 2,315 of WBXI01000290.1, forward strand.
GGACGAGGAAATCGCACGGGTGGTGCCCGTCATTCGGGGGCTTCGGGCCGCCAGCAATACCCCCATCTCGGCGGACACGCGGAAGACCGCGGTGGCCCGGGCGGCACTGGAAACCGGGGCAGAGATCGTCAACGACGTCGGGGCGGCGCAGGCGGATCCCGCGATGCGGGAGTTGTTGCGGACCACGGGAGCGGGTTACGTTTGCATGCACATGCAGGGCACCCCGGCAACCATGCAGGTAGAACCGCGCTACGACGATGTCGTCGCCTCGGTGGACGCGTTTTTCGAGGAACGCCTTGCCTCGTTGGCGGACGCCGGCGTCCCGGTCGAACAGGTCGTGCTGGATCCGGGGATTGGATTCGGGAAAACACCGGGGCAAAATCTGGCGTTGCTCCGCCATCTCGGGGATTTCGAACGCCATGGTCGGCCTTGCGCCGTCGGCGTCTCGCGCAAGGCATTCCTGGGCCATTTCCTTGGCGGCGAGGTCATGGAACGGCTGCCGGGCTCGCTTTCCTGCGCGCTTTGGGCCGTGCGCCACGGGACCTCGATCATCCGGACCCACGATGTCGCGGCCACCGTGAAGGCACTGCGCATGCAGGCGCTGCTGGAAGGATCCATCCCGTGAACATCGTCCTGTTCTTCCTGCACTGGTGGCGTCCCGCGCTGGAGATCGCGATCCTAGCCGTGGGCATATACTCCGCGTTCATCTTCCTGCGCGGGACCCGCGGCGCCCCGATCGTCACCGGCTTCCTCGCCCTGCTCCTGGCATTGACGCTGACCACACGTCTGCTCGACCTCCAGGTCCTCAACGCCCTGCTCAACCAATTCTTCGCCTTTCTGGCGGTGGGCGTCGTCGTCATTTTCCAGCCCGAGATCCGGCGGATGCTGGCCGAGGTCGGCAATCTCCCGCTTTCGAACAACGCCCGCGAACAACGGGAGAAAATCGAGGTCGTTTGCGAGACCGTCGACCGCTTTTCCCCCGTGCGCATCGGCGCCCTCATCGCCCTCGAGCAGGGCATCCAACTGGCCGATGCCGTCGAGTCCGGCGTGGTGGTGGACTGCGAGGCCACGCCGGAGATGCTCGAGACGATCTTTTTCCCGAACAACGCCATCCACGATGGCGGCGTGATCATCAAGGGCGACCGGATCCTCAAGGCGGCGTGCATTTTCCCCCTCACCCAACGCCAGGACCTCCACAAGTCGCTCGGCACCCGGCACCGCGCCGCCATCGGGCTGACCGAGGAAACCGATGCGGTGGTGGTGGTGGTTTCGGAAGAGACGGGCCAGATCTCGTACGCGCACCGCGGGCAACTCGTCCGCAACGTCACCGTCCAGGAACTCCGCGCCTTCCTGACCGAGGTCCTGGTGCGCCGGCCGGTGACGCGAAATTGGTTGTCGTGGCTGCGGCCCAGCAACCGGGTCAACCCCAACCAGAGCGGAGCCTGACCCATGTCCACCCGCGAATTTCTCCGCCACAACCGCTGGCAGAAGATCGTCTCGCTTCTGCTCGCGATGCTCATTTGGTTCACCGTCAAACAAGGGCTCGAGCGCGGCGGTGGATTCCCCGTCGTTCCCGACGCCAACACCCGGACCTTCGACCACCTGCCGATCCGCGTGTTGACCGCGACCGCAAATCCCGGCCCGGTGCACCTCAACCCCTCCGAAGTCACCGTCGTGCTCCGCGGGCGGCCCGACGTTCTCTCCCGGCTCCGGCCGCAGGATGTCGAGGTCTACGTGAATCTCGCCGACCCGGCGCCGACCAACACGCTTCGCCGGATCGTCCGGGTCAACGCCGTGGGCTGCCAGGTCGGCTCCGTCTCGCCCGAAGAAGTGTTGATCGAACGCCCTTCCCCATCCGATAACCAAACGCCAGCAAGCCCCTGAATCCATGTCCCACAACAAGCGCATCTTCGGAACCGACGGCGTGCGGGGCCGAGCCAACATCGAACCGGTGACCGCCGAGACGGCTCTCAAGCTCGGCCGCGCCGTTGCCCACGTCTTCAAACAACGCGGCGCCGCGCGCAATCGCCTCCGGTTCCGCATCGTCATCGGCAAGGACACCCGATTGTCCGGGTACATGCTCGAGAACGCCCTGTCTTCCGGCGTCCTTTCCATGGGCGTCGACGTGGTGTTCATCGGCCCGCTACCCAGCCCGGGCGTCGCCTATGTCACCCGCTCCCTCAGGGCCGACGCCGGCATCGTCATCACCGCGTCCCACAATCCCTACGACGACAATGGCATCAAGTTCTTCGGCCC
>WBXI01000291.1 GCA_008933025.1 Verrucomicrobiota bacterium
CGCATATCAGCATGAACAACCGTCGTAGGCATCGGCCGAGCCGGCCTCCACAACTCAGCCCGGACGACCGAGGCCGGCCGTCGAGCGATTCCCAAAACCACGCGAAGAAAACGGAGACGGAGGAGGTGTGCCCGCTTGACAAGAAAGAGGCCATATCAGCGGCGTGGGCGTCGCCGACTCCTTCCCGCCGCAGTCCGAAGGCGCTCCGCGCGGGGGCCGGTCGCGGCTTGTCTGCCGCGCGAAGCGCCGTGGAGTGGGCTGGCAAGGCCTTCGGAAGGCCGCGACAGCGCTTTGAAGCCGGGGGCGACCAGCGTGGACGACGGGTCCGGTCGCAAAGCGGCGTGGGCGTCGCCGACTCCTTCCCGCCGCAGTCCGAAGGCGCTTCGCGCGGGGGCCGGCCGCGGCTTGTCTTCCGCGCGGAGCGCCGTGGAGTGCGCTGGCAAGGCCTTCGGAAGGCCGCGACAGCGCTTTGAAGCCGGGGGCGACCAGAGTTGGACGACGGGTCTAGTCGGAAAGCGGCGTGGGCGTCGCTGACGCTCCTTCCCGCCGTAGTCCGAAGGCGCTTCGCGCGGTGAACCGCGGGGACACCGCGGCCATGGATTGAGGCATGTCCAGCGGGCGCACCCCGTCCCCTCGGTCTTTCCGGCCTGGGTTTGGAATCGATCGACGGCGGGCCTTGTCACGATGCCGCCTTCATCGAAGACCCGGAGGTTTCCGGGATTGAATGCGGGCCACGGGCGGGCAACGTCTTCCCATGTTCCCCAAATTGCTCGTCCTTGCCGCGGTGCTCGCCCTTGCCCCGGGTGCGATCAGTCAGGCTGCGTTTCGGGCCGGCATCGCCACCAAGGACGTCACCCCGGACCCGATGCTTCCCGTCTCCGGCGGGGTCGGACCGTCCAAAGCCGCGACGATTCGCCACGGGGATCTCACGGTCCGGGCCCTGGTCCTCGAGCAGGACGGCACGCGCGTCGCTTTCGTGTCCGTCGATTTCCTCGGCTTCCCCAAGGTGCTCGGCGACCGGGTCCGCGCCTTGGTGACGTCGATTCCCGCCACCAACATCCTGATCGGCGCCACCCATACCCACAGCGCGCCGGATTGCTATGGCTTTCCCGACGGCAAGGGCGGCACGGCCTGCGACCTGCCGTACCTCGACCGTCTCGTGAAGGACACGGCGGCAACGATCCAGTCCGCCGTCGATCGCCTGCAATCGGCGGGCCTGCGCGTTGCGTCGGCGGAAGCCAAGGGCAAGATCGCCTATAACTACTACGCACCCGCCCTGTATGACCCGCGTTGCTCGGTGATCCAGTGCGTGGGTGCCGATGGCAAGGCGTTCGCCACGCTGGTCAACTACGCCATCCATCCCGAGGTGATCGGCAATTCGCGCGGCATTTGCAGTCCGGACCTCATCGGGCCGCTGTACGAGCGGATCGCGGAAAACGGTGGCGGCACCGGGATCTTCATCAATTCGGCGCAGGGCGGCATGGTCACGGCCGACAACCGGCGCGCCGGCGGCGGCGAGAACAGCGATTGGGCGGAATGCCAGCGCATCGGGCGCCTGCTGGGCGACGAGGCGCTGCGGATCGTGTCGGACGCGCCGGTCCAGGCCAACCCGCCGCTGCGGGTGTACGCGCGGCCAATCTCTTTCCCGATCGAATCGCCGCGCCTGCTGGCGGTGTTGAAGGCGAGCCCGCTGGGATTCAAGACCGGTGCCGACGGCCGGGTGACCACGACCCTCAACGTCGTGAACCTTGGGAAGGCCCAGATCGTGTCGATCCCCGGCGAGGCCTTGCCGAACATCGGCTATTACCTGAAACGCAAGATGCGCGGCCAACCCAACCTCTTGTTCGGCCTGACCAATGATTCCTTCGGCTATATCCTGACCCGGGTCGATTTCGGGAGTTTCGAGCGCTACGGCTATGTCTCGCAGGTGTCGTTGGGCGAGCAGACCGGGGAGATCCTGATCGACGAGGTGTTGAAGTTCGTGGCGGAAATCCCGGAACCGGGGATGCCGTGAGCGGGATGGGCATCGACGCTGCAGCACGGGCCGCTGCCCCCGAGGTCGAGGGCGCCCCTGCCGCAGTCGCGTGGCCGAGCACGGGCGGGGCGGGGGAGTCCGCCGCCCCGCGTCGTCGGCCGCGGGGTGTCGTGATGCTCGTCGGCGGGGTCTTGGCCGCATGGGGAACGTTGGTGGCGGCCGATGTCCCGCTGCGACGCGAGGTGCTGGCATCCGGTTGGCGCGAGCCCATCGCCATGGACGCGGCGACGGACGGCCGGGTGTATGTCGCCGAGCGGCGGGGACGGATCCGATGCTGGGAACCGGGCGGGGGAACGACACGGGAGGTCGGGCAACTGGACGTGTTCACCGGGCCCGAGGACGGCATCCTCGGGATGGTCCTCGACCCGGGATTCGCCACCAACCGCTGGATCTACCTGTATCATTCGACGCCCAAGGTCCCCGAGAACCGGCTTTCCCGATTCGGGCTGACCAACGGGATTCTCGACGTGGGTTCCCAGCGGGTGTTGTTGCGGATCCCGACGCTGGTTCCCAAGCCCAACCATTCCGGCGGCGGTCTCGATTTCGACGGCGCGGGCAACCTGTTGCTCGGGGTCGGGGATTATACCCTCGCGGGCAATTCCGACGGGTTTGCCCCGCTCGACGGTCGCCCGGGGAAGGAACTCAACGACAGCCGCCGCACCGCCGGGAACACCGCCGATTGGCATGGCAAAATCCTGAGGATCCATCCCGAACCCGACGGGACTTATACGATTCCCCAAGGCAATCTGTTTCCCGCGGGAACGTCGCGCACCCTGCCGGAGATCTATGCGATGGGCGTCCGGAATCCGTTCCGGCTGGCGGTGGATCGCCCGACCGGCCGGTTGTTTTTCGGGGATGTGGGCCCGGACGCCGTCGCGCCGGATGCGAAGCGCGGTCCCGCGGGCTTCGATGAGTTCAACGTGACGCGGTCCGCGGGAAATTTCGGGTGGCCATTCTTCTCCGCCGACAACCGCGCCTACGTGGCCTTCGATTTCGCGACGCGGGAGTCGGGCGCAACCTTCGATCCGGCGCGGCCCACCAACGATTCGCCGAACAACACGGGTCTGCGCGACTTGCCGCCGGCGCGGCCCGCGCTGATTTGGTACCCGCCGGGGCCGTCGACCCGATGGCCGGTGCTGGGGGGCGGCGCCCGTTCGGCGATGGCGGGGCCGGTGTTCCATGCGGCGGCGCATTTGGGATCGCCCTTGGGTTGGCCCGCGCGGTACGACGGCGCGGTGGTGCTGTGGGACTGGGAGCGGAGCCGGTTGTGGGCGGCATGGCTGGACGCGGCGGATCGATTGAAGCGGGTGGAGCGGGTCGCGGAGGACCAGGCCTTCAATCGTCCCATTGCGGCGCGGTTTGGTCGGGACGGCGCGTTGTACCTGGTGGAATGGGGTTCGAAGTGGTGGGACAACACGAACGCGGCGTTGGTACGGGTGCGGTAGCGTGCCGGGTGTTGGCGGCGCTCCGTGCCGTCGCAGTCCGCGGCACTTGGTGCACGGGGCCGCCTCCACGCGCGGCCGCCAGCGGGTCCGGGTTCCCGCCCCGGCATTGCCTGCGTCTCGGCACGCGTCGTAGGCTGGCGCTTCCATGAAACGTTTCCTGCTCCCATGGCTCGTCGCGTCGTTCGCGGGATGGCTCGGGGCCGCCCCGGCGCGGCTCTTCGACGGCGCGACTTTCGAAGGTTGGGAAGGGGCCACCAACGGCGTCTGGCGAATCCGCGACGGCGCGATCGTCGGCGGTTCGTTGTCCGGCAATCCGCGCAACGAGTTCCTCGCCACGACCCGGCCCCACGCCAACTTCCGGCTGCGCCTCGAGTATCGCCTCGTGGGCACCGAGGGATTCGTCAACGGCGGCGTCCAGTTCCGCAGCCAGCGCGTCGTCAATCCGCCCAACGAGGTGTCGGGCTTCCAGGCCGACATCGGCGCCGGTTTCTCGGGTTGCCTTTACGACGAGTCGCGTCGCAACCGGGTGTTGGTCATGGCCGACACCAATCTGGTGGCGCGCGTCGAGAAGCCCGGGGACTGGAACGTGTACGAGATCGAGGCGATCGGTCGCCAGGTGGTGCTGACCCTCAACGGGCATCGCACGGCGGTTTGGGTGGAGCACGACGCCGGGATTGCCAAGTCGGGCGTGATCGCGCTGCAGATCCACGGGGGCAGCAAGGCGGAGATATCCTACCGGAACCTCGAGATCGAGGAGTTGCCGGAGCCGGGCGTGCCGCCCGAGGCCGAGGTTCTCGGTCGGTTCGGCGACGGACAACCGAAGGCGCCCGCCCCGCCGTTTCCCGACCGCGTGTTCGCGCTGGGCACGGGCGAGACGGTGGTGTTCGTGGGCCAGGAGAATCTCGTGCGCGACCAGAAGGCGGGCGAGATCGAGGCGGTGTTGGCGACGGCCTTCGCGGATCGCAGGCCGCGGTTCCGATCGATGGCGTGGGCAGCGGACACCGTGCACGAACAATGGCGCGACCTGAACTTCGGGGCATGGGGACCGCAGTTGGAACGCGCC
>WBXI01000292.1 GCA_008933025.1 Verrucomicrobiota bacterium
GCTCGGGCAGGCGACGTAGTCGGTCTTGAACGAGCGGCAGCCCGCGGCCTGGAGAATGTTGAAGGCCAGCCGCAGCGAGGTGCCGCCGCCGGATTCGCCGCGTACCAGCACGGCGTCGCCCACGCCGTCCGCCAGCAGCGAACCGAGATTCACCGCGGCGCGCAGCAACGCCACGCTCGGCGTCAACGGCACCGGTTCGAAGGCGAGGCAGTCCTTGAGCAGGATCGGGTTCGCCGAACCGAGTTCGCGCAGGCGCAGGGCCAGCAACCGGAACGCGGTGATCGTGGGCAAGGCGACGCCGTCGCGCACCGTCACCAACTGGGTCGCGCACGGGATGGTCCCGGGCGCGATCGGCCGGGTGGGATCGAGTTCGAGGACGTTGAGATCCTCGTAGACGCCCTCGGGCCGCACGTCGGCCTTGGCGGGGATGCGCGGGGCAACCTGTTCGAAGGTGCCCCGGGTGACCACCACGCGGACGGTTTGTTCGCCGCCGCAGCGGATGCCGTCGCCGAGTTCGGTCTCGGCGCTTTCGCGGCGCCTGTAGACGAAGGGATCCCAGGGAAGGGGCAATTCCGGCAGGGCGCCGCGGGTGTTGGCGAGGCCGGGGATTTGCGCGAGCAACTCGTTGCACACGGCGATCTCCCGGGGACTGTCCTCGGTGAGCGACACGCGGATGGTGTCGCCGATGCCGTCGCAGAGCAGGGAACCGATGCCGATGGCGGACTTGATGCGGCCGTCCTCGCCCTCGCCGGCCTCGGTGACGCCGAGGTGGAGGGGGTAGTTCCAGTCGGGCCCGAGTTCGGCGAGGCGGGCGGCCAGCAGGCGGTAGCACTCGATCATCACCTTCGGGTTCGACGACTTCATCGAGAACACGAAGTTGTGGTAGTCGTGCTTGCGGCAGATGCGGGCGAACTCGAGGGCGCTCTCGACCATGCCCAGCGGCGAGTCGCCGTACCGGTTCATGATGCGGTCGGAGAGCGAGCCGTGGTTGGTGCCGATGCGGAGGGAACGTCCGAGGCGTTTGAGCTCGAGGACCAGCGGGGCGAACGCTTCTTCCACGCGCACGACCTCCTCGGCGTATTCGGCGTCGGTGTACTCCTTGACGTTGAATTTCTTTTTGTCGGCGTAGTTGCCGGGGTTCACGCGGATCTTCTCGACCCACTTGACCGCTTCCATGGCGGCATCCGGCTTGAAATGGATGTCCGCGACGATGGGGACGTGGCAACCGCGGCGGTGGAGTTCGGCAACGACGTTCCCGAGGTTGGCGGCGTCTTTCACCGTGGGCGCGGTGATGCGGACGATCTGGCAGCCGACGGCGACCAAGTCGAGCGTCTGCTGGACGCAGGCCGCGGTGTCCATGGTGTCGCAGGTGAGCATGGACTGGCGGACGACGGGATGGTTGCCGCCGATGACGACGCCTCCGCGGGCGGGGTCGCCGACGACGACCTCGCGGGTGGGGCGGCGATCGAAATTCCAGGGGGACGCGCAATACTTCATGTGCCGGCGGGAATAGAGCGAGATGAGGGGAAGTCCGTCAACACGGCTGGAGGCGGTGGGTGCGCGGGGGACCGCCGCGGCCGGTCTGGCGCGCGGAGCGCCGTGGAGTGCGGTGGCCAGGCCTTCGGAAGGCCGCGGCACCGCTGTGAAACCGGGGGCGATCGGGCTGGACGACGGGTCTGGTCGGAAAGCGGCGTGGGCGTCGCCGACTCCTTCCCGCCGCAGTCGGAAGGCGCTTCGCGCGGGGGGACCGCCGTGGCCGGTCTGGCACGGCGGCATTGATTCGCGGGCGGGCGCGCCTAGCCTCGGCGCCCATGGCCGAGGCATCCCGTCCCTTCGAACCGTTCGTGCCCGCGGATTCGCGGCTCGCGGAATTCACCCCGCGGGCGCTGGTCGTCGGCACCTTGCTCGGCATGGTGTTCGGCGCGTCCTCCCTGTTCCTCACGCTCAAGGTGGGCCTCACCGTCAGCGCCTCGATCCCGGTCGCGGTGATCTCGATCACGTTGTTCCGGCTCTGGGCGCGGCTGGGAAAACGGTTCGGCGCCCGCGACGCCACCCTTCTCGAGCACAACATCGCCCAGACCGCGGGTTCGGCCGGCGAATCCCTTGCTTTCGGCGTCGGGGTGACCATGCCGGCGATCCTGATCCTCGGCTTCGACCTCGAGATCGCGCGGGTGACGCTGGTGGCGGTGTTGGGCGGCGCCTTGGGCATCCTGATGATGATCCCGCTGCGGCGGGCCCTGATCGTCGAACAGCACGGCCAGTTGAAATATCCCGAGGGCACCGCGTGTGCCGAGGTGCTGAAGGCCGGGGCAAACCAAGAGTCGCTCGAGGCCGCGGGCCGGGGCGGGGCCAAGGCGAGGCATGGCATCAGCGCGGCGACGATCTTCGCCGGATTCGGGTTGGGGCTGCTCTACAAACTGGGCAACTCGGCCCTGCGTGGCTGGAAGGAAAGCCCGGGCGTCGAGTTCGGCGCGCCGCTGAAGGGCGGTTCGCTGGCGATGGAGATTTCACCGGAGATGTTGGGCGTGGGCTACATCATCGGGCCGAGGATCGCCGGGGTGATGGCCGCGGGCGGGGTGCTGAGCTATCTGGTGTTGATCCCGATGATCAAGTTCTTCGGGGACGGCCTGTCGGTTCCCCTGGCGCCCGAGGCGACGCGGTTGGTGCGGGACATGGGCCCGGGCGCGATCCGTGGCGCCTACATCCTCTACATCGGCGCCGGCGCGGTCGCCGCGGGTGGACTGGTGAGCCTGGTCCGGTCGCTGCCCACGATCCTCCGGGGCATCCGGCATGGGTTGGCGGATTTTCGCCGGGGACCCGCGGCGGGTTCCGGGGTCACGGCCCGCACCGACCGCGATCTGCCCTTGAAGGTCGTCGGGATCGGTCTGGTGGGATTGGTGGCGGCGATCTCCCTCGCGGCGCCGCTGCACATGAATCCGGTCGGGGCCATCCTGATCGTCGTCCTGGGCTTTCTGTTCGTGACGGTTTCGTCGCGGTTGGTCGGGGAGATCGGTTCGAGTTCGAACCCGATTTCCGGGATGACCATCGCGACGCTGCTGCTGACCTGCCTGGTGTTCCTGTACATGGGTTGGACCGGGGGGGCGTACTACGTCACGGCGCTGTCGGTGGGCGCCATCGTGTGCATCGCGTCGTCGAATGCCGGGGCGACGTCGCAGGACCTGAAGACGGGATTCCTGGTGGGCGGCACGCCGCGGTCGCAGCAATTGGCCATCCTGGTCGGGGCGACGGCGTCGGCATTGGTGCTGGGGCCGATCCTGCTGGGGTTGAACAACACCGCGACGGTGTACCTGCCGGCGTCGGCGGTGGCGTTGGCCCCGACGGTGAAGCTGCCGAATCGGGAGGTGACCCACCGCGAGAAGTTGGCGGGACCGGATGCCCGGCGGGACGGCGGCGAGTACTGGGTTTACCACCAACCCGACCCCCAGGGGGGCGCGGCGCGGAAGTTCCTCCTCGACGATCGCGGCGCGCCGGTGTGGTACGTCGACCCGGGCATCAACGGCACGGCGGACCACCGGGCGGACGGGGCGAAGGTGAAGAAGTTCGACGCGCCCAAGGCGGTGCTGGTGAGTTACATCATCAAGGGAATCCTCGGCGGGAAACTGCCCTGGGGCCTCGTGATCCTCGGGGCGATGATCGCCGTGGTGCTCGAACTGAGCGGGATCGCGTCGTTGGCGTTCGCCGTGGGCGTCTACCTGCCGGTGGCGGTGTCGGCCCCGATCTTCGTGGGCGGGATGCTGCGTTGGTGGGTGGACAAACGGGCCGATCAGGACCTGCGGCGGCGCGGGATGACCGCGGAGGAAATCGCGGCCGAGGGCGACAAGAGTCCCGGGGTCCTGATGGCCTCGGGCTACATCGCGGGCGGGAGCATCGCGGGCATCGGCGTCGCGTTTCTGGAAGGCCTGATGGAGCGGCGCGCGGAAGCGTTGACCGAGTGGGCGACGCGGGCGAATCCGTTCTTCGCGGGCCCGCACGCCGACGGGCTTTCGCTGATCCCGTTCGTGGGTTTGTGCGGATTTCTCTATCTGGTGGGGCGGGGCCGATGGCTGGGGGCGGCACCGCGGGTTTGACGGGGCGAGTCGGCGCGTCAGGGTACGGGGGAGCCATGAGAAACCGTTGCCCGCACGCCGGCCGACCCGGCTCCGCCCGATTCGCCGCTTGGGTTCTGGTCTGGGGTCTGGTGCTGGCCGGCACCGCGCGGGCCGACCGCCGGGTCTATTACGCGCCGGTCGCGCTTGGCGACGGATCCGGAACGGACCGGGCGAACGCGCGGGCGTTCAACGCGAACGACGTCATCTACCGGGTGCTGGCGGACAATGCCGATCCGGTGGCGGAGATGCACTTCGCCCCCGGGAACTATTCGCTGAAGAAATACCTGTTCTCGCCGGCGACCGGCGATCGCGAGCGACAGGTGGTGCGGTTGGTGGGCGACGGCGAACGCCCGGAGGACACGGTGATCCGCAACGACAAGCCGCTCGATTTGCATGCGGAGGACCGGATGGCCCGCCTGAACGGGA
>WBXI01000293.1 GCA_008933025.1 Verrucomicrobiota bacterium
AAAAACCCGGTCCTCAACCTTCGCTACTGGACGAAAACCTCCCGGATGCTCCGCGTCCGGGATCTCCCCCACGTGCGTCTCCAGGTCGCGTCCGAGTACGTCCGCCAGGGACTCGTCGAAAACCGCTTCCCGACCGATCGCATCGACCTCGTCCCGCTGTACTCGAACCCCATCGACCACCCGACGCCCGCCACCTCGGAACCCGGGCTGTTGCTGCTGCCGTCCCGGTTGGTCCCGGCCAAGGGCGTCCACGTCGCGCTCGCTGCCCTCGCGCGGATCCGCGAACTCGACTGGCGCTGCGTCATCGCCGGGGATGGCTGGCAACGTCCCGCCCTCGAACGACTCGTCGGTGAACTCGGGTTGGTCGATCGCGTGCGCTTCCTCGGGGAAATCCCGCCCGCCGAACTCGACGCTTGGTACCGGCGGTCCCGCATCGTCCTCTTCCCCGTCCTCCGCCACGAACCCTTCGGACTGGTGGGAGTCGAAGCCCTGGCCCACGGACGCCCCGTGGTCGCCTTCGGTGGCGGCGGTGCCGACGAATGGCTTGCCGACGGCGAGTCGGCCATCCGCATCGGTGCCCGCGACCCCGCCGCGTTCGCGGCCGCCATCGCCCGACTGCTCGGCGATCCCGCGCTTTGGGAGCGCCTCGCGGCGGGTGCCCTTGCCCGCCACCGGCACTTCGAGCCCGACGCCTATCTCGACCGACTCATCGCCAGTTTTGCCCGGGCACGCCAATCCCGCGCTTAGGTCCGACTTGGCCGGGTTGGTTGCGGGGACGGTTCGCCACCCACCGCCGAAACCCCGGCCCGCACGACGCCCTCCAGCAAGGCAACGGCGGCGGAAGGTTGCCCTCCCGCCGCCGCACCCAAACAACACACAACACCTCAGCGCACCACCGGTACCAACCGGTAGAAACGCTGGAAATTCTCGTTGGCGTCGCTGTCCACGTGCACCGACGTGTCCCCCGACGCCTGGGTCTGCTCGACCCGCTGCCAGTGCACGAGATCGGTCGAGACCTCGATGGCCGTCTCCCCGGTCGTCGCTTCGTCGACCACCATCAATTGCACCGACCCCGTCTCCAACGGCAGGACCGAGGCGATCCGCGCCTGCGCCGCGACGTATCCCGGCAGCGGCGGAGGCGGTGGCACCTGCGGGATCCGGATGTCCGCGCCGTCGAATGACGCCAACCCCGTGAGCTTCCGCGCGTCGGGCAGCGTCACCGTCGCCGCCAACTTGCGCGCCGTGTCGTCGAGATAGACACCCCAGCGGATGATGCCGGCCACGGTGTCGTGGACCCCGCCGTCGCTGATGTCGGTCACGACCGCGCCAGGCCCCACCACTTCCTCGACCGCCTGCGCCTTCACCCCGTCGATCGGCACCAACCGGATGGTCACCACGAACGGCGTGTTCTCCGGAACGACCGGAACTTCGGCCACGGCGTGGCTGACGGCTCCGGATCCCCCGATTGGCGCCACCACCACGTCGCTCACCCAAGCCAACGGGAGGGGGCCGACCGTCGGATCGTATCGATAGCCCCCGCCGTTTCGGAGCAGGTAGCCGGCGCGCGTCGCATGGGCCGCCGGTACCGGCGAAGGCCCCGCCACGAATGGCGATCCCGAAAGCCACGCCGACGCATAGGCGGCCACTTCGTCGGCCGCCAGCACGTCGTCGGCGGGATTGTTGTCGGCGGGATGGCGGACCACCGGCGGGGGTTCCGGCTTCGGCAGCACCTCGACCAAGGCCTTCCCGGATTCCAACCGGATACCGTCCGCGGTGACCGCGCGCGCCACCACACCGTGCGGACCCACCGGCGGGTTCGTCCATGTGGCCGCATGATGCAGGGTCGTGCCGGGTTTCGGAGCCTGGATGAACTCCAAGGCCGATTTCACCACCACGATGCCGTCCGCGACAAATTCCACCGTCGCGATATAACCCTTCGGATCGGTCGCATCCGCCGCCAGGGCAACCACGACCGGATTCGTGACTTTCGAACCGTTGGCCGGCGCCGTCAGTACCAACGAGGGCTTCGTCGCGACCACGCCCTCGTGGATCGTTGCCGTCGCCGTGGACGGTTCCTTCACCACGTAGGCCCGGTTCGTCCGCAAGGACAGCCCCACCGTCTCGTCGCCTTCCACGGAACCGTCGAAGAACGGCACGATCCGGATGTCGCGGCGGGTCTCGCCCGCCGGGATCGTCGCGTCGCCGTCGAGGAAGCGATAGTCGCGTCCGTTGGCCGCGGTCCCACCCACGCGGTAGAAGACCTTTGCCGGCAGGTTCGTCGGACCGGACCGGACCAACGTCAGCACCGCGGGCACGCCCACCCGGTCCGTCGTCGGTTCGCTTGTTTCCGGCGTGGTCGCCACGATCGAGATTGCCGGAAGATCCGCGGGGACCGGGACCGAGTCGTGGATGATCCCCGTCGCGTAGCTCGGATCGCCCAGCCGATAGGCCGGCGACGGGCCCCTCGGACCGCCCGGGACCAAAACCAACACCACCGTCTCGTCACCCTCCGTACGGGCGTCGACGACCGGCGCGAACTGGATCGTTGCCGAGGTCGCACCCGCCGGGATCGTCACGCTCTGCCGGTAGCCGAATCCCTCCGGGCCTCCGGCCAGCGCCGCCGCGCCGGATGCGGGTTTCGCCGGCACGTAGTCGATCCCGTAGGTCGCCTTCCCGGTCATCACGTAGGTCACCGTCAACGGATCGGTCGTCGGCCCGTCCCGGTCGATCCGGAATGACAGGCGGCCGTCGGGATTGCCCTCGATGATTTCGGCCCCGGGGGCCGTGACGGTGACTTTGGGAACGACCGGCAACGGCGGTGGCACGTCGGCGATCACGACCCAGGCACGTCCATTGCGGCCGATCGCATAGGGAAGCGGCTGCCCCGGCAGCGACGCCACGGGCGACAATTCCAAGGCGACACTTTCGGGACCCTCGCGCAACGCGTCGTTGACGGGCTTCACCGTCGCATCGACAGCCTCCGCTCCCGCGGGGATCACGACCTCGCTCGGCATCGCTTCGTAATCCACGCCATTCGCGGCGGATCCTCCCCACCGGACCCGCACCCGCAACTCGGGACTCGCCGGGGAAGAGGGCCAACGCCGAACCCGGAAGGTGCCCGGATTCGCCGGCGTCCCCTCGCCCGCGAAGGGATCGGTGGCCACCACGCCCACCCACGCCGCTTCCCCGACGCCGACCGTCGCCACAGCCGAGGCCACGGCGGCTCCCCGGACCGTCGCCCGTGCCTGCAGCCTCGAGAATCCCGCCGGGGGATTGGTCCAGACCGCCTTGTGCCGGACCGTCAATCCGATCACCGCTGGAAAGGGTTGTCCGGAGAGATCCGAACTCGCGACGACGACGTCGTTGGCCACGAAGTCGACCCGGACGATGGGTCCGCCGGAAGGATCGCGCGCCAAGGCCTCGAGATCGATGGGTCCGGCCTTGGCACGGGTACCGTCCAAAGGCTGCGCGAGGACCAGATAGGGTCGGCGTGGGTCCCCGTGGCCCTCGGGCTCGTGCCCGCCCGAATCCGCCCGGGCCAATCCCGCGAGGGCGAGGCACGCGACGGCAAGGCGCCGCACGACCGACCAACAATTCGATTTGGGGATGTTCATGGCTCGTGGCCGGCGCGTGGAACCGGCTCCGGCATGACCCAGCAATTTCCAGTCCGTCGGTTCCCGCCACGACGATGCCGCGATCCACGCCAAATCCACGGTTTTGTGCGGGGAGTCGACGGCGTGGATGGGCGACCCGTCCCGCGTCGGCGGCATCGGGTTGGGGAAAAGCACCCAGAACCCTCCGGCGGGCACCGGCGGCGGGACACGGTTCCCGTCGTCCGCCCAATTCCCGCTCGCGCCGAACGCGGCGATCGCCAACCCTGTCGGGGCGCCTCGCACCCGGCGGAAGCGGGCGCGAAGCCCACCCCATGCTGCATCCCTCGGTCGCGGAATTGGTTCCCTCGCTCCAGATCGCCATCGGCCCGGTGATCCTCATCTCGGGCGTCGGCATGCTGTTGCTGGTCATGACCAACCGCTTCGGGCGGGTGGTCGACCGGTTGCGGCAACTGGCCAAGGAAAGCGGCATGGCGGAACCGACCCATCTCGAGATGCTCCGCGAGCAGTCCGCGATTTTTGTTCGGCGTGCCCGCATCCTTCGGTTCGCCATCGGTCTTGCCGCCGGCGCCGCGTGGTTGGCCGGACTGCTGATCATCTGCCTGTTCTTCGGCATCCTGCTCGGCGGGACCACCTCGACGGCCCTGATCCTTTTGTTCGTCGCCAGCATCATGTGCCTGCTCGGCGCCCTGGGGGTGTTCATCTACGACATCCAACTCTCGCTGCGCGCGCTCAACCTCGAGATCTCCCACAGTCGGCTCCGCTGACGGCCCGTTGCCTCCCGGGTTTCCGAATCCGGGATTCCCGGCTAGCCTCCCCCAGTGATT
>WBXI01000294.1 GCA_008933025.1 Verrucomicrobiota bacterium
AAAGCGGCGTGGCGTCGCTGACGCTCCTTCCCGCCGCACTCCGAAAGCGCTGCGCGCGGGGGACGCGGCGCCGCGTCGGCTGGGTGAAACGCCATCGGGACCTCGGGCCGATGGTCCCGCGCGAAATCCATGGTGCGGTGAATTCGCGGCCGGCGGATTCCATCGGACTCAACGCCGTCGTCGCGGTCGACGCGGGATGGAACCACAACCTTCGCGCCATTCCTTGGGATCCATGAAAACCCTCCTTCTGCTGTTGTTGTTGTTGTGTCTGGTTGCCGGAACCGGCCGCGGCGAATTCGCGATCGCCGAAAACGGCCGGGCCCGGTGCGTCGTGGTCGTCGATCCCGCCGCGTCGCCGCCGGAGCAAACCGCGGCGCGCGAATTGGTGGCGGCACTGCGGCAAATCACGGGCGTGGGCTTCTTGGTTTCGACGAACACCGTGGCGCCCGAGCATGCGATCGTGGTGGGTCGGGGCGAGGCGGCCTCGGGAGCGTTTGCCGGTGTTTCGTTCGACACCCTGGGTTCCGAGGAATTCGTGGTGAAGACCCGGGGCACGCGGTTGCTGATCGCCGGTGGCCGGCCGCGTGGGACGTTGTACGCGGTGAGTTGGTTCCTGCAGCGGGAGTGCGGCGTGCGCTGGTGGACGCCCTGGGCCAGCCGGATCCCGAGACAACCGGTGCTGAAAGTCGGGGACCTCGACCTCCGCGAGGCGCCTGCCTTCGAATACCGCGAACCCTTCTGGTATCCGGCATTCGACGCCGATTGGTCGTGGCGGAACGGTTGCAACGGGCAGTCGTCGCGCCTCGCGCCGGAGCAAGGCGGGCGCATCACCTACCAGGGTTTCGTCCACACCTTCTACCCCTTGGTGCCGCCCGAGAAGCACTTCGCCGAGCACCCGGAGTGGTACAGCCTGATCAAGGGCCAGCGTTCCACCAACCATGCCCAGCTTTGCCTGACCAATCCCAAACTGCTGGATTTCGTGGTCGAGCAGGTGCGGCGGCAACTCTACGCGTCGCCCGGCGCAGGCATCGTCTCGGTCTCCCAAAACGATTGGCACGGCGCGTGCCAATGCGACGCGTGCAAGGCGCTCGACGACGCCGAGGGCACGCACGCGGGCACGATGCTGTCCTTCGTGAACCAAGTCGCGGAACGGATCGAGCCGGAATTTCCCCGGGTCGCGGTGGACACGCTCGCCTACCAATACACCCGCAAGCCGCCGAAGACCCTCCGGCCGCGGGCCAACGTCATCGTCCGGTTGTGCAGCATCGAGTGCAATTTCCGCGAGCCGCTCGACCACCCGTCGAACGCCGCGTTTGCCGACGACATCCGGGGTTGGTCGAGGATTTGCGGGCGCCTGTACATCTGGGATTACACGACCGACTTCGGACACTACGTGCAGCCGCATCCGAACTGGTTCGTGCTGGGGCCGAACCTCCGGTTTTTCCAGGAACACAACGTGCGCGGCGTGTTCGAGCAAGGCGCCTACCAGTCGCATGGATCGGAGATGGCGGAGTTGCGGGCGTGGGTGCTGGCGCGGTTGCTCTGGAACCCGCGGCAGGACGACCGCGCGCTCGTCCGGGAGTTCCTCGAGGGCTACTACGGTGCGGCGGCCGCGCCTTTCCTCGGCCGTTACCTCGAACTCATGCACGGGGCGTCGGCCGGATACAAACTCGGATGCTTCGCGTCGACCGACGGGCCGCACCTGCGTTTCAAACCCCTGGCCGAGGCCGAGCAACTCTGGCAACAGGCCGAAGCCGCGTCCGCCGGCGATCCGGATCGGATCGACCGGGTCCGGTTGGGCCATCTCGCCGTGCGCCACGCGTGGCTCGCGCGGTGGAGCCAACTCCGCGGGGAATGCGCGGCCTTGGGAGCGACGTGGCCGCTGTCCGACTCGCGGCAACAAGTCGCGGACGACTGGATGGCCGTGGCCCGGGTGAACGAGGGGGGCCTGACCCCGGAGCGGTGGGCCGCGCGCTTCGCGCGGGAATCGTCGGAGTGACGGGGCGGACCGCCGGCGGCAAGGATCCCGCGGATCCGGGTCGAGGCCCTGGAAGATCCCAACCGCCCCGATGACGCCGACTTCGGCCGGGGATTTCGGCCGGCCCCGGCTCAGTGCCAGATCCCGCCGCGCGTGGCGTCGCCGGGGACGTCGAGCAACTGGATCGACGAGACCGTGTCGGCGGCCTCGCGGTCGTCGAAGACCCACACGACCCGTTTGTCCGGCGTCACCTCGATCGCGTGCGGTTCGCCGCGGGTGGATTCGTGTCCCTGCCAGTTCGACAGGACGGTGTTGCCGTTGGGAAGACGCTGGAGGCCGGTCATGACTTTGAGACGGATGCCCGGCAGGTCCCGGCTCCCGATTTCCCAGACGGTCTTGCCCGCGGCATCGACCTCGAAGACCCGGGCGCCGTCCTTCACGAGATCGCCGCAGGCGACGAGCGTGTGGCCATCGGGGAGTCGCACGACGCTGTGCGGCCCGCTGGCAGCGGGAATTTCGCGCACGGTCTTGCCGTGGGCGTCGTATTCGCGGACGACCTGGGCACCGTAATGGGCGACGAGATAATGGCCATCGGGGAGGCGCCGGGCGTTGCGCATGTAGAGGTGTCCGCCGTCCGTGCCCTCGGGCAGGAGGCGGATCTCCTTCGCGATGGCTCCCGACGGCGTGAGTTCGAGCAGTCGGCCCGCGTTGCATTCGCCGACGAACGTGTTGCCGTCGGGCAGTCGCTGGCAGGCGTAGATCTCGCTCTTCGATTCGTAGCGGAACACCACCTTCCCGTCGGTGGTGACTTCCTTCACCCCGTGGCCGGTGGTGAAGAGCAGGTTGCCGCCCGGCAATGCCCAGAGTTCGTCGCAGGCCGGCGCCGGATATTCCCAGGTCACCCGTCCGCGGGCGTCCGCGACGAAGACCTTGCCGCGGCTGTAGTCCGCGCCGGCGAAACCATGCCCGCCCTCGAACCGGGCGTCGTCGAATTCGAGCCGGTAGACCATCCCCGCCTGGCCCACGGCATAAAGGTTGCCGACTTCGTCCTCGGCGAACGCCGTGATGGCCTGGGGCGACGTCGCGAGTTCGCGGACGGTGTCGAGGCTCCGGTCCGTCTGGGTCAGGCCCCAGATCCGTTTGGACGTGTAGTCGCCGAAGACGTACACGCCGCGGAACGATGGGCCCGGCTTTCCACGATAGACGAATCCGCCGACCATCGTGGTGCCCTGTTTGCGGCGGGTCGCGAAGACCGGCGGCACGTAGACGACGCCTTCCTTCCGGTGTTCGCGGGAAAACACCTCGAAGCCCTCGTAGACGTTCCAACCATGGTTCTCGCCGCGACGGACGATCGATACCTCGTCGCCGCGCTCTTGACCGAGGTCCCCGACCCAGAGGTCGCCGGTCGCGCGATCGAACGCGAAACGCCACGGTTCGCGCAGGCCCCAGGCCCAGATCTCTGGCCGGGCCTCCGCGTGGTCGCGAAACGGGTTGTCCGGGGGAATCGCATAGGCCAGTCCCGCGTCCCGATGGTCCACGTCGATGCGCAGCATTTTCCCCAGCAACCGTCGCAGGTCCTGCCCGTGCCCCTGGGGATCGTGGTTCGGGGCGGAATCCCCCATGCCGAGATACAGGAAGCCGTCCGGGCCGAATTGGATGCAGCCGCCGTTGTGGTGTTCCGCCACCGCGGGGATCGTCAGCAGCCGCCGGGAAGGTTGCCCGGAGTCCGTCGCCAGGTCGGGCGCGAACTGCCTTTCGACCAGGACCGTGGCGATGTGCCCGGCCTCGAGCACCTGGTGTTTGAGATAGTATTTCCGGTTGTCGCGGAACCGGGGATGAAAGGCGACGCCGAGCAGGCCGTTGGGACCGCGGGCGCTGAACACGTCGGTCGTGAGGTCGGCAAACACCGTCGTCCTCTCGCCTGCCTCGGTTTTCTCAATGCGCCACACGAGTCCGGCTTGGTCCGCCGCGAGATAGGCGCCGGGGCGACCGGGGATTTGCCCGAACCACACCAGACCCGATTGCACGTGCTGGGTCGGGGGAGCCTTCGCCGCGGGAAACCGGAGCTCCGCCGCGAGGAACGGACGCAGGACCACCGGGCGGGTGAGTTGGGGGATGGTCCCGGGCATTCCGCGGTGGCTCGTGCGCGCGGTGTCCGGCTGCTTCAGGGTGACCAGATACTCGATCAGGTCCGCGAACTCCGGCATCGACAGGCCTGATTGCAGTCCCTCGGGCATGAGGGATACGTCGCTGCCGACCTGGCTCTCGATGTCCCGCCGTGGTATCCGGACCCGCTGGCTGTCCGCGCCCGCGAGTTCGATCCAATCGTCCGTGGCCTGCTTGAGCACTCCTTGGTGTTCGGCGGCGGCTCGCGTGGTCACCACCGTCGTCGCGTAGCCCACCGCGATCGTCGCGGAAGGCCGCAGCACCGCTTCGATCAGGTCG
>WBXI01000295.1 GCA_008933025.1 Verrucomicrobiota bacterium
AGCGGTGTCGCGGCCCTCCGAGGGCCTTGCCACCGCACTCCCACGGCGCTTCGCGCGGCAGACACGCCCGCCCCACCCCCGCGGCGCTTCGGGCGGGGGCGTGTCGCGATGGGGCCGGCCACGGGGCGTGATCCGATGAATGCGATCGATTCGATCCGTGGCATCCCGTTTTCCGGGGCGGTGCTCGCCGGCGGCAAGTCTTCCCGCATGGGGCGCGACAAAGCCCTCATCGGGGTGGGCGGCAAGCCCTTGCTGGCGCTCCAACTCGATCGTCTGCGTCTCGCGGGCGCCTCCGAGTTCCTCGTGTCCGTTGCCCGCGATGCAGCCTTGTCGACCATGCCGGGATGGGACACGCGGGTGCGTTGGATCGAGGATCCGGTACCGGACGCGGGACCCATGGCGGGTGTCGAGGCGGTCCTGCGGGCGGCGATCGCCGGGCATGTCCTGGTGCTGGCGGTGGATCTGCCGGCGATGGACGTGGCGTTCCTGTCCGCCTTGGTTTCGCGGACTGCCCCCGGCGTCGGCGTGGTCCCGCGGTGCAATGGCCGATGGGAACCGCTGTGTGCCGTGTATCCGCGCGAATCGGCGCTGGGCGCGGCGGCGGCGATGGCGGCGGGAGGAAAGCGGGCGGTCCGGGACCTTGTCGTCCAAGGGATCGCGGCCGGATGGATGCGGCCGTGGGAAGTTCCCGAGTCCGGGGTCGGGAAACTGGCGAACTGGAATCGTCCGGAGGACTGGTCGGCCGGGTGAGCCACCCCGAGGGGCCCACCCGGCGATGCGCCCGATTATTGGCGATTGGTGATCGCCGGCCAACGGTCGGTCCGGAACGGGGACGCGGGGAGGCCGGCGCTGTTGACCAGATTCACGATGGGGAAGTCAGCCCACCCATAGCGCACGGCGACGGGTTTCGGGACGTCCGGGCAGGAGACCCGGACCTCGCCGCCCTTGGCCTCGGCAACGGCCCAATGCCACTTGCGATCGCTGCCGGCGACGGCGAAGCCCTTCAAGGGACCGCCATCGGCACTCTTCAGACCGGAGCCGATCTCCCCGAAGCGCAGGACGACGTGGTCGCCGACGGGCGAGACCGCGGTGAGCACGGGGCCTTCGGCGAGGATGCGCTGTTTGTAGACATCGCGGCGGGCGAGCATGGCGAGTCGGGCGCCCACCGGGGCTTTCTTGGTGGGATGGATGTCATCCTTGTCGCCGAGGTCGGTGATCACGGCGACGCCGGCATGGCGGACGGCGCGGGAGGCGACGCTTTGGGCCTCGCGGAGTTCGGCCCAGTCGGATTCGCCCGGTTCCTTGGCGATCTCCTCGAGGGAGCGCTTGCGACCTTTGTCCCAAGGCGCGAGTTGGACGGCATAGAACGGGAAGGGAGACTGGTCGAAGTCGCGGCGCCAATTGCGGATCATGTCGGCATAGAGGCTGCGGTATTGCCACGCGCGGCCGGCATTGGATTCGCCTTGGTACCAGATGCCGCCCTGGAGTCCGTAGCCGAGCAAGGGGGCGATCATGGCGTTGTAGAGTTCGGAGGGCGTCCAACCGCCGTTGGGGACGCCTTTGGTGAACGGTTTTCCGGCGGCCTTCGCGGCATCGCGCTCGGCCTCCCATTGGCGTACCTGCGGGACGAGGGCCTGGCGCTGCCGGCCCCACGGGCGGAGGATGTCCCGCTCGTACGCGTGGTTGTCCCGGAGGACGTCGTCGCTCATCCAGACCTCGGCGGGGGATCCGCCCCAGGAAGTGTGGATGATGCCCACGGGGATGTTGAGGGAGGCCTGGAGATCGCGGCCGAAGTAGTAGCCGACCGCGGAAAACTTCCGGGCGAACTCGGGCGCGGAAGGATGCCACGCGTGTTTGTCGGGTTCGGCGAAATTGGAGAGGGGCACGCGCGAGCGGGCCTTGAGCACGGTGAAGAGGCGCAGGTTCGGGTTGGAACTCGACTCGATGTCACCCTGCGATTCGAAGCTGCGGTCGAGGGGCCATTCCATGTTGGACTGGCCGGAAGCGATCCAGACCTCGCCGACGACGACGTCCTGGAGTTCGAGGGTGTTGTGGGCGACGACGCGGAGGGGGCGGCCTTCGGCGGTGGCCTTCAGGGGTTGGAGCCACGCGTGCCAATGGCCGAGTTTGTCGGCTTTGGTCTCCACGTGCTGGGCCGCGAAGTCGACGGCGACTTTTTCCCCGGGATCCGCCCAACCCCAGACATGGATCTTTTTTCCCTGCTGGAGGACGGCGTGGTCGGTGAAGAGCGGGTGGAGCTTTGCGTCGGCGCGGGCGGCGACGGAAGCGACCGCGGCGAGCAGTCCGAGCGCTACCGCGCGGGCGTTACGGGCAAACGGATGGGACATGGGCGGATTCTGACCGTTGGGCCCGGGGCCGGGTCAACCGCATTCCGGCTCGTTTTTCAAACCGGCGGCTGGCTCCGGAATTTCTCCACGAGGCGTTCGAGGGTGACTTCGGCGCTGCGGGAGGATTCCGCGGCAAGGATCGCGGCGAATTCGGCGGCGACCACCGGCCGGTGTGGGTCCGCACTCGTGGCGAGGTCGTCGCCGTTGGCGGTTCGCAGGGCGCGGAGGATGTCGCGGGCGCTGATCTGGTCGAGGGGGCGCCCCGGAACAAAGCCGGGTTCCACGCCGCTGGTTTCCGCGGCGACGCGGGCTTGGACGAGCGAAGCGAGGATGCTGCCGGTGAGGCGGGCCGGTACCGTCAGGGACGTCGCGAGCACCGCGGCCGAAGGCGGGGGCAGGTTCTGGGCGAACCGGTGCCCGATCTCGGCCATGAACCGGAGGGCGATGAATTCGCGGGCCTGCTGGTGCACGCGTTCGGAAATGCGTTCCTGGAGGTAGGCGTGGCGGTTCTGGAACACGTAGGCCACTTCCGAGCCGAACAGCACGATCATCCACGAGAAGTAGAGGCCGGCGAGAAACAGCGGCACGACCCCGAGGGAACCATAGATCGTGTACGAGGTGGCGACCTTGGTGTTGTACAGGGCGCCCAACCGGTTGTTGATCCACCACAACAGTCCCGCGACCATGCCGCCGACGAGGGCCGCCTGCCATTGCACGCGGGTGTTGGGCATGAATTTGTAGAAGCCCCCGAACGCGAGCGACATCACCACCAGCGGCAACAATTGGGTCCGGAACAACGCCGAGCCCGGAATGTGCGCGATCCATCCCACCTGGCCGTCGAGCATCGACAGGTAGCCGGAGGTGGTGGCCACCAGCACCGCGATGGGGCCCAGCGAGATCGCCGCCCAATAAAGGATGATGCTGTCGAACCAACCGCGGCCGCGCGTCACGCCCCAGATGTCGTTGAAGGCCGCCTCGATGGTCCGCAGCAACGAGATCGCCACGAAGATCAGGCCGGCGGTCGCGGTCACGCCGATGGTGCCGAATTTGATGTTGCCGACGAAATCCAGGATGGTCTTGGCGATTTGGGCGCGCCGTTCCGACGATTGGCCGGCCGGTTTGGCGGCCGGGGCCTGGCCCGGTTTGGGGAGGGCAGGGGAGCGCGCGTCGTCCGCGTTGGCATCCTCGGTTTCGACGAGCCCCAGCATGGGCGCGGTCGCATCGATGGCGCGGCCGATGTACTCGGTGAGCTTGGCCCGCGACGCGTCGCTTTTCGCGTCGAAGACCAAGGACGCGACGGTGAGCGAAACCGCGAGGAGGGGAACGAGGGCGAGGAGCGTGGTGTAGGCGAGGGCCGAGGCCCGGACCTGACAGCGGTTCCGCCAGAAGAACCGGCCCACCAAACCCCAGAAATGGACGAACCGCGCCAGACGCGAGAGTTGGGCGTCGTCGACCGAGGCCGCCGGCGCGTCGTCGAGCGAAGCCGTGACCTCGGTCTGCAGACGTTTCAGCTTGCTCACCGAATCTTCGAGCATGGCGTCGAGCCTGTCAGGGAGGGTGGCAACATCCAAGGCCGCAGAATCCGGCACTCCCCCGGCGCAAGCGCGCCCAGAAACCGTCCGCGACGCGCGACGGCATGCCGTCGAATCGCGGGCAGCGGTCGGGAGGAACGCGACGTCGCCGGACGGGCAGTCATGCCGCGTCCGGCCGCCACAGGGTCGCGGTGCCGCTCCCGCGGTCCGGTCACCGGCCAGGTTGGCCGACCGAGAGCAGGAACATGATGTTGTTCGGCGTCTTCTTGAGCTTGCCGAGCAACAGGTCCATCGCCTCGACCGGGGGCACGCCCGTCAGGGCGCGGCGCAGCACCGTGATGCGGTGGTATTCGTCGGGATGGTACAGCAGTTCTTCCTTCCGGGTGCCGGATCGTTCCACGTTGATCGACGGGAAGATGCGGCGGTCCACCAGGGCGCGGTCGAGATGGATCTCCATGTTGCCCGTGCCCTTGAACTCCTCGAAGATCACCTCGTCCATCCGGCTGCCGGTGTCCACCAGCGCCGTG
>WBXI01000296.1 GCA_008933025.1 Verrucomicrobiota bacterium
AACGCCCATTTCCAGATCCCGGGGCTCGTGGATCTCCAGCTCAGCGGCACCATCGGTCACGACGGCAATTACGAGATCCCATTGCCGCAACTCCCGGCATTCGCCTTGCCGGGATTCGCGATGCCAAACGCCGACCTCCGGTTGAAACGCCAACCGGGAAGCTACGGCGCCGTCGTCGCCGGCCAATCGGGTTTGGCCACCTATGGGGACGATCCCCTCGCCTATTGGCGCCTCGGCGAGGCCAATGGCAAGACGCCCCCGCCCGCCGCCGATTCCATCCGCAATCCCGCCCGCACCCCGCATCCCGCCGGTTGGGTCGGTTCCTCCGGCTTCGGAGCCCCAGGCGCCCTCACGGGCGACGCCAACACGGCGGCGGCATTCGGGGGCGCCAGCCACCTCTTCGTCCCCAATTCGGATTACGATCTGAACCGCAACAAAGCCGGCGGGTTCAGCGTTGAGGCATGGGTTCGCGTGGACAAATTCACCAAGGCCTGGCAGGCGGTCGTCACCAAGGGGGACACCAGCTGGCGCATCCACCGCCTCGGGAACACCGATTTCCTGTCCTTCGGCACCGGTGGCAGCGGCGGGGTTGGATACGACGATCTCCCGAGCGCTCGCAACCTCCAGGACAACCTGTGGCACCACGTCGTCGGCATCCACGACGGCTTCTGCAAATACCTTTATGTCGACGGGGTGCTGGACGCCTGGAAGCCCTATACCTCGGCGATCCCCAACAACACCCAGTTTGTCTTGATCGGCAACAACGGGGACTTTCCCGATCGCCAGTGGGTGGGGGGCATCGACGAGATCGCGATCTACGACCGGGCCCTCAGTCCGGGCGAGGTGGTCGATCATTTCATCGCCGGCGGCGGAACGGTCCTGCGGATCGGGGGGACGATGAGCCTTCAGAACGCCGGGTTCGGCGCCTTGGACTTCCGGGGTTCGCTGGGGTCCAACGGCGAGGCGGGCCTGTTGGCCGAGGGCAACTATAGCCTGGCGGGATTCTCCTTCCAGGGCGGCACCGCGTCGCTCACCC
Organism: Verrucomicrobiota bacterium; assembly: GCA_008933025.1. Taxonomy (GTDB): domain Bacteria; phylum Verrucomicrobiota; class Verrucomicrobiia; order Limisphaerales; family UBA9464; genus UBA6176. The sequence goes on from WBXI01000296.1 coordinate 1,037, forward strand.
GATTGCCGGGACAAGTCCCGGTGCTGTGGCTGGGCGGGAGCCTCTCCATCCCCAACCTCGTGAGCAGCCCCGTGTCCGGATTCCGCGGCAGCCTCGACGGGAACGGGAATCTGGACTTCCGGGTGCAGTCGCTGAAGAACCTGGTCGTGGCCGGCTTTCCATTCTCCAATTACTCCATGGTCATGCAGGGCTACCTGCCGACCTTGGCGGGTGAAATCCAGACCGACGTCGACACGGCGTTCCCGTCCCCGTTCCCCAACCGGACCCTGCATGGAAGCGTCGCGTTTCCCGGGATCGGCGGCTATGTCCACTGGCGGCACGACGGCGGGTTGACACCGGGTGGCTTCGATTTGGCGAATGGTTATATAGACTTCACCGCCCACGTGCTGGGCGACGCCGCCATGGGCATGGGGGGGACGCTGAACTGGAACAACTTCGGCGTCGTCGCCTCGTGGAACCTCTCGGGCGCCGTCAAGACCGACAGTTCCTACGAACTGGGTGCCACCACCCAGATCAAGATCGGGGGTTACAACACCACATCGAAACGGTGGTTGTTGAAGGGAAACGTGCTGGGGATCGATCCCGCCACCGGCTACCCCACCTTGGGCTACGGGAACCTCAACGCGCGCATCGACCAATTCAGCCTGACGACCGCGGGCGTCGTGTTTTCCGGGGGCGCGGGGGGCGATACCGGCTGGATCTATTTCGGACCACTCGCAAGCTATCCGGCCGGCCGGGTGGCGTGGAATTGCTCCATGGCACTCAACAACGGCTCCATCAAGGCCGCGGTCTCGGCCACCTGTGCCGCGTGGCAACGGCAGCCGACGCTGCATTTCGTCTGCGACAAACCGGGACCGCTGGGCTCCTGCCTTCTCGGACACTTCGAGGGTTCCGAAAACAAACCGCCGACGGGTTCCGACTGGGCCTCGCAGGTTCCCGACGGGATCTATGCGGACACCTTCAAGTCGGGCTTCAACAAGGACGTGGGTTCCGACGGCGGATTCCAGTTCGGCACCGTGGCCCCCTTCGGGGCCGGCACCTTCAGTTTCGGCCTGTGGTAGGCGACGCCGCCGGCACGCGGTCAATGGGGTCGTAATGGTTCGGCATGAGGACGAATGCGTGGATGTCGATCCGGTACCGCCCCGGCAACTCCGACAAGAGGCCGAGGAATCGGTGGCGGTTCCTCGCTGTTTCCCGTGGCTGGGGGACTTGGCAGAACCGCCCGGACATGATTCCGGAAAAGGCATTCGCTGGGTTGTTGCAACTGGACGACAAGTGGGAGGTGGTGGCGGCGGAGTTTGAGACGCAGCCCGCCGAACGCTTTCTGTTGGTGGTGCGGGAGACCGCCAAACTTTGGCCGAGCCTCCGTTGTCCCGAGACCAACTGCGCCGCTTCCGGGGTGGTCTGTCACGATCACGCCGAAGCGAGGACTTGGCGTCACCTCGACGCCTTCGGCAAGCGCGCCGAGATCCTCTGCGCCCTGCCCAGGGCCCGATGCAAGGACTACCGGAAGGTGTGGACCGTCACCGCGCCGTGGGAGGACAAGGGCAAGCACTTCACCCGCGACTTCGAGGCTTTCTCCCCGACGTCGATGCGGGAGATGCCGGTGAAGCGTGCCGGGGAGATCCTTGGCGAGGGCGACACCCGGTTGTGGCGCATGCTCACGGCGCACGTGCGGGACGCGCATGCGTCGGCCGACTTCTCGGACGTGGTGCCCGTCGGGGTCGACGCAATGAACCGGCGCAAGGGACACAACTACCCGGCCGTGTTCGCGGACCGGGAGGGCCGGCGGGTGCTGTTCGCGACCGAGGGCAAGGACCACTGGACTTTCGAGGATTTCGCCCGGGAATTGGGGCGTCACAACGGTCATCCGCACGCGATCACGCGCATCGCGATGGACATGAGCGCGGCGTACCGGAAGGGCGCGGCAGAGACGCTGCGGAACGCCAGGGTGGTGTACGATCCATTCCACGTGACGGCCCTGGTGGGCGGGGCGGTCGACGAGGTGAGGCGGCGGGAAGCCCGGGAGGGCGACGACGACGCGAAGTCGTCGCTGAAAGGAACGATGCACCTGTTCCGCAAGAACCGGGAGAACCTGACGGAACGGCAAGCGGAGGCGATGGACGGGTTGGACCTGAAGAATCTCGCGACCGGACAGGCCCATCGGGTGCACCTGGAACGGAGCGACATCCATCGGACGGCCCGGACTGGAGAGAAGGCCCGGTACCGGTTGGAGGCGTGGGTGCACTGGGCCGAGGCGAAGTGCGAACGGTGGGGAGAATTGCTGGCGCCACTGGCGAGGGCGGTGAAGACCATCCGTGGGAATCCGGAGGGGATCCTGGCGCATTGGGACGGGGAGTTGAGCACGGCTTTCCTGGAGGGCTTGAACAGCGTGTTTAGCGCGGTGAAGCGGAAGGCGCGGGGTTATAGAAGTACGGACTATCTGGTCACGATGCTCTACTTCGTGGCCGGAAAGCTTTCGATGCCCTCATATCCCAGCCACGGAAAGTAGCGAGGAACCCGGTTTTGCCGTCGCGGCGCGGCGTGGAGATCCACGCGGGGTTCACCCGATCCCACGGGTCCAGGGTGTGGTCACAGGCGCCGGCCAGGACCCGGTCGGGACTAATCTCCCGACGGATCTGGAGAATCCTCTCCCGGAGGGCCGTCATGACCGGACGACGCTTGGCTGCCGCGGTTCCCACCGCAGTGCGGGGGTCAGGTTTTGGGACCTGGCTTCGGCTTCCACGCCGCAATCCGGCAGGGCACGGTGGGACAGGATGCCGGTCGGGTGACCCACGCGGCGGATCCTTCTGGCGACCGGTGCAAAAAGAGCGACGGCCGGATTCCCTGGGGAATCCGGCCGTCGCTACAGCGTGTGCGGGGCCGGTTCAGCGCAGGCGCAACGCGATCTGCGTGTTGATCTCGGCGGCGAGATCGACGTCGCCGCGGCCGCCCTTGCGGCGGGCCTGCACCTGGAGGCGGGTGATGCGCGGCTCCACCTCGTCGACGCGCACCCAGAGTTGGCGTCCATTGACGTTGCCGGTGAGAACCTTCGCCGTCGCGTTGTCGCCGGTCAGGGCGCCATTGAACACCAAGGTGGCCTTGGCGGCCTCGTACACTTGGTCGACCGGACGCTCGTAGCGTCCCTCGATGGTGTCCTTGGAGAACGGCACGCCCGGCTTGTAGCGGCCTTCCTGGTTCTTGTAGCAGCCGCTTGCGAGGGTCGCGCCCAGCGCCACGGCGATGACCGCCAAGAGCTTCTTCATGAGCTGTTGATGCAATCAGGAAACGCCCGGGCGTCAAGCCCGCGCGTGCCGCACGTCGCGAAACGG
>WBXI01000297.1 GCA_008933025.1 Verrucomicrobiota bacterium
GAGCGTCCTTGATCGGCGATCCCCCGAGGTATTCCGCGGCCTGGCTCTTGTGGCCGCGGGCGCGGAGGGTGGCGTAGACGTGCAGTTCGAAGTGGAGGCGGAGTTGGGCGCCCGCCGCGTGCAGGCCGAAGGCGTCGAGCAGGCCCATCAGGGCCTCCACGGTGGAAAGCCTGCCCTCGCCCTGTTGTTCCCTGAGGAGGTAACGGCTCGTGCCTCCCAGCGGCAGGCTCACGCGCCGGCCCCAGGGCTCGACCTCGCGCAGCATTTGCCCCGCCTCGTTCCAACTGCCGTCGAGCAACAGCACCTGCACCCGGGCCGGATCCGGCGGTGTCGCGGCGATGGTCGCGAAAGGTTCGCCGCGCGGGTGGAGGATCCAGAGTTCGCGCCCGGGTTCCGCGATGGACACGGGCACGCGGGGAACGCCGCGCCGGTAATCGTGGATGCGGGCGCCGTCGACGACGCGCTGGATGAGTTTGCCGGTGCTGGTGGGACGCCACTGCTCGCGGTGGTGCAACAGCACGTCGACCTGCAACGGCGTCGCCACGGTCCCGAGGGCCCGGCACACGCACCAGCGCGGCGGGAGGAGACATCCCTCGCACCGAACCGTGCCGGCCAGAACCACGCTGCGCGCCATGGGCGGACTATCCGGGAAGGGAGCGTCCGCGGCCATGCCGGAATCCGGCCGACGACCCCGGTCCGGCACGGCCGCCGCGGGGCTCAGGCGAAGATGTCGCGGAGGACGGTGGCTTTTTTGGTGACGGTGGTGAGGCGGGTGTTGAGGCCGCCGGCCACGGGGTAGGTCAACTTCTCGTGCTGGAAGCCCAGCGCGTGGAGCAGGGTCGCGTGCAGGTCCTGGGTCTGGACCGGGTTCTCGACGACCTGGAAGCCGAGTTCGTCGGTGGCGCCGTAGCTGGTGCCGCCTTTCACGCCGCCGCCGGCGAGCCAGATCGTGAAGGCGAACGGATGGTGGTCGCGTCCGGGCGATCGGGCCTTCACGCCGCCGCGGTTTTCCTGCATCGGCGTGCGTCCGAACTCGCCGCCCCAGACGACGAGGGTTTCGTCGAGCAGTCCGCGCTCCTCGAGGTCGGCGAGCAGGGCGGCGGCGGGTTGGTCCAATCCGCGGCACTTTTTCGGGAATTCGGTGTCGAGCCCGCTGTGCTGGTCCCAGCCCCAGTCGAACAACTGGACGTAGCGGACGCCGCGCTCGACGAGGCGCCGGGCGAGCAGGCAATTGTTGGCGAAACTCTCGCGGCCCGGCTGCGTGCCGTAGCGTCGGTGGACGGCATCGGGTTCGCGCGAGATGTCGAGCGCCTCGCTTGCCGCCAGTTGCATGCGAAAGGCCATCTCGTACTGGGCGATCCGGGTGACGGTCTCGGGATCGCCAACGCGTTGGTAGGCGCGCTGGTTGATGCGTTTCACGGCGTCGACGACGCCGCCGCGCAGCTCGCGGTTCACGCCCGCGGGGTCGGAAAGATACAGGACCGGATCGCCCTCGCCGCGGCACTGCACGCCCTGGTAGACGCCGGGAAGGAACCCGGAGCCCCAGACGTTCTTCCCGGCGTCGGGGTTCTGCCCGCCGGAGAGGAGCACGACGAAGCCGGGCATGTTCTCGTTCTCGCTGCCGAGGCCGTAGAGGACCCAGGAGCCGACGCTGGCGGCGCCGAGGTTCTGGCTGCCGGTATGGGCCATCAACTGCGCGGGCGCATGGTTGAACTGGTCGGTGGTCATCGACTTCACGAGGCAGACGCGGTGGAGCATCTGCTCGAGGTGGGGGAGACGGTCGCTGATCCATTGGCCGGTGCGGCGTTCCCGGTGGAACGGGTACTGGGGGCCGAGCAGTTGGGGAATGCCGCGGATGAAGGCGAACCGTTTGCCCTCGAGGAATGCCTTGGGGCAATCGCGGTCGTTGAGGCGCGCGAGCTCGGGCTTGTAATCGAACAACTCCAGTTGGCTCGGGGCGCCGGCCATGTGGAGGTAGATGACGCGCTTGGCGCGCCCCGGAAACAGCGGTGGCGACGCCGCGGCCGGGCGGGCCGGATCGCGGGCGACGCTCCCCGCGGCGGCGAACCCGCGTTGCGCGAGCCAGACCGAGCCGAGCCCGGCGGCCGACCGGGTCAGGAAGGTGCGGCGCGAGACCTGGAGCAGGGTGTCCCGGTGGATGGCGCGTGCGAGGTCGGGGTCGGCGGGGCGCGGGTTCATTTCGAGAGCACGGTGTCGAGGTTGAGGATGGCGTTGGCCACGAGGGCGAGCGCGGCTTGTTCGGGTTCCGCCCCGAAACGGACGGCAAGGTCCGGTTGGCGGGAATAGGTGGCGAGCGCCTGGGCGTGGAGCCTCCGGAGATCGGCGACGTCGGCGGGATCGGCGGGGCGTCCGGTGGCGAGCACGAGGCCGCGCGCGATGCGTTCGTTGAGCGTGGGGCCGGCCTCGCGTTCCATGCGGCGGGCGAGGGCGGAGGCGCATTCCACGAAGACCGGATCGTTGAGCGTGACGAGGGCCTGCAACGGGGTGGTGGTGATGCCGCGCCGCGCGGCGCACACGATGCGGTTCGGTGCGTCGAAGGTCAGCAGGCTGGGGTACGGGGCCGACCGCCGCCAATAGGTATAGAGGGCGCGGCGATAGGCGTCCTCGCCCTCGGACGTGACCCAGCGTTGGCTGCTGTAGACCACGCGCCAGATGCCCTCGGGTTGCACGGGCATCGCCGGGGGGCCGAACCGTTTCGAGGACAACAGGCCGGCGATGGCGAGGGCGTTGTCGCGCACCATCTCGGCGGACAACCGCGAGCGCGGGCCGCGGGCCAGAAGACGGTTGGCGGGATCGCGTTCGCGGAGCAGGGGCGTCACCCGGGCGTCCTGGCTGTACGTCGCCGACAGCACGATCTCGCGGAGCAACGCCTTGACGTCCCACCGGAGGTCGTCGCGGAACCGCAGCGCGAGATGGTCGAGGAGTTCGGGATGCGACGGCGGTTGGCCGCTGGTGCCGAAGTCGTCGACGGTCTCGACAATGCCGGTGCCGAACAGTTGTTCCCAGAGCCGGTTGACGGCGACCCGGGCGGTCAGGGGATTGGACGGGGAAACGAGCCAGCGGGCGAGGGCGAGGCGGTCGGCGGGCGCGTCCGCGGGCAGGGGCGGGAACACCCGGGGCACCCCGGGTTGGACGACCTCGCCCTTGTTGAGCCAATCGCCGCGCACGAAGAGGGCGGTGGGCCGCCGCAAATGCGGATCCTGTTCCGCCATCACCGGCAGGGGCGTGCCGGGGATGTCCGCGCGTTCTTTCCCCAGCCGCGCCATTTCCGCGCGGCGGGCGGCGAATGCGGGGGAGGCGGCGAGCCGGGTCCAGTCGGCGCGGTCGGTGACCGAGAAGCGGCCGCGGTTCATGACCAGCGGGGCCATGTCGTTGGGGGCGGCCTCCTGACGGATCACGAGGCGCAGCTTCCCGCCGGGTTCCAGATCGAAGGGTTGCTCCGGGACGATCACGAGGCGGCGCGGATGGGTCATGCGCGACAACGCGCCCCAGCCGCGCGCGTCGGGATCGAGCGTGGACTGGGCGTCCATGAAGGGCTCGGTTTCGTCGCCGAACGCGAGGGCCAGTTTCACCTCGCCCGGGTGCCGGGCCTCGAGGTCGCGCAGGGCCTGCCGGCGTTGCGCGGTTTCCTTCCTGGCGGCCTCGCGGTCGGCATCCGCGGCTTTCGACTCGGCTTCGGTGGCCCGCGCCAACGCGTCGCGCGCGGCCTGGAGACGGGTCTCGTGCGCGGCCACCGCGGCGGCGTTCGAGGGGCCGAGGCGTTGGGCGCGGACCTCGGACAGGACGAAACCGAGTTCGGCGGTGAGCAACGCCTTGGCCGGGTTCCGGGGGAGGGCGTCGATGCGCAGCGCGGCGACGCGTTGGCCGGCGGCGGGCGCGGCGAATTCGAGGGTGAAGGTGGAATCGTGGGAGACCGTGCCCTCGGTCCAGACCTCGCCGCCTCCGTCGGGCAGCGCCCGGATGGCGAGCTTGGTCATGTGGCTCGAGGCGGCGGCAACGGGCGACAGACACCGCCATTGGCTGGCATCCGCGGCAAGCCGCGTGGTTTCTTCGAGTTCGGCCGCGCGCAGCGCGTGGAGCGAGCGGTCGAGCGACCGCGCCCGGCCAAATGCCTCGTGGCGCAGGGGCACGATCAGGCGCGGTTCGTCGTTGTTGAGGTCCCAGTCCCGGCTCGTGTTGAAGAGCGCGGCGAACCGGTAGTACTCGGCGTGGTCGATCGGGTCGTAGGGATGCGCGTGGCACTGGACGCAGTTGAAGGTGACCCCTTGCCACGTCTTCCAGGTCGTCGCCACGCGGTCGAGCACGGCGGC
>WBXI01000298.1 GCA_008933025.1 Verrucomicrobiota bacterium
GCCCCCGCCGCCACCCTCCTCGCCGAGGACATGCCAGGGCTCGAGGGCATTGCGCAGTTCCACCTGCACCGCCCGCCGCGTGAAGTCGCCGATGCGGGGGAACCGGAACTCGAAGTGCGGGTCGAACCACGACGTCTCCAGCGGGTAGCCGTGCTCCCGCATGTCCTCGACCACGTCCTCGAAATCCTGCCACACGAAATGCGGCAGCAGGAACCGGTCGTGCAACTGCGTGCCCCAACGCACCAGATGGTGTTCGTACGGCTGCTTCCAGAACCGCGCGATCGCCGCCCGCAACAACAGGTGCTGCGCCAGGCTCATCTCCGCGTGGGGCGGCATCTCGAACGACCGCAATTCCACCAAACCCAACCGGCCGGTCGCGCTGTCCGGCGAATACAGCTTGTCGATGCTGAACTCCGTCCGGTGCGTGTTGCCCGTCACGTCCACCAGCAGGTTCCGGAACAACCGGTCCACCAACCACGGCGGCACCCACCCCTGGGTCGGCACCTGCCGGAACGCCAGTTCCAACTCGTGCAACGCATCGTTCCGGGCCTCGTCCACCCGCGGATGCTGGCTCGTCGGACCGATGAACAGCCCGCTGAACAGGTAGCTCAGCGACGGGTGGTTCTGCCAGTAGGCCAGCAGGCTCCGCAACAGGTCAGGACGCCGCAGCAAAGGCGAATCCGCGGGCGTCGCCCCGCCGATCACGATGTGGTTCCCGCCCCCCGTCCCCGTGTGGCGCCCATCCACCATGAACTTCTCCGTGCCCAACCGCGTCTGCCGCGCTTCCTCGTACGTCGTCCGCGTGTTCGCCACCAACTCGTCCCACGAATGGGCCGGATGCAGGTTGACCTCGATCACCCCCGGATCCGGCGTGACCTTCAAAACGTTCAACCTCGGATCGAACGGCGGCGGCGTCCCTTCCAAAACCACCGGGATCGCCAGTTCCCGCGAGGTCCGCTCCACCACCGACACCAATTCCAGATAGTCCTCCAGCGAGGTCACCGGCGGGAAAAACACGTGCAACCGCCCCTCGCGCGGTTCGAAGCACATCGCCGTCCGCAGGATCCACGATGCCGATTGCTGCGCCTCGGGACGCGCCGTGTCGCCATCGGTCCCCGCGCCCCCGGCATTCCCGCCTTTCGGGCCCCGCCCCGCCGCGCCCAGGCGCCCTGTCTTGGGATCGACCGACGAAGCCGGTCCTCCCCGCGCTTGGAAGGACACCGGACTCGTCCGCGGCGGCAACGGCGCCTGCGGTTGCATCGGGTCCGGATGGTTCACGTACGGATAGTCGCCCGCCGATACCCACGGGATGGAATCCAAGGGCAGCCGGTAGCCGATGGGAGAGTCGCCTGGCAGCAGCCACAGGGTCTCGTCGCGCAGGAACCACGGGCCGCTGCGCCAGTCGCCCGAGCCCCGGGCAAACGGGAGCACGTAGCCGACCACCGAGCCCAACCCGGTCTGGAACAACCGCGCCAGACGGGCCCGTTCCCCGGGATTCTCGAGTTTCGACTGCAGCGGGTCCACGTTGGCCGGCAGGCGTCTTTCCTTCCAAAGGTAGTAATAGACGTCCTCGTACGCCGGAAGGATCCAGCGCTTTTCCACGCCCGCGTTCTCCGCGAACCGGGCCGCGAACTTTTCCGCCTCGACCGCCCCGTGCCCGTAGTTCTTCCGCTCGTCCGCGATCAGCGACTCGTCTTCCCAGACCGGCACCCCGTCTTTGCGCCAAAAGCATCCCAGCGCCCAGCGCGGCAGCGCCTCGCCCGGGTACCACTTGCCCTGCCCATGGTACAGCAACCCGCCGGGCGCGAATTTCGCCCGCAATCGCCGCAGCAGCTCGCCCGACAACACCCGCTTCGTCGGCCCCACCGCCGCCGTGCTCCACTCCTCGCCTTCCCTGTCGTCGATCGACACGAACGTGGGCTCGCCGCCCATGGTGAGGCGGACGTCGCCGGCAACGAGGTCGGCGTCGATGCGCCGGCCCAGCACCTCGATCCGTTCCCACTGTTCGCGGGTGTACGGCTTGGTCACGCGGGGCGACTCGTGGATGCGGGTGACGCGCATCTCGTGGACCAACACCGACTCGCAGGGGTCCACCGCGCCGGTCACGGCCGCCGCTCCCTGGGGCTCCGGCGTGCACGACAACGGGATGTGCCCCTCGCCCGCCATGAGGCCCGAGGTCGGGTCCAACCCGATCCAGCCCGCACCCGGCAGGTACACCTCGCACCAGGCGTGGAGGTCCGTGAAATCCGAGTCGGCCCCGCTCGGGCCGTCGAGCGACTTCACGTCGGGTTTCAGCTGGATCAGGTAACCGGAGACAAACCGGGTCGCGAAGCCGAGACCGCGCAGCAATTGCACCAGCAGCCAGCCGGAATCCCGGCACGAACCGCTCTTCAACCCGAGGGTTTCCTCCGGCGTCTGCACGCCCGGTTCGAGCCGGATCAGGTACTTCACCGCCTGCTGCACGTGGCGGTTGATCTCCACCAGGAAATCGATCGTCCGCATGCGCCGCACGCGCCATGCGTCGATCATGGCCAGCAACCGCGGCCCCGCCCCCGGCCAGGTCATGTAGGGCGCGAGGTCCTTCTTCAGCGCCGCGTCGTAGGCAAACGGTGCTTCCTGCGCCGAATCCTCGAGGAAAAAGTCGAACGGGTTGTACACCGACATCTCGGCGACCAGATCCACCTCGACCAACAGTTCCGTGCTCTTGGACGGAAAGACGATGCGCGCGGCGTGGTTGGCGAAGGCGTCCTGCTGCCAGTTGATGAAGTGATCCTTGGGCAGGATCCGGAGCGAATAGGCGAGAATCGGCGTCCGACTGTGCGGCGCGGGCCTCAGTCGCACGATGTGCGGCGAGTGCGCGACCGGACGATCGTAGGTGTAGTGCGTCCGGTGGTGGAGGGCGACGTGGATGGACATGATGCGACGTTCGCGCGTTCCCGGTGGGAACGGCGCCCGAAGCAGAGCACCGGCGATGCCATCGTCGCGAGTCCCGTCTCGGCGACCCGCCACAAACGTATTTCACGACAATCCGCAACGCCCTTGATGGGACCGTTGGGTCTCCGCGCGCCGGCGGGCCCGGCGGGGACCCCTCCCCGCTGCCCGGCATTGCGGGTTCGCAAGGCGCGCCGCACGCTGGAATCCATGATCTCGAAACCACCGGGACCCGTCGCAGCCCGGGCCTTCACCCTGATCGAGTTGCTCGTGGTCATCGCCATCATCGCGATCCTCGCGGGGATGTTGTTGCCCGCCCTCACCCGCGCCAAACAGCAGGCCCAGGGCATCAGTTGCCGCAGCAACCTCCGGCAGTTCAATTTCGCCAACCAGATGTACGCGAACGACCACCGTGGCCGCAGCGTGGATTACGACACCAGCCAGGGCCTGTGGATCGACCGTCTCATCAAGTACGCCGGCCTGCGCCAAACCACCAACGCCGTCCTGCGCCTCTGCCCCGCCGCAAAAAAGCGCGGCTACAGCCCCAACGGCCTGGATTATTACGGCACCTCCACCGCCTACTGGGGACCCCTTTCCAGCTACTTCGGCGCCGGCGCCAAATCCATCGGCGCCTTCGCCTTCAACGGGTGGCTCTACTCCGACAAACCCATGGAGTCCACCGTGGGCACCCATTACTTCGTCACCACCGACGCCATCCGCAACGCCGGCAACACCCCGATGATCGGCGACGCCATGTGGATGGATGCCTGGCCCACCCCGGCCGACCCCATTCCCACCGACCGGGTGAAGGCCGGCGGCGGCGGCATTGGCGTCTTCGCCCTCAACCGCCACAACAAGTCCATCAACCTCACCTTCATGGACGGGTCCAGCCGCGACGTCCTCGTCGACCGCCTGAAAACGCTGGAATGGTCGGACGATCCCAAATGGACCCCGTGACCTTCGTCCCGCGGAACCTTGGGCGCGAACCCCGCTCGTTGCCGACACGGACGGCCACCACGCCGACCGCATCCCCGGCAACGCCGCGAATCGCCATGGCGGAATCATCGCGATCCGCGGGGGGCGCAGGTACGGCGGCAACGACACCGGGGCCTAGGCACCGCCTTGGGGATCCGCGCCGTCCGCGCCGCTTCGCCGGAGTGGATTGCCCGATTGCCCGACTGGCCCACGCACGGATTCACCCACCGCGGGCCCGCCGAGGTTCCGTGCCCTGCCTTCCAACGCGGCCGGCGGCATCGACCCACGGCAGGACCTCGCTCGCCCCGTCGCAAGGGAGCGCGCGGGTTGGGGAAAGAATTCCGGCGATCACCGCGCGTCGCGCACGTAGAGATTCATGAAGTCGACCTTCCCGCCCACCGCCGACAATCC
>WBXI01000299.1 GCA_008933025.1 Verrucomicrobiota bacterium
CCCAACCCCGGCTACAACTTCGTCGACTGGACCGAGGCCGGCGTGAGCGTCAGTGCCTCCGCCAGCTACCAGTTCGCCTTGGCCGGCAACCGCTCCCTCGTGGCCAACTTCGTGGCCACCCACACCGTGAGCACCGTCGCCGCGCCACTCGCCGGCGGCACCACCGCTGGCGACGGCACCTACAACGAGGGCACCCTCGTCACCGTCACCGCGACGCCCAACCCCGGCTACAACTTCGTCGACTGGACCGAGGCCGGCGTGAGCGTCAGTGCCTCCGCCAGCTACCAGTTCGCCTTGGCCGGCAACCGCTCCCTCGTGGCCCACTTCGTGGCCACCCACACCCTGAGCACCGTTGCCGCGCCCCTCGCCGGCGGCACCACCGCTGGCGACGGCACCTACAACGAGGGCACCCTCGTCACCGTCACCGCGTCCCCCAACCCCGGCTACAAGTTCGTCGATTGGACCGAGGGCGGCGTGGCCGTCAGCACCTCCGCCAGCTACCAGTTCGCCCTCGCCGGCAACCGCTCCCTCGTGGCGAACTTCGCGCTCAAGACGCCTTCGCTCGTCCTTCAATCGGCCACGGCGGTCCGCCTCGGCAGCAAGGTGGACGTGACCGTCGTCGTCCTGAACCAAGGCGACGCAACCGCCCAGACGGTCGCGATCGGAGCCAAGAAAGACGCCACCATGGGCGGCAAGGCGATGGCCGAACACCCGCCGGTACTCTTCGGCGACATCGCTCCGGACGGAACGGCAGCAAACGTCATGACCTTCAACGGTCTCAAGTCTGGAACCCAGACGCTGCAGATTCGACTGACGTACGTGGGAGGCACCACGACATTGTCGACGACCGTGGCAGTGCCGTAAGCGTCCGACTGGAAACCGGGCTGGGCCCGGTTTTCCAGCCGGGCCCCGAGGGTCATTCCAACCCAACGGAAACCACGGCGCATTCATCACCGGGGCGGCACGAATCGGCCAGGACCGACCTCGTGGCCGCCCTTTCCGCATTCCGTGGCCCATCCGCGGCGGGTACCCGGCGGAGCCGGTTCAATCCGAGTCCGACAAGACTCCTCCCCGCCATCCTCGTGCCTTCGAATCGTTGCATGGCGGGAACAATCGTGTCTTGCAGCCGTCCAACCGAAGCATGAAATGGCTGGATGCCGCTGCCGGACGCCCTTCGCGAATGCCGGTTGGTCCCGGGACGACCGATCGCCGGCGCCGTCGCGACTCTCGCCAGGGATCTCGTCGTCCATGCCCGCAGGCAATCCTCCGGCGCCGATTCCATCGAGGCCGTCCACCAATGCCGGTTGGTCCTGAAGGCACTGCGGGCGTTGTTGTGCCTGGTGCCCGGGACGGAAGGCAGCCGCCCGCCCGCCCGTCTGGACGCCGCGCTTCGGGCCCTCGGACGACACCTCTCGCCGACCCGGGACCGCGACGTGGCGCGGGCCACGTTGTCGGACTTGGTCGCGAAGCGCGGCGATCCCCGCCAGCGCGCCGCCGCCAACCGCTGGTTGCGAGGGTTGCACCGCGATCCGCTCCCGGTCGGGTCCGTGGCCGACGCGGTCCTCGGACTGGACCGACTCCAAGCGTCCCTGCTCCGGCATCTGCGGCGGGCGGCAACGCCCGCCTCGATGCAGTCGGGGCTGGCACGGACCTTCCGCAAGGCGCGGCGATGGCACCGCCGCGCCGCGGCGACCGGCAAACCCGATGCGTTCCATGCGTGGCGTCGGTGGCAAAAACGGCTGGAGGCCCAACTCCGTTGGACCGAGACGAAGCCGAGCCGTGGCTTCCGGTCGCTGCTCGAAACCCTCCAGGAGCGGCAGGAAGACCTCGGCCGACTCCACGATCTGGACGTACTCGCGGCCTACCTCGAGGCATCCCGAAAAGCCTCCCGCGGCGCGCCGGCCCGCGATGCCAAGTCCCTGCTCTCCCTCGTCCTCGACCGGCAACGCCGTCTGCAAACCCGGTTGCTCCGGGACGGCGGCGGGATGCCGGTCCGCCGGATCCATCGCGCGGTCCGAAGGCTCGGGAAGTTCTGAGCGGACCGTCAATGCCGCTCCGCCGATGCGTCCGGCGGCCCCAGAAACGGGCGCACGCATTCGGCCAAGAGCCGGTAACCTTCCGCATTCAAGTGCAGGTGGTCGGGGAGCAGATTCGCGTCGCTCGGTTTCCCGTCCGCGCCCCGCGAGACGCGATCGATGTCGATGTAGTGCAGTCCGCGATGCCACCGGACATGGCGCCGGATCCGGGCGTTGGCCTCGCGTTCGACCGGTTCGTTTTGGGCGCGTGCCACGGTCGGGTTCTGCGACAGGAAAGCGATCTCGGTCCCGGGCAGCCGTGACCGCACCGTCTTCACGAACGCGCGGAAGTCCGCCGCCACCCGCTCCGCCGACTTCCCGTCCGCGATGTCGTTCCCGCCGCCCCGGATCACGATCAGGCGTGGCTCCAGCGGGAACACGATGCGGTCCGCGAAATGCGTCACGTCCTCGATGCGGCATCCGCCGAAGCCCCGGTTGACAACCCGGTGCCCGGGAAAATCCGCGGCCAATGTCTTCCACATGCGCACGGTCGAGGAACCCGTGAACAGGATGGCACCCCGCGGCGGCGGATTGGTCCGGTCGGAGGCCTCGAAAGCGGCGATCTCCTTTTTCCACCGCTCGACTTTCGGCGCGGGACCGGGCGTCGGCCGGGTCTGGCAACCGGACAAAAGCGACGGGACCGCGACCAGCAACACGGCAAACCACCGGTGGGCTCGGGATATCACGGATGGGACGGTACCGCCCCGAAGACCACCGCCTCAAGTTCCACGGCGCCGCGTGCGCCAGACCGCGAGGCACGCGTAGCCCACGCATCCCCAGCCGAAGACATCGCCATGCCGGTGGTAGAACGTCTCCGCTCGATGCAGGCGTTCGCAGGGAACATCGACGAGGAGGCATCCGGGTCCATAGACCGCGTCGGCCGACCCGCCGAGCAACGCGCGCAGGCCGCCGTGCCGGTCGAACCAGCAGGTCAACCCGTTGTTGGTGCAGCGCACCAGCGGCAGGCCGTTTTCGACGGCACGAAACGCCGCGTTCGCCGCGTGCTGCCACTGCGCGCTGCTTTCCGAAAACCAGCCGTCGTTGGTCAATTCCAGCAGGAAATCCACGCCGTCCCCCGCGTGGTCGCGCAACCCGTGGGGAAACACGTCCTCGAAACAGATCACCGGCGCCGCCACGCCGCGACCGCCGGCCATCGGCATCGGGACCGGGGCAGCGCCCGAGTCGAATCCATCGCCGATCGGCGTCAGCCATTTCAGGAAAGGCAGCCACCGCGCCAACGGCACGTACTCGCCGAAGATCACCAGACGACGCTTGTGGTAGGTGGCGCGAAGCCGTCCGTCGGCACCCACCAGGAACGCCGCGTTGTAGGTGCGTCGTTCCTTCCCGAAACCCTCGGAATCGGTCTCGCCGAACACCCACTCGCAACCGCCCGCCTTCGTCGCGGCGGTGATCTTCGGATAGTTGGTTTCGGTGAGACCGAAACTCCCTTCCGGCCACACCAGCACGTCCGGTCGCAGCGCGATCGCGTCCCGCGAAAGCGCCTCGATTTTGGCGAAGGATCGTTCGCCTTCCGCGGGGTCCCACTGGAGCGTCTGGGGAACCGAGGGTTGGACCAATGCCAACCGGATCTTCGGCGGGGCCGGATTCGAGGCATCCTCGCGGCGGTCGCGGATGATCCCGAGAAAACCCGCCCCCAGCACCACCGACACCACGACGAGCGGCAGGCGGGCCTCGGCGATCCAGAGCCAACGGTTCCGGGGTTGCAACGCCGCCATCGCGCAGCCACCCACCAGCGCCACGCTGGTCCAGCACACCAGGAAGCTCACGCCATGGACGCCGGTGGCGGACGCGATCTGGATGAGCGGAACCTGCCGCCATTGCGAGACGCCGAGGACATTCCACGGGAACCCGGAGAAAAGCCTGGCCCGGGCCATTTCCAATGCCACCCACGCGGCCGCCGCCGCCAGTGGCACGAAAAGGCGGCGGCTCCACGGCCTCGCCGCATGCGCCAGCAGACGCCGTCGCCACGCGCCGTCCGACGCCGCCGGCTCCCAACCGCCACCGGAACTCGCCATCGGTTGGCCGGAGAACGGGGTCAGGATCGACGGGCCCAACCCGGCGAGAGGCCCGACGCGGACGGGCGATGTCGATTCCGCGGCCGGGCCGGGCCGGAGGAAACCGGCGCAACAAGCCAGCCACGCGGCGGGGAATAGGGACAGATAGCCGGCCAAGGCGAGCCAACCGGCGATCGCGCCCGCCGGC
>WBXI01000300.1 GCA_008933025.1 Verrucomicrobiota bacterium
AAAGTCGACGGGCAATTCCAGCAGGGGCGGGGCACCGGCCAACTGGTTTTTCCAGTAGTCCAATTGCCGCTCCAAAACCTCGCCCCGGAGCCACTGGCGCTGCCAGAGGGCGTAGTCGGCGTACCGGAGGGACAGGGGTGCCAGGGGCGAGGGGAGGCCCGCGGCGAAAGCCCGGTACAAGAGGGCCAACTCCCGCCAGAGGATGCCCATGGACCAAGCGTCGGCGGCGATGTGGTGAAGGGTGAAGACGAAGAGATGATCGTCATCCGCCATCCGCAGGAGCGATGCCCGGAGCATTGGGTCCCGGGAGAGATCGAAGGGTCGGGCGGCCTCGGCGGCGGCAAGGCGTCGGGCCTCGGGCTCGCGCGATTCGGCGGGAAGGGAGCGGAGATCGACGGACTCGAGACGGAAGGCGGGATCGGTGGCGACGATCAGTTCGGGTTCGCCCTCGGCGGCCGCGAAGGTGGTGCGGAGGACCTCGTGGCGGCGGACGAGTTCCCGCAGTGCCTGCCCGAGGGCGGGCGCGTCGAGGAGTCCGAGCAGGCGCGTCGCGGTGGGAATGTTGTAGGCGGGGCTGCCCGGGGAAAGGCCGTCGAGGAACCAGAGGCGCTGCTGGGCGAAGGAGAGCGGCTTTTCGGTGGCGAGCGCCGCGGAGCGCAAGAGCGGGACGGCGGACGCCCCGGGTTCCCGATGGAGTTCGACCACGCGTTCCGCGAGGGCTGCCAAGGTGGGGTGTTCGAAAAGCGTCCTGACCCGCAGGTCGACCGGGAATCCGTCGCGGATCCGTGCCACGACCCGCATGGCCAGCAACGAGTGCCCGCCCAAGGCAAAGAAATTGTCGTCGAGGCCGACCTGTTGTTTCCCCAGCACCTCGCACCAGATGTCGGCCAAGGCTTTCTCCACGGGGGTGCGTGGCGGCGCGTGAATTGTCCCCGAACCCAAGGCGACGGACTCGGGCGCCGGCAACGCCTTTCGATCCACCTTGCCGTTGGGGGACAGGGGAAAGGCGGCCAGCACCGCAAAGGCCGCGGGCACCATGGATTCCGGCAATGTCCGCGCCAGAAACCGCCTCAGTTCGCCGACGGCCGGGGGGCACCCGGGATCCCGGGGAACCAGATAGGCCACCAGACGCGTGGCACCGGTCGCGTCCCCGCACGCGAGCACCAGGGACGACCGGATGCCGGGATGGGCGCCGAGCACCGCGTTGACCTCGGCGGGTTCGACGCGAACGCCGTTGATTTTGGCCTGGTCATCGTTGCGGCCGAGGATGTCGAGATGGCCGTCCGGGCGCAGGCGTCCCCGATCCCCCGTGAAATAGACGAGGTCCCCGGAGTCGGTGCCGAACGGATTGGGGCGGAAACACCGAGGGGTTCCGCCGGGGGCGTCGAGATAGCCAAGGGTCCGGTAGGGCGTGCGGATGACGATCTCGCCCGGTTCGCCGACGCCGCAGAATTGGTTGGCATCGTTCTGGACCCAGGCTTGGGCGCCGGGAAGCGCGCGGCCGACGGGTTGGATTCCCGGCAGCGGCGGGTCGGGCACCTCGAAACTGCATTTGACCAGGGTGGTTTCGGTGGGGCCGTAGAGGTTGACGATCCCGGTGTGGCCGGCAAACGCGCCCCGCCATTCGCGGACCAGTTTTTCCGACAATGGTTCCCCGGCGAAAAACACCCACCGCATTGCCCCCAGCGTCGCCCCGGGCGGAACACCCGCCATCCAGGCCGATGCCAACGCCGGCACCGTGTGCAGGAAGGTGATTCGCTCGCGTTCCATCCAGGGCAGCACGCGGTCGGCCGCCAGATCGTGCCCTTCCGGGGGCAGGCACAGCGCGGCCCCGCTGCCGAGTGGCAGGAACAAATCCCGCAGCACCACGTCGAACGAAAGCCCGGTCAACTGCGCGACGCGATCGCCCGGGCCGATGCCGAAAGTGGTGCGTTGCCAGTGCAGGAAGTGCGCGAGGCCGGCGTGGGTTCCCAGAATGGCCTTGGGAATCCCGGTGGTGCCGGAGGTGAAGAATACATAGGCCTCGGCCGCCGATGGTTCGTCGTCCGCAAGGGCCGTCGCCGACGTGTCCTCCCCGGCCGCGGGCACCGCGTCGACCGCGATCCGCACGATGTCCCGGGGCCACCCGTCGGTGGATCCGTCCCCCGTCGGCATGCCGACCCGGACGAGATGGGTGGCGCGGGCGATCCGGGCCATGAGGTGCTGCCTCGCCTCGGGAAGGCGCGGGTCCAGCGGCAGGAATACGCCGCCGGCCTGCCAGACCGCCATGAGGGACGCGACCAACCCGGGCGATGGCGCGCCGGTCACGGCCACCACCGCGCCCGCCCGTACGTCCGCCTGGCGGAATATCCCGGCAAGCCGGTCAACTTCGACCGCGAGGGCCCCATAGGTCCACGCCCGTTCGGACTGCGCCAACGCCACGAGGCCGGGTGATTCCCGGACGATCCGGCGGAAGGATTCCAGAACGGTTTCGTGCGGCTCGCCGTCGAGGGTTGCCCGCGGGTCGGGCAACCAACGCCGGGCCCCGTCGGTGACCAACGAGTATTCGCCGATGGGGCGGTCCGGGTCCGCGACGATCTGCTCCAGCAATGCGGCGAATTGGTCCAGCAAGCCCCGCATGCGTGCCGCCGAGAAAACCTTGGGGTGGTAGGCCAACGTGACCCGGGTGCCGTCCCTTCCGGGCTGGAAATACGCGGTGAGATCGTATCGCGAACCCGGCGGGGTGCACGGCACGGGCACGACTTCCAGACCCGGCAGGACCGGCGTGAGGGCGTCCGTGTCGAAGTGATTGACGAGCACCTGGAATACCGGCGCATGGCGGAGGCTGCGGCTGGGATTCAACTCGGCCACCAATCGGTCGAAAGGAAGGTCCGAGTGGTCGAGGGCGTCGAGCACCGCTTCGTTCACGCGGTCCAGCAATCCGCGGAAGGTCGGGTTGCCGGAGAGATCGGTCCGGAGGGCCAGGTTGTTGAGGAAGAGGCCGATCATCGCTTCCGTTTCCGGTTCGTGGCGGCCGGCGACCGGGATGCCCACGACCAGATCCTCGACACCGGCCAGTCGGCCCAGCAACAGATTGAACGCGGCCGCGAGGCTCACGAACGACGATGCCTGCGATTGCAGCCCGATCGACTCCAAGCCGCGGGCGACGCCGGGTTCCAGCAGCAGGTCCACCGTCGGGCAGGTCTCCATGCCGGGGTCCGTTGACGATCCGTCCGCCGGCAATTCGAGTCGATCGGGCGCGCCGGCGAGCACGGTCTTCCAGTGGGCGATTTCCGCCGCCAACGCCGGACCCTGCAACCGCTGCCGCTGCGAGACGGCATGGTCGGCGTATTGCAGCGGCAATGGCTCCAGGGGGTCTTCCTCGCCCGCGGCGAATGCCCGGTACAATGCCGCCATCTCCCGGTTGAAAATGCCGAGCGACCAACCGTCGGAAACGATGTGGTGGCTGCTGCGCAGCAGCACGTGTTCCCGCGACGACACGCGCAACAGGCGCGCGACGAACAAAGGTCCCCGCGCCAGGTCGAACGGTTCGGTCCGGAGCCGCTCGATGGCTTCCGCAACCGCTGCCTCGCGGGCCGACGGTTCCAGTCCCGACAGATCCACCACGGCCAGCGCGTCCCGCGGCGGCGCCACCACCATCTGCACCGCCGCGCCGTCGCGTTCGACGAACACCGTCCGCAGGCTTTCGTGTCGCGCCACGATCCGGTCGATCGCCTTTGCCAATGCCCGCGTGTCCAGAAGACCGATCAACCGCGCGACCTCGGGCATGCCGTACTCCACGCTGCCGCCGTGGAGTCGGTCCAGAAACCACAGCCGCTGCTGGGCGAAGGACAGCGGCAATGGCCGGTCCCGATCCGGCGGCGCCGGCATGGGTTCCGGCCGCGTGGACTCGCCGCCCGCCGCATCCAGATGCGCCGCCAATCCGGCGATGGTGGGATACCTGAAAATGGCAAGCAGCGGCACGCCGGGAGCCTGGGCGTCGGCGATCCGCGAAGCCATCCGCATCGCCAGCAACGAATGTCCGCCCAGATCGAAGAAGTTGTCGTGGATGCCGACCCGCTCCTTCCCCAGCACCTCGCGCCAGATGCCCGCCAGCAATTCTTCGGACGGCGTGCGCGGCGGGACATGGGTCCGTCCCGATTCCGGAACTTCCCAAGACGTCCCCTGCAACGCCCTGCGATCGACCTTGCCCGCCGGGGTGAGGGGCAGGGAAGGGAGTCGGACGAAGGCGGCCGGGAGCATGTACTCGGGGAGGGAGGTGGCGAGTGCGGCGCGGAGGGCTTCGTCG
>WBXI01000301.1 GCA_008933025.1 Verrucomicrobiota bacterium
ATTGTTGGCGCTGAAACCCGTGGTGACCGGTCCAACGGCATCGTTGGGGCTGACGACCAGGCTGCCATCCGCGGCGGTGCCGAGCGTGCCGCTGTTGGCGGCGGGATACACGGCATTCTCGTTGAAACGGAGGTAGGTGGCCGGAAGCGTCGCCCGTTCCTTCGTCTGGTCGGGCGGGTTGGCCGCGTCGAAAGCGGCGGTGTACACCAGCGTTTCGTACGAGGTGGCCGGGTGGGCATTCGTGCCCGCCTGGTAGTGGGCCAGGATCTGGTCCGCCTTCAGGACGTAGTTGTTGTAGATCGCCAATTCGTCGACGCCGCCCTCGTAGGAGTTGCCGCCCTTGGACGCGGTGTTATAGGCACCGACACCCAGATCCGCCGGGGCTCCGGCCGGGTTCCCCTGCCCCGCCTCGGGAACCGCGCGGTTCGCGGAATAGAGCGCGTTGGGGTTCTGCGCCACCTGCACGCCGTCGACATAGGCGGTCAGGATGCCTTCCCACTGGTCGTTGCCGTTTCCACCGACGTCGCCGTTTTGGGTCTGGGGCTCCCAGGTGACCACGAGATGCTGCCACCGGCCAACGGTATAGTCGGTGTCGGTCAGGATGTCCTGGCCGCCGCTGCCGTTGCCGCTGTACATCCGGAAATTCCATCCATGCCCCTCGCTGGAGGGATAGGTGAGATTCGGATTGCGTTGGAAGATCACCCAACCGGTACGGCCCGAGCCACCGACCATGCGGTTGTTCACCGGGGCTTGCCCGCCCTGCTGGTCGCGCGTGGGCTTGAGCCACGCCTCGAACGTGAACGGCGTGCCCGCGTTCGGGTTGTTGGCCTCGCTGAAGGGAATCGACAGCGGGACGTTCTGCGAGACCGTGTTCCGGCTGTGGAACGCGGCCGATCCGTCGTCGGCGCGACCCGCGAGCGCGCTCGGCGCCGGATGACGGGCTTCGGGGGTGTACGCGCCGTTGCCGGCGGCCCGCAGATCGCCGACGTTGACCGCGGCGTCCGCACCGGGGGCGATTTCACCCAAGCGGAGATAGACGCTCGGGGAATGCGACTGGACAAGCGCGCTGTAGCTGGTGGCACGGGCCGCGTTGGTGCCGTTCTGGTAATGCGCGAGAATCTGCGCCGCGGTGAGCTTCGCGGGATAGAAGGCAAACTCGTCGATGCCGCCGAACCAGGGGTTCGAGGCACCGAGGTTCGCCGCGTTGCCGTTGGAGTTATTGTAATTGCCGAGTGCCAATGCCGGCTGCCCGTTCACGGCCTGGGCCGGATCATGGTCATCGGTGCAGGGCGCGTAGCCGGGTTTGGACGAATTGCTCCACTCGGACGTGTTGGCCAGCGCGCCATCGATGTAGATGCTCAGCTTGGATCCCACTTCGCCGGCGCCCACGGGATCATAAACCACCACCACGTGCTGCCACTTGCCCAGCGTGAACGGCACTTGGCTGGAGACGTCCAGCGCCGTGCTCGTGTCGACGCCGTCGTACATGCGGAATTCCCAGCCGATGGCGGATTCGCCGCTGGTGTTGTCCGCGCTCGGGCGCCTTTGGTACATCACCCAACCCTGTCGCGGCCCGCCCTGGGTCCAGCGATTCGCCAAAGCACCCATGCCGTTGCCGCTCTGGTCGGACGACGGCAGGAACCAACCCTCAACCGTGAACGGTTGGCTGGCCGCCGGATTCAGCGCGTGGTTGAAGGGAATCTCGGTGCGGGTGTTGAAATCGAAGAACGAGGACCGGCTCGGATCCCCGACGATCGCCCCCGGAAGCGAACGCACGACCCCGGTGGGAAGATCGTTGATGGCATTTCCCGCGGCGCCAAGGCTGCCGATGTTGGCGTTGACCGTCCCGCGGACCAGCGAGTCGTTCAACCGGTAGAAGGCATCGGGACCGTCGGCGGTCACGGCCGACGGATAGTCGGCGCGCGCGGCAGCCGCCAGATTCACGGCAAGGAGCACGGCGGTGCTCAGTGTTCGATTTGTAGCAACGTGTTTCATTGTATGATGGTGGACGGCTCCGGCAAAATTCGAGTCGCGCGGGACGTCGGTTTTTGTAAACGGCCTCGACCGTATCGATTCCAAAAGCGATGTCAACGGGCCTGCCCTTGACCTTGACACCCCTTCGCCCGCGCTCCATCCAAGCTCCATGTCTCCCCGCCGCCCGCCCGCAACCTGGCCACTGGGCGTCCGTCGTTGGGCGCCAATGGACGAACCCGACAGCGTCCGCGGCGCCTCCCCGCCCCCCGCCTTCACCCTGATCGAACTGCTGGTCGTCATCGCCATCATCGCCATCCTCGCCGGCATGCTCCTGCCGGCCCTGTCGCGGGCCAAGCAGCAGGCCCAGGGTATCCAGTGCATGAACAACACCCGGCAAATCATGTACGGCTGGCTGTTGTATGCCGACGATTACAACGGGAACATCTGCGGCAACGCTTCGGGATCGGTCACCCCGAACGACAACTGGATCGTCGGCACCATGCGGTCGGTGAATTTCGGGCCCTTGGTCGACAACACCAACACCGCCAATCTCGTCGGACCCCAGGCGCAGTTGGGCCCCTACGTGAAGGCTCACCGGGTCTATCGCTGTCCCTCGGACACATCGGTGGGGCTGGTGCCGGGAAACAAGACGGCCCAAGCGCGGGTCCGGAGCGTCTCGATGAATGGCTGGCTGGGATACAATTCGGAGGCTTGGGACGGGCCCGCCGGGCTCGTCGTCTACAAGAAGATTGCCGACATGGTCCAACCCGGCCCGTCGGGGATCTGGGTCGTCCTCGACGAGCGCGAGGACAGCATCAACGACGGCTGGTTTGCCGTGAGCATGGCCGGCACGCCGACCCCCGCGGGCGCCGCCGCCAACCCCGGCCAATACCAGATCGTCGATTTCCCCGCGAACTACCACAACCGTGCCGCGGGCTTCGCGTTCGCCGACGGCCATTCGGAAATCCACAAGTGGCGGGACCCCCGCACCATGCCCGTCCTGAAAAAGGGTCAGGATACCCAACTCCGCGTCCCCACGCCGAACAACGTCGACGTCGCGTGGATCCACGAACACTCCACCGGCTTCCGCTGAGGCATTCCCTCGGCCCCGTCCGGTTCATCGTCCCGGATGCCGGTCGATCCGGAGGCACGCTGCCTCGGTATCGTTCCGCAGGTACAACCGGTCCCCCGCCAGCGCCACCGGATTCCAAGTCTTGCCGGAAAACACCCGCGTGCGGGCCAGTTCGTGCGGGCCCGTCCCGTCCGGACGCAGCGCGACCAACTCCCCCGATTCCGCCATCACCAACAGCACCCCGCCGCACAGCAGGCTCTGGCCGTGGCCATACCGGCCTTCCTTCCACAGCGCGTGCCCGTCCGCCAGATCGATCGCCGCCAGAATACCGTCGTCCAATCCCACCACCATTCCCCCGAGGCGCACCGGATTCGAAAACTTGGCCTTCATCCGTTTGGAAACCCATTCGCTGCGGACGGTCCACGTGTCGCCGGCCGCGCGACGCACGACGAACATCTCCGCGCCCACCCCGTAACCCGCGCTGACCACCAGCCTGTCCGGCCCCGCCACCAAC
Organism: Verrucomicrobiota bacterium; assembly: GCA_008933025.1. Classification (GTDB taxonomy): domain Bacteria; phylum Verrucomicrobiota; class Verrucomicrobiia; order Limisphaerales; family UBA9464; genus UBA6176. The sequence continues at coordinate 3,561 of WBXI01000301.1, forward strand.
GGCATCGCCACCAACGGCTGTCCGACGCCCCACGCCTGTTTCCACAGCAACTTGCCGCTGGTCGCGTCGTGCGCGGCAACACTGCGCCCACCGAACACCACCACCTGCGGCACGCCGTCCAAAACCGTGGCCAACGGCGAACCATAACTATTGCCCTCGTCGCCCGACGCCCACGAGAGGGCCCCCGTCATGGCATCGAAGGCCACTACCGATCGCCCCTCGGATCCGCCCGCGGAAACGATCACCCGCCCCCCGGCCACCAGGGGCGAACCGCTGAATCCCCACGACGGTACCCCGGCGCCCACCTCGTCGCGGAGCGAGCGATGCCAGGCCAACCCACCGGTGGCGAGGTCCACGCAGACCAGCGTCCCCAGGCTTCCCAAGGCATACACCCGCCCCCCGGCGATGGTGGGCGTTGCCCGCGGTCCCTCGCCCGCGATCGTCGTCGCGTAATGGCCGGGCTCGGCGTGCGTCCATTGGATCGCCCCGGTCGCCGCATCCCGGCAGACCAACCGTTCCTCGTCGCCCGCCTGTTCGTGGGTCACCGCACGACCCGCCGACACCGCGAATCCCGACCAACCCGTGCCCACGGGCGTCCGCCACAATTCGCGGGGTGGATGGGCCTTCCAGTCGGTTTCCGGTTCGGGTCCGGGAACGATGCCATTCCGATCCGGCCCGAGG
>WBXI01000302.1 GCA_008933025.1 Verrucomicrobiota bacterium
CCCACCGAGAGGTCGATCTGTCCGGCGATGATCACGAACGTCATGCCGACCGCCATGATGGCGACGAAACTGGTGTCCTTGGCGAGTTGGGCGAGGTTCTGGAGGTTGAGGAACTTGTTGACGCGATCGGTCGCGGGAACTTCCTCGCCGGAGGGGTTGCGGACCATGACGCGACCGCGGGAGCCATCGGCGGTGCGGGCGAAGCGGGGGCGTTCCACCTCGCCGCCGAAAAATGTCAGCAGGCAGCCGAGGACGAGGATGACACCCAGAAGGCCCGTTTCGGCGAAACGACGGGAGGGCCGGGGAAGACTGGCAGGCGCGGCGGACATGAACGGAACGCGACCGTAACGGATGGCGCATGGCCTTGTCGAACCTTGGACCCCGGCTTGGTTTCGGCAGCAAGCCGAACAGGCGGTGTCCCGAAAAATGAGAGAAGCCAATGCCACCGGAATGTCGCGCTGCCGGACGGTTGTGCGGCCGCTGGGTCGGGGTGGGCTGCGCGGTGGCATCCGCAGGGTTGGTTCTTGCGGGTTGAGTTGGGGGTTCGGGCGGCGCAGGCTTCGGCACGCGATGGTTCAGGCGATCCTATTCGACATCGACGGAACCCTGATCCGGACGGGCGGGGCGGGGGTGGCGGCGTTTGCGAGGGCATCGGCGTTGGCTTTCGGGAAGCCGGGAGGGACGCGGGACTTGGTCTTCCACGGGCGGACCGACACGGGCTTGGTGCGGGAATTCCTGCGCCTGCACGGGTTTTCGGAGGGTGCGGCCAATGTCCGTCGGTTTCTCGACACCTATCTCTTCCTGCTTTCGGACCAATTGGACCGGCATCACGGGGAGATTTGTCCCGGGGTTCTGGAATTCATGGCGGGCTTGGAAAGCCTTCCGGAACCGCCGTTGCTGGGATTGCTGACCGGCAACGTGCGATTGGGCGCGGAACTGAAACTGCGCGCGCACGGGCTCTGGGAGTGGTTCGAGGTGGGGGGATTCGGCGACGACCACGAGGACCGCGACCGGATCGCGGGCATCGCGAAACGCCGGGTGGAACGCCGGTTGGGTCGGGCTTTGGCAGGGCGCGACGTGGTGGTGGTCGGGGACACTCCCCTCGACGTGCGGTGCGCCCGGGCCATCGGCGCGCGGTGTCTGGCGGTGGCGACGGGAGGGGTCCCGGCGTCGGAACTTGCCAGTCACGCGCCGGACTGGTTGGTGGCCGATCTCGGGGGTTTTTCGCCCGCGACATTCTGCACCCGGCAATGAGGTGGTATGCGCAAGCTCAATTTCATCTATTCAATACAAAACCTATCGCCATGCGTTTTGGGTTTGACCCGGCTTGGTGGTTTCTTTAGTGACGCCCCCTACTCTACCGAGACGCCTGCTCCGGGAACACCCGTGGCGGGCTTTTGTTGGCGTGGGTTGGGCGTGTGCCGCGCGCGCGTATGCTGAAATCAAAGTCGTTTCTGAGCATCGATTTTGGGGCAGGGAGCCTCAAAATCGCTGAGTTCGAGCCTGCCGAGGATGGCGGGCTCCGGTTGTTGCGTTTTGCCGTCAAGCCGCTGGGCTTGGCCGGATCGCAGGATGCCGCGCGTGAAAACGTGGTGAAGAAGGCGCTGGGGGAGGCGCTCGCCGAAGGGGGCTTCGTGTCGCGACAAGCCAACCTGTGCGCCCCCGGGTACCAGGTCTTCTCCAAGTTCGTCAAACTGCCCCCGGTCGATTCCTCGAAGGTCACCCAGATCATCCAGTACGAGGCCCAGCAAAACGTACCCTTCCCGTTGGCCGAGACCGCTTGGGATTACCAGATCCTCGGAACCAGTGCCGGCGGCGAGCTCGAAGTCCTGCTGGTGGCCATCAAGTCCGACGTCGTCGAGAAGCTCTTCCTCGTCGGCGAGGGAGCCGGGCTCAAGATGGACGTCGTCGACGCCTCGGTCGCCGCCCTTTGCAATTCTTTCCGGTACAACTATGCCGACCTCGAGGGCTGCAGCCTGCTCATCGACGTCGGCGCGAAAACCAGCAACGTGCTCGTTTTCGAAAAGAACCGGCTCTACGCCCGCTCGGTCCCGGTCGGTGCCAACGCCATCACCCAGGAATTCGCGGCGGAAACCAAACTGCCGTTCGCCGAGGCCGAGAAAATCAAGGTCTCCGATGGCTTCGTCAGCCTCGGGGGTGCCTATGAAGAGCCGGACAACCCCCGCGTCGCCGCCGTCAGCAAGGTCGCGCGCAACGTCCTGACCCGCCTCCACCTCCAGGTCAACCAGACCATCCAGTTCTACCGCACCCAGCAGGGCGGCAGCGCCCCGGTCCGCGTGTTTCTCTGTGGCGGCGGTTCGCTCCTGCCGTACTCGGCCGAATTCTTCGCCGAGAAGCTCAACCTGCCGGTCGACATCTTCAATCCGTTCCGTGGCATCCAGATCGAACCCTCGGTCAATGTCGCCGAATTGGAAAAGGTGGCGCAATGCTTCGGCGAGGTCGTCGGCGTCGGCCTCCGCAACATCGCGGAGTGCCCGGTCGAACTGAACCTGATGCCGAAATCCTCGCGCTCGCGCCAGGAATTCAATTCCAAGAAGCCCTATCTGCTCGGCGCGGCCTACGCCCTCGTGCTCGGCGTCTTCGCCTACGGCTATTTCTATGGGCGCGTCGCCGCCGCCCGGCAGGAAGGCCTCGACAAGATCAAGGCGCAGGCCGAACCGCTGGCCGCCCTCGATGGCAGCCTCAAGAAGGAAGAGGAAGCCCTCGACAAGTCGCGCAAGGAATCGGACCAGTTGTCGGCTTGGATGGAAGACCAGGTGTATTGGGGCGACGTCATCACGGAACTGCGCCGCATCCTTCGTTCCACCGAGATTTCCCAGCAGCAGCGCCTCGGATTGGTGCAGGGATCGGTGGGAATCTGGATCGACACCCTGCTGACCACGGAACCCGTGCAGTCGGCGGCCGCCGCCGCTGAGGAAGAGGCGACGCCCAAGCCGATGATGATGGATCCGATCCTCATGAGGCGGTACGGGCTGATGCCGCCCAAACCGGCCGGCGAAGCCGCGGCGGCCGAAGGCGGGGACGCCGCGGCGACTCCCGGGGCGTTGCCCGGAGCACCCGGAGCGCCCGGCGGGGCAGGAACCGCCGGAGCGGCCAAGAAGGGCAAGGCGAGTTCGACCAACGAGGTCGCGACCGTGAAACTCACGATCCGTGCGGTGAACCTTTCGAAATCGAAAACCGGCGCCAACAGCGAATTGGCCTACGAACTGCAAAGGGAAATGAAAGCCAGCGCCCTGTTCGATCCGGCCGAGACACAGTTCTCGGGCACGCTGAGCGAGGAGGAAAACGCCCCGACGTTCTCCTTCCCGATGACGGTCAAGCTGAAGCGCCCAATGAAGCTCTGATATGGCCTGGATCAAACGCAATCTTCTGTTTGTCGTGGGCCTCGCCGTGGCCGTGGCACTGCTGGGTACCGGGGTGTTCTATCTCCTCGGCTCCCAAAAGGAGGCCGACGACGTCAACACGGAACTCAAATCCCAAAACGACAATTTCGACACCTTGGTCAACCGGAAACCGGCGCCCACCAAGGACAACATCAAGCTCGCCCAGGAACAGCAGGTCCGGATCCGCAAGTTCCGCGAAAGCGCGGTGGTCCAGTTTGCCCCGACGCCGATCGACGACACGCTCGACGACTCGAAATTCAAGGCACTGCTGGATGCGACCCTGGACCGTCTCGAGAAAACGGCGGATCGCAGCGGCGTCAAATTGCCCAAGGTGGGCGAGGTCAAGTTCGGGTTCACCTTCGAGGAGCAACGCAAGCAACTGTCCGTCTCCCAGAAGTCGGTGGTGCCGCTGACGATGCAATTGCTGGATGTCGCCGACCTCTGCCAAATCCTGTTCGACGCCAAGATCCATTCGATCGAATCGATCAAGCGAACCGGGGTGAACACCAACGACGTCACGCCGACGTCGAATTACCTGACGAAAAAGCCGACCACCAACGCGGTGACGGGTGCGGTGGTTTACCCGTACGAATTGATCTTCCAGTGCTTCAGTTCGGAGTTGGGTGCGGTGCTGGGCGGCATGGTCAACGCCAAGCAGGCCTACGTGGTGAAGACCATCAATGTGGAGCGCGGGAACACGGATGCCGCGGCACCCGTGGCGGCGGCCCCGACGATCGGCGGCATGAACGCGGCCTTGGCGGCACGGTATGGCCTTGGTGGCGCCGGCATGGCGGCGCGATATGGCATGGCCCCTCCCCCTGCAGCA
>WBXI01000303.1 GCA_008933025.1 Verrucomicrobiota bacterium
AGCACCACCGACAAGCCCAGCATCATCGCCCAGAAATACAGCCAACGGTCGGGCAATTGCTCCGTGTCCAAGTCGTCGCCCAACTCGTGCACCGGCTCCATTTGCTGGCGGTCCTTGGAATTCACTTTTTCAACGCTCACCCACTCCCGGCGCTCATGGCGCCATCACGGCCCTGTAATACTGCCACTCCACGCCCGCGGCAATGGCCTCCGCGAACCCCACCCCACCCGTCGCGTCGGCCGTCACCACCCGCAATGCCGCCCAACCCGTGCCGTCGATGCGTCCCGATGCCTCCACGCGGTAGCTCTTCCCCGGCGTGCCGGTCAGCTGGAATCGCAATTCCCCGCCCACGACCCGTGCCGTCAACACCACCGGACGCGCCCCGAAATTCAGGGGCAATCCCGGATCGCCCAGCAGGTTGTAGATCGCCGGACTCACCGCGTCGCCCCCGCCGTCGCGAAATGCCGCCACGCAGCGACGCAAAGTGTCCCCCAGCCGCGTCCCGATCGGTTGCGACGTCACCGCCTCCGCCAGCAGGAGGTGGAGTTGGTGCGCCTGGAAGTCGATCGAGAACCCGCTCGGGGACCAGACCGCCACGGGCGCCCGCCCGGTCTTCAGCAGCAGCGCCTCGCCCAGACACGGCGTTCCCGGCAGCCCGAATTGTCCCGACGCACAGGTCATCGCCACCACCAAGGGCTGTTGCGGCCCGAAATCCTGCGCCGCCACGTCCCCGATGCCAAAGTAGCTCGGCCCCAGACGATCCCGCCCGCCGTGCCCGATATAGTTGAACAAGCTCACCCCGGCCGACAGGTCCTGGGCGACGAGATCGTGCACCACCGACGTCTCCAACGCGTCGTTGTAGATCGTGTCGATCGCGAAGGTTCCCTCCAACAACGCCTTCACTTGCCCGGCATTCACGATGAAATCGCCACCGGCGTCGGGACGATCCGCCAACACCAGCGCACGCGGCGACGCGACGACGCGCGACTCGTAATCGGCCATCTGGCCGAGGAGCAGGGCCAACTCTTCCGCCGTATGCACCGGCAATCGTCCGATCGCGACATCGGTGCGCCCGTCCCGATCCGCGTCCCCGAACAACACGTCGCTCACGGCCCGGCCGAACGCGGTCATCGTCACCAACGGTGGCACGAGGTTGTCGGTGTTCCCGGAATGATTCCGGTAGTCATAGGTCCCGTCGCCCACGATGACCGCGTAGCGTGGCGGGGTGGCCCAGTGGGCGCGGGCATGGGCCAAGAAAGCGGACAACGCGGCCGGCGTGGAAAGCCCGTGGCCAAACTCGTGCCGAATCGCCGGGAGCGGAACCACCAGCGTCGACAAACCCTGCGCCGACCGGACCCGCGCCAACCCGCCGGCCGCATCCACCAGGGTATCCGGCGTGATCACCAGATAGTCCGCTCCCGGGCGCGCCCCGCCCAAAGTGTCGGGCCCAAAACCCCTCGATCCCTCCGGACGATCCGCCGCCCCACGCAGGAAGGCCACGTACCCATGCCCCGCCGTCCCCGGAAAACGCATCACGCCCGCATCCGACACGGGATCCGTCCGTTCCCATCGCACCGGCGCCGTCGGAACCGTCACGTCCCAAACCTCGACGCTCGTTCCCGCCGGACCGCTCGCCTCCAGCACCGCCCCGTCCGTCGCGTCGAACAGGATCGGGCCATCCACCGGCATCAGTGTCCGCGGATAGTCCACGGCGAAACGATCGAGATAGGCGAGACTGATGCGCTCGCCCGAATTCGTGATCTGCAGGGTGTTCCCGTTGGCAACCAACCACGCCGGATCGACGTCGAACCGGAGTTGCCGGCGCGCCCGGCCCGACCACGACTCGGTTCCCAGCAGATGCCCGTTGAGCACCACCGAGAACTCGTGTTGTGCCTCGCTGGCGCTGATCACGTCGACCACCGCCGCCGCAAGGCCGGAAGCCGACGCCAACCCGGCGAGATCGAACGGATACGAACGATTCCCAAAAGTCGGATGCCCACCCAAAAACGGATCCCATACCCAAAAGTCCTCCTCGGCTTCCCCGGGCAATGTCGGCACCGGCTGCAGGTTCCGTTCGAACGCCGCGTGGCCCGTGGCATGGGGCCGGCCGGAACCCAAACCCGAAGGGATCGCCACCGACGCCATCGCGGGCGCTCCCTCGAAACGGACCTGCGTCACGTTGCCCGCGAAGAAAAGGGTGTCGATCCGAGGCGCGAAATAATAGTGCCCGCCCGTCGTCGGATCACCCCAACTGGGCACCGGCATGCCCTGCTGCCGCAGGCCCAGCAATCCTTGGTCGGCACGACGCGCGATCTCGTCGGCCGGCAGCCCGAAGGCATCCGCCAGATCGGACCACGCCAGGTGGCAAACGCCGGCACGGATGGTCGTGAAGTCCACCGACTCCACCGCCGGCAATCCCGCGGTCGACGCATTCCGCGGGCGTGGTTGGGTTTCCCGCGATGCCGCGACGAGGGGCACGGCCTTGGCCGCAATCGCGGCCCCGCCATCGATCTTGCACAGGTGGTCGGTGTGCGTGGCGTCCTCGGCCCAGACCCGAACCACCACCCGCGCGTTGGTATCCGTCCACCGGGCGGAAATCGGCATGCCATAGGAAGCGCCGGCGGGACTGTTCGACGCGGCGACCAAGGCGGGATTGAGGGACCCGCCCGGGCCGCCCATCGCGTCGACCGCGAAGAGATCGAACCCGACCACGCCGAGTTCGCGCGTGGTGGCCCATGTCAGCACGGGGACGCCTTGCACCACGCCCAATCCCAGCGAACCGCCAAGCTCGCATCGGGCGGAATCCGCCGCCAACGCCGGGCCGGCCCCGATCAACCCTCCCAGGAATGCGGCGGCGCTCGTCACCGCGGAAACTAACCGACGCCCCCGATAAACCCACGCGACGCCAAGCCAACGCGCGGGACAGGGCACGCGGGCATCGCAGGGTGGGTGGATCACGAACACTGGGCGAACATCGCCGAAGCAAGGGACGCGTTCCACTCGATTTCGGGGAAGGCGCTTCGCGCGGAAGACAGGCGTGCAGTTCCCCGCGCGGAGCGCCGTGCGGCGGGTAGGAGCGTCAGCGACGCCCACGCCGCTTTCCGACAAGGCCATCCGCCCAAACCCCGCGACCGCACCCTCGGAAAACCCCGTCCTCACCTTGCGCTCGCCGCCCGGTTTCATAGCGGTGTCGCGGCCTTCCGAAGGCCTTGCCACCGCAGTCCGAAGGCGCTCCGCGCGGGAACCCGGGCTACCATTCGGGCGCAACTTCGAAGTCGTCTCCCTCCACCAGTCGATCGATTCGGAATCGGTACAACGCCCGGATCTGGGCAGGCCGCGCCGTCCGTTCCAACCATGCAGCCGAACACCACGGGTACTGGTTCGCGACCGCCACCACCCCATGCTTCTCGGGATTCCGATGCACATAGCTCAACCGTGCCAGGTAGGATTTTTGATAGGTCAATCGCGTCTCCCAATAGTTGTGCCACACGCGGCGCCCCGGCGTGTCATCCAACCCATTCGCCCATTTTGCCGTCGTCTCGTGCAGGCGCGACGCAATGGCACGAAGCGACATCGCGTCATGATTGTCGGGAGGCGAGTGCCCGACGAAGTGGTAATGGTTCGAAAAAACCGCCCATGCCTCGAGATGCCATCGGTGTTCGGCGGCAAATCGCAGGAGTTGGTCATGCAGGAACCGGACTCTCTCGGAGCCACGGAAAACGTGTTCGTGACGATAGGTGCTGGCCGTGACGAAAAACGTGCCTCCTACCCCCAAAAGGTGGGTCGGTGCGTGGGGCCAACAGGTTGTCGGGTCGGGCATGATGCCAAAATGCGGGGCGATTCATGGCTCGGCAAGGGACCCGGTTTCATAGCGGTGTCGCGGCCTTCCGAAGGCCTTGCCACCGCACTCCGAAGGCGCTGCGCGCGGAAGACAGGCCTCGGCGGTCCCCCGCGCGGAGCGCCGTCGGAGTGCGGGGGGTAGGAGCGTCAGCGACGCCCACCCCGCTTTGCGACAAGGTCATCCCCCCAAACCCCACCACCGCCCCTCCCGAAAACCCCGTCCTCCCATCGCGCTCGCCAGACCCGGTTTCACAGACCCTATGGCCTCGCGCAGGGCTCTTGCCGAGTCTGGCGCTGTGGAGAAGGGGCGATTGGTCCGCCATACGTGGGTTAGTCCCCGCGAGCGG
>WBXI01000304.1 GCA_008933025.1 Verrucomicrobiota bacterium
ACCGGATGGCGAAGGATTTCATGAGGGGCGAGGCCCGTGACTACGACGTTCCGGCCGGGGAACCGGACGTTCCGGAACTGCGGCGTCCGCGTGCGCCGCGGGCGACGTTGGTGACGCGGCGGCCCTTGCTGCCCACGGAGGAAGAACTGCAGGCGAACCCGCGTTCCCGGAGCGCGCAGCTGCGGGTGATGGAAAAGGCGGAGGCTTGAAATGGCAACGAACCGGCGACGCGATTCCGAGACGGTGCAACTGGGCACACTGGTGCGGACGATCCTTGCCTGCGCGGTGATTTCCGGCCTGGGGGTCGGCTATGTCCGGCAGCGGTCGGCGCAACACGAGTTGGGCGAGCAGATCAAGGCCCTCGAACGCCGGCGCGAGCGCGCGGAGCAGACCCTCGCCATCCAGCGCGTCACGCTTTCGACGCTGACGTCGCGGCCCGAACTTCTGGCAAAGGTCCGCCGGTTCAATCTCGGCCTTTCGAACGCGACGCCGTCGCAACGCCTGTACGTCACGCTGCCGGCGGCGCCCGCGCCCCGCGACCGCGCCCCCGCAGCCCCGGTTCCTCCCCGCCCGGCCGCTCCGCTGCCGGCCCTGGCCTTCCGACGCTGACACCATGGAGGGCGCCAACATCCATCGTCGACTTTGGGGCTTCGGATGGCTTTTCGCCTCGGTGTTGGCCGGGTTGGCGGTGCGCCTGGTCTATGTCCAGGGCATCCATCCGTATCTCCCCGACCATTTCGAGGACACCGGACGCAAGATTGCCCGGCCCGCGCGCCGCGGCGACATTCTGGATGCCCGTGGCAACGTGTTGGCGAAGTCCCGTCTGGTCTACTCGATCCGCGCGGATCCCGTGGTGATCGGCACCAACGCGGCGGTATTGGCCCGGTACGCGGCGCCGTTCCTCGGGAAAACCGAGGCCGAATTGGTTCCCTTGCTCGTGGCGCGGCCGGAGATCCGCACGAACCGGGTGGTGTTCGCGACCAACGGCATCCTGGTCACCAATCTCCAGCTCCGTTGGTTCACCAACCGTTCGGTGCTGGTGCAATCCAACGTCGAACCCGCCGACTGGGCACGGTACTCCGAAGGGGTCACCAACATCGTCCTGCCCGCGTTGCGGCAGATGCGCGCCACCCTGGTCGCCCACAACAAGGCCGCGCCCCGCTTGCAGGAAAAGCTCGGTGCCTTCTTCCGCGGCAGCCTGGCCTCCCTCGAGCGCCGCAAGCAGGCGGGCCGCGAACTCGCCCGGCAGATCGAGGTCCTCCGCATCGAGCAGGGTGAATTGCGCGCCAACGGCCTGGTCCCCGAGCCCGTGGAACTCCGCCTCTATCCGCTCGGCATCACCGCGAGCCACGTGCTCGGGTACACCACCAACGACGTCGGCGTGCCCGCGCACGGCATGCCCCAGCGGCTCCTCGGCGCCCTCGGCATCGAGGGCCGGTTCGACGCGGAACTCCAGGGCACCGCCGGTTTCCTCGAGACCCACCGCGCCCGCAACCGCGAGTTGGTTCCCCTGCGCGGGCGCGACGTCTCCGCCCGCGACGGCCTCAACGTCCGACTGACCATCGATGCCCACATCCAGAACATCGTCGAACAGGCCCTCGACGATGCCGTGCGCAACATCGAGCCCAAGGCCATCACCTGCATCGTCGTCCGCCCGAGCACCGGCGAGATCCTCGCCATGGGCAACCGCCCCACGTACGACCCCAACCTGGTGCGGTTCGCGCCCGTGGAAAACCGCATGAACCGCGCGCTGACGGTTCCGACCGAACCCGGGTCCACCTTCAAGATCGCCACCTACGCGGCCGCGCTCGACCTCGGGTTGGCGACGATCGACGACGCGGTGGACTGCGAGCACGGGGTCTGGCAACCGCCTTCGGGAAGGCCGGTGAAGGACGTGGAAGGACATGGCCTCGGCGTGGTGCCGTTCGAGGTGGCGTTCGCCAAATCGTCGAACGTGGCGGCGGCGAAGCTCGGGTTGCGGATGAGTCCCGCGGATTTCATCGGCTACATGCACCGGCTGGGTTTCCTCGAGCGGTCGGGGATCATGTATCGGGACGCCTCGAACTGGGGCGGCGAGCACCCGGGCCGGCTGGCGAACCAGGACCGGATCAACGTCGAGCGCCACGGGCGGATCTCCTACGGGTACGGGCTGTACGTGACGCCGATCCAGACGGTGATGGCGGCGGCGGCGATCGCGAACGACGGGATCCTGATGAAGCCGTTGCTGGTGCGGTCGCTGGAGACGCCGGAAGGCCAGTTGGTGACGCGGTTCGAGCCGCGCCCGGCATCGGCCAAGCCGGCGTTGAAGCCGGAGACCGTCGCCCAGATGCGGCGCGCGATGCGGCGCGTGGTGACGGACGGCACGGCCAAGATCGTGGCGATGGAAGACTTCGAGGTGTCCGGGAAAACCGGCACCTGCCACAAGGTGGATCCGGAAACGCTGCGCCAGAGCGCGGACAAATACGTGTCCACGTTCGTGGGCTACCTGCCCGCGGACCGACCGGAGCTGTGCATCCTGGTCCTGGCGGACGAACCCGCGAAACGGGGCGCCGGATCCTACTTCGGCGGCCGGGCCTGCGGGCCGGTCTTCAAGGCGGTGGCCCAGCAAACGGCGAGTTATCTCGCGCTGGCGCCCCTGGCGAGGACCAACCTCAACACCACTCTCGCGCTGAACACCAACCAACCCGCCCCGAGGGTGAACTGACATGGTGCTCGAACAACTTCTCGGCCAACTGGCGGATGCCCGCTTCGACCGGGTTCGACTCCGGTCGTCGCGGACCCGCCAAGTGCTGGGGATTACCCCCGATTCCCGGCGGGCCGGACCGGGCATGGTGTTCGTCTCACTCCCGGAGCGTCAGCGCGAGAACCCTTTCCAGGCCCGTGCCGCGCTCGAACGCGGCGCCGAGGCCGTCATTTGCGACCCGGCCACGCCGATGCCACCCCGCGCGGCCTGCGTCCGGGTCGCGGACGCGCGCGCCGCCTTCGCCCAGGCCGCGGCGTTGTTCCACGACCACCCGGCGCGCCGGCTCCGCATCTTCGGGGTCGGCGGCGAGGCGGAGACCCGGGGTCGCGTCGCGGCATCCCTGGCCTCGCTCCTCCATGCCTGCGGCCTCGGCACCGCTTGGTTCGGGTCGCAGGCCTGCGAGGCCGGCGGCCGCCGGTTGCCTTTCGGTGCCGACCACCTCGATGCCTTCGAACTGCAGTCGCATCTTGCCGCCCATGCCAAGGCCGGCGGGAAGGCCTGCGTCATCGAGATGCTCCCGTCCCTCCTCGACGGCGGGCGACTCGGCTCGATCGAATTCGCCGGCCGCGTCACCTCCGGCCTCGGGGATCCGGCGGTCGTGGTGCCGGAATTCCTGTCCCCGCGGGGTAGCCGCGTGCGCCTCGACCTCGGCGGCGTCCGCGTCGTCGCCTGCACCCCGCTGGTCGGCCGCGCGCAGGTGATGGCGCTCTCGCAGGCGGCCATGGCGGCTTTCGAGGCGGGCGTCCCCGCGCGGACCATCGCCGGCGCGCTCCCGCTGCTCGCGCCGCCCACCGGCTTCCTCGAACCCGTCTCCCTCGGCCAACCGTTCGGGGTGTTTGTCGACGCGGGTGGCGATGCCGCGTCGCTCGCCGTCGCGCTCCGCGACGCCCGGGAACTCGCGAAGGGTCGGGTGTTCCTCGTCGTCGGTCCCCGTCCGGATGCGTCGTCCGCCGAACGCCGCGCGCTCGCCGACGTCGCCTTCGCCTTCGCCGACGAGGTGGTGGTGACCAGCGACCACGCGGGTCCCGGCGAATTCCGCGCGCTGGCATCCGAATTCGTCGGCCCCGCCCCCGACGCGGGCGTCCGCATCGAACCCGACCGCCACGAGGCCGTCCGCATGGCCATCCGTTCGGCCGTCGCCGGGGACGTGGTGGTCCTGGCCGGCAAGGGCGGTTCCGGAACCCAGCGGTTGGGCGATGCCATCGTGCCGTGGGACGAACGGCGGCACGCCCGCGAGGCTTTGGTGTCGCGGGGCTACGTGGGGGGGGAATTCTGACCATGGAACCGCGCACCATGGGTTGGGCGGCCTCGGCAAGCGGCGGGGAATTGGTGGCCGGGGATGCGTCCGCCGTCTTC
>WBXI01000305.1 GCA_008933025.1 Verrucomicrobiota bacterium
ATCGCGCAGGTTGTGTTCGCGCGCACCGCGCACCTGGATGGCGTCGGCAGGGGCCACCGCGGGGAGTGGGGAATCGGAAGCGTCGCGCGTCACCGGGCACCAGTAGCACCGAGGAAGACCGGGCTCCAGTGGGCGTTTTCGGCCGCCCGGTCCGTCATGCGGAGTTCGGCGTGGGGAGCCGGGGGTGCGCGGGGCGCGCCATTTCCTCCCGGATCCGCGGTTTGGCGCCGGCGGCCTCGGGCGGCGCGTTTGCCCGGGACGTGCGGATGGGCGCGGCCGGAGGCCAGGGCACCGCAAGCCGACCTTCGAACACCGAAGGCCGAACCCGCCTTACAGGCCGCCCGCCATCCAGCCGGCGCGGGCCAGATCCTCGAACAGGGCGGCTTCCTGCGCGGGGGTCGGGTTGTTCAACGGGAGGCGGGTGGGGCCGACGGGAACCCCCATCCGGCGCATCAGTGCCTTGCTGGCACCCAGATAGCCGTGGCGGATGAGCACCTGGACGATGCGGGCACTCTGGAATTGCTCGTGGCGGGCGGCAGTCCAATCGCCACGGCCGACGGCGGCGAGAAGGCGGCGATAGACGGGCGCGGCGAAATTGTAGGTGCTGCCCACGGCACTCCGGGCCCCGAGCGCCAATGCGGCGAGGAGCGACTCGTCGCTGCCCCAGGGGATGTCCCAGCGGCCGCCGTCGGCATGGACCAGATGCTGGAACTGGAGGAGGTCGGGATTCGAATACTTGAGCCCGACGAGATTCGGGATGCGTTCCCGGGCCTGGGAGAGGAAATCCGGCATCGAGAGCTGGACGCCGGTCAGCGACGGGATGTCGTAGAGATAAAACGGGGTTTGCGGCGCCGCGGCGGCGATCGTGGCGGCGCAGTCGACGAGGTCGGCGACGGTGCGGGGCTTGAAGTAGGAGGGGGACATGGCCGCGATGCCGGCGGCGCCGAGTTGGCCGGCCTGGCGCGCGAGGGCGACGGCGTCGACGAGGCAATTCGAGCCGACGTGGACGACGACGCGGACCTTGGCGCCGCGCGTGACCTCGATCCAGCGGCGCGCGAGCGCCTCGCGTTCGGCGAGGGCCAGGGAATGACACTCGCCGGTGGTCCCGTTCACGAACACCGATTGGATTCCGTTCCGCGCGAGATGCGCGGCGTGCGGTTCGACGCCGTCGAGGTCGAGCGATCCGTCGTCGTGGAACGGCGTGTAGGGCGCGGCGAGGATCTCGAGGGGATGGCTGATGTCGGGCACGGTGGGATCAGGGTTGGGGGTTGGGGGAGCGCGGGCGGATGGCGAGGACGAGGGCGATGGAAACCGCGGCGGCGATGGCGGTGCCGATGCAGGGCGCGAGGATGGGGACGTGTTGGTCGCGCAACGCGCCGAGTCCCCAGGTGAGGGCCGCGCCGAAGCTGATGCTCACCATGTTGAGGATCCCGTAGCCGGTGGCGCGGAGTTCCGGCGGCACGATCTGGCAGAGGATGGGCATGTTGTTGGTGTCGTAGAATCCCCAGCCGATGCCGAACAAGACCAGCGCGGCGATCGCGATGCCGAGGGTCGGCGCGTAGCCGAGCGCGAACAGCGCGGGGATGAACAGCGAGACGCCCACCGCGCTCACCAGGATCCTCCCGCGTTGGGTCGATCGCATCCAGCGGTCGGCGAGATGTCCGCCGACGAGCGCGCCGGGAACGCAGGCGAGGGTGATCCAGAGCGTCGCGGAGAAACCGGCGGCACCCTGCTTCAGATGGAAGATCTCGCCGAGATAGGTGGGCATCCAGTTGCGGATCATCCATCCCGACATGGCGGGCAGGGTGAAGTGGAGGATGAGGAGGATGAACGACCCGATGCCGAACAAGCCGGCGAGGGCCGCGGGTATGCCGATGCGCGGGGTGCCGGGCGCGGTGGCCGCGACGGCGGGGGGCTTGCGGCCGACGAGGCCAAACGCCAGCACGACGGAATACAGGACGCCGGCGAGCCCGAACCACACGAAGGCGGCGCGCCAGCCCTGGGCGCTGTCGGCGATGGTCCCTCCGATGCCGCCGAGCGCCTGGCCGGCATAGATGCCGGTCTGGTGCCAACCGATGGCGCGCGAGCGGGTCGTTCCCGCGTGGAAATCGGCGATCAAAGCCAGGGCGGCGGGCATGTAGAAGGCCTCGCTGACGCCCATGAAGGCGCGGGCCCAGAGGAGTTGGTCGAAGGAATGCGCCTGGCCGGTGAGCCAGGTCACGAACGACCACACGGCCAGGCTGCCGACGACGACGCGCCGTCGGTCGAATCGATCGGCCATGTAGCCGCCGACGGGGCTGAGCACCGCATAGACCCACATGAACACGGCCATCAGCAGGCCGAACCGCGCCTCCGTATGGATGTCCGTCAGGTCCGCCATGATCGACTTCTTCATGGTCGAGATCAGTTGGCGGTCGAGGTAGTTGAGGAGGGCGACGGGCCAGAGGAGACCGACGACCATCCAGGCGGTCGCGCCGGGTCTCGACGGGTTGGGATGGGACGCGGTGGCAGGCATGGTTCGCGGGGAGGCCGGATTGTTTCGGGAAAACCGCCGCATGGGAAAGGCGGATTTCGGGAAAACGGCCGCGGGGGCGCGACGCGACCGGGTTGGCGGCGGCCGTGGCGGCCGTCGGGCCTTGCCAAGGATATCCCGACCGGACGAAGGCGGGACGAAGCCCGAAGGCCGCGGTCTCCGCCGCGTGCCGCGGCCGTCGAGGGCGAGCTGGCCGTGCGGCGACGGCTAGGCGTGGACGCCGAGGCCGATGGTGTCGCGCAGGTAGGCGATGCTGCGCTCGAGTTCGCCGCGTTGGCTTTCCTTCTTGCCGCCGTCGAAGCTGGCCACGGCCTTGCCGCGGTGGGCCAGCGCGAGGAACTGCGCGAATTCCGCGGCGGACTTCCTGGGAAAGGCGGTCCAGAAACCCTTCTCGAGGTAGGGGAACTCCACCTGGAAGCCGCCGATGGTCTCGACGTTCACCGCCACGCCGGGGCAGAGCTCGGCGAAGCGCTTGAAGTACGTCTTCCAATCGATCACCCCGCCCTCGCCGAACGCCGTCCATTGCACCTTCGCGCCCTTCTCGGTTTCCCACACGGCGGAATCGCGCAGGCTGGTGGCGAGCGCGTACGGCCCGAGGATTTCCAGACTCGCGGTCGGGTCCTCGAGGGTCCAGAGGGCGTTGCCGGAGTCGAGGTTCACCCCGACGAAATCCTTGCCGGCTTCCTCGACCAGCCCGCGCAGTTCCACGGCGGTCATGTCGCCCGCATGGTTCTCGATGGCCACCTTGGTGTTGTTGTCCAGGGCCAGCGACCGCTGGGACTTGAGTACGCGCACGGTGTCCGCGATGCGGGCCTCGATGCCGCCGGGCGAACGGCGGTCGTCGCGGGAGCCGAGCACCACGCGGAAGACGGGCGAGCCGACGGCGCGGGCGAGTCGGATGCCGGTGGCGAGGTGTTCCTCGGCGGTCCCCCAGTCCTTTTTGAAGGTTTTCGAGGTCGGGCAGATGCTCCACGAACCGAGTTGGATCTCGACGCCCTTGGCAGCCGCGTATTTGCCAAGCTCGCGGACGGGTTCCTCGGACAGGGAACCCAGCGCGGCGAGGTCGGTGATGAAGAGGGTGTCGAGCCTGAGCGACGCGGCGTAGTCGACGAGTTCGCGTCCCTTCCAACCGAAGGCACGGACGGCGAAATTGTCCATTCCCAGGCGGATCTTCTGGCCGCGGGCATCGAGCAATTTGCCGGCGGGCTCCGCGGCGAACGTGCGCAGGGCGGCGGCGGTGCTGGCCGCGGCGACCGCGGAGACAAACTGGCGACGGTTCATCGATGCAGTCTCGGGTGCCGGATTCCAAGTTTCAAGACGCGACGCGGTCAGTCCACGAACACGAACTCGTTCGCCGACAGCAGGACCTGCGCGTACTTCTCCCACGGACCGAGGGGTGCCGGGTCGGTCGTCGGTCCGCGGAAATCGCGGGCGGCGTCCCAGACCCCCGGGGACCGGGTTTGCGGCGAATGGCGCAGGGTCGGTGCCCATTGGAAAGAGTCCGAGTTGTCGCTGCCGACGCAGTCGATC
>WBXI01000306.1 GCA_008933025.1 Verrucomicrobiota bacterium
CACCGGGTTGGTCACGTCCCAGACTTCCACCGACGACCCCGCGGGGCCCGTGGATTCCAGGACCGCGTCGTCGGTCGCCCCGAACACCATCTGGCCGTCGCCCGGACGCAACGCGCGCGGATAATCCACGCCGAACCGGTCGAGGTACGCGAGGCTCGTGCGGTCGCCCGTGCTGGTGATCTCCAGCGCGTTGGTCGTCGGTTGCAGCCACGCCGGATCGACGTCGAAGCGCAACGTGTGGCGCTCGGGGCCCGACCAGGAAAGGCTGCCAAGCACGTGCCCGTTCAATGCCAGGCCAAACTGGTGCAACGCCACGCTCGTCGACGCCACCTCGACTTCCACCGCCGACGGCTCGTTGCCCGCCGCGAATCCGGGAAGGTCGAAATTATAAATCCGGTCGCCGAAGGTCGGATGCCCGCCCAGGAACGGGTCCCAGACCCAGAAATCATCCGCGGCCGCGCCCGGCAACGTGGGCACCGCCTGGAGATTCTTCTCCACCGCGAGATGGCTCGTCGCATGCCCGCGTCCCGCGCCCGGATCCGGCGCGGCCGCGACGGTGGCCATCGGATCGGTCGCCTCGAACCGCGCCTGCGTCACGTTCCCGGCGAAAAACAGCGTGTCGATTCGGGGCGCGAAGAAATACCGGCCACCCGACGCGGCATCATCCCAACCCGGCACCGGGATGCCCTGTTGCCTGAGTCCAAGCAAACCTTGCCCCGCACGCACCGCCACATCGTTTGTCGAGAGCCCGAATTCCCCGGCGAGTTCGGCATGCCCCACGAAATATACCCCGGCGTCGCCCGTCCGGATGTCGACGCATTCCACGGGGGGTGTGCCCGCCTTGGACACGCTCCTTGCGGATGCCCTGGACATGGCCGCGGCAGCCACGGACGGGTCTTCCGGGACAACGATTTCGGGCCGCTCCTCGAGGCGAAACGATTGGTCGGTGGACGCCCCGTCCTCGGTCCATGTCCGCAGCGTGAGATCGGAACCGACCGCCGTGGCCGTAGGCAGCGACACGATATAGGTCGCGCCGGCGGGATTGTTGGAGGCGGCGATCAAAGCCGAGTTGAGAAGAACCGGGCCCATCTTTTCCGCGCCGGACCGCAGAAGATCGAAACCGACGACCCCACGCTCGTGGGCGGTGGACCAGATCAACACCGGGGCACCGTGCGACATGGCCACGCCGGGGAGAACACTCCACCCGAAGCGGCCCGGATTCGCGGCATTGGCCACCGTGGCAATGCAGGCCAAGCCAAGGAGACAAACCGCGAGGCCCGGGACGGAGTTGGTTTGCCAAACGGGCCGGACAAGCGAACGGGAGACCGCCGGGCTGCCGACGCCGGCCGCGAACCCGCGTTGTGCAAACATCATATGCAAAGGTTATATCGGCCGACACCGGACCAACAATCGACCCAATTCTTCCGGATCAAGATCCCGCGGGGGAATTGGCAGGACGTGGGGCGGACGTCCCGGCTGCACGGCAAGTGGGCGCCCCGCCCGCTCCGCTATTCGCTGCGGGCGGCCTGCCCACCACGAGGCATCACGACACACGGTCAGGAGTTCCTGCGTCGCGCCCAACAATGCCAACCCACCAGGCCAACCAACCCGGCCACCGCCGCGTAAGTACTCGCCTCCGGCACCGTGTAGGTCACCGTCATCGTCCCCACCAAACTGAATTGTTGCAGCCCGAACAAAGGGTAAACCTTGGTCTGGTCCACGAACACATATGGACTTGCCTCGCCGATGTCGCTGGTGTTTTGGAATGGCCGCGTGCCGGCGGCCGGCGTCGTTGTCAGCAACTCTCCCGTTGCCGCCACCGAGACCACGCCTCCACCCACGTAGCTTGCCAAATCCAACGCGAACTGCGTCGCCGTCGGGATCGACGACGCCAAGCCGCCCGATGCGGGCACCGCCAGCGTCGTGCCCGCCACGGACGGCATCGTCCCGGAATAGGCAATCGATGGGTCCAGAGCGGTGATTTGCCCCGAAGTGCCCGGCAAAACGAAATTGAAATCGCTTTGCACGACCAGGTTGAACGGCAGGCCCGAAGCGACGCTGACCAACGTGCCCTGATAGAAGATCTGGGTGCTCAGCTCGTACTTGACCCCGGTCAGCGACGTCAGTCCCCCGAATCCATCGTATTGGTTGATGTTCCAGACCGTGTTGAACGACACGCTACCCGGGGGGCTCCCGGTCAGCGGGACCGTCTGCGTGAACGTCTGGACGATCGTGTCCGCCCGGGCACCCATCTGCAGGGCCGAGGCAACCACCCACGCCGCCAGCACACGGTTCGGTCTTTGAATCTTCATATTGTCTTGTTTCTCGGTATGGCGTTCGACTTCAGGGACGCAACGCGCGATAGAAGCGGACCGGCTCCGAGCCCGTCAGCGATTGGTGGTAAAGGACTTTGCCCGACGAATCCGACCGGAAGCGCCCGGCGCTTTCCCACGGTCCATTGATCAGGTCGTCCGTCGTCTCGATCACGTAGTCGACGCCCGGCTCCCCGGTGAATTCCATGACCATCGCGCCGCTGACCATGCGTACCGAAGTCACCTGGGCGGGCGCGGCCGCCAGGACATTGAACGGCCCGTACTCGATCCGTCTCCCGGTGGTCTCGTGTTCCACCAGGATGTATTGCACCGGGGCGGAAGGCCGGCCCAGGGCTTCGCTGACCCTATAGGTCCCGCCCTTCTCCGCGTTGAGCGCCGGGACCAAGTCCTTGTTCACCAGGACCCGCTGGCCGTCGCCCATCAGCCGATATAGATCGAAACCCAACGTGTTGAGTTCGCTGACGGTTTCCCATTCCACGGTGACCTGGCCGTCCAGCCACCAACCCCTGACATACGCGAGGGTGATGGCGGTCGGCGCCCCGGCGAAGAATCCGAGGTCCACCGTCAGGTTGGAACTGTTGTCGGCCGCAAGGATGTCCGTGCCGTTGGGATTTAGATCGACCTCGCCGGTCGGCTCGCCACCGACCGTCAGGGTGAAGGCCGCGGTCGTGACCCCGGTCAGGGCCGGATTGATGGCATTGTAGCCATTGTCATCCTTGTCCACGTCGTTGTCCGGATCCACACCGTTGCGGGTGCCGACGGTGCTGCCGCTGCTGTACAACCCGGACAACGGCTTCCCGGATGCAAAGTTGGTGGCCGGGACGTTCAAGACATAGTCGCCGGCCGGCAGATAGAAGAAGTAATAGCCCCCATTCGCCGTCGTGGTGGTCGCCAGTGCGGAACCGGTCGGGGTGCCGAAGGTCGGATCCGCCGCGTAGACTTCCAAAATCACGCCGTCGATGCCCGGTTCGACCCCAACCCCCGCTCCATTCTACAGTCCGTCGTTGGCCACGCCACCCGTGCCGGTACCGTCGTCCTTCCAGATGCGGTTCCCCACCCGGATGCTTCCCATGTAACCGAAGTTCTGGTTGATGATATTGGAGCCGGCGAGGCTGACCGTCGTCTGGCTGTCCTTCGTCGCATCCGGATCCGTCGTCTGCGTCCACCCGGCGCCCGGCAAGGTGGTCTGGTCGACCACGATCGTCACCTTGCTCAGGTTGGGGATGCCGGTGAAGGCATAGGCCCCGGCCGAGGAAGTGGTCGTGGTCAGCGTGTAGTCCGCGACCCCATCGCCGTCCAGGTCGACGAGGGCACGCACCGTGACGTTGTTGAAGGTCGCCTGCTCGCCGCCCGCGTCCCGCGTGCTGTTGTTATTCTGGTCGTTCCAGACAAACCCGCTGACCCCGAGCAAGGTTGCGGAAGCAAGCGGATAGCCGAAGTCCCGATCCACGACCGCTGCGCCGCCGGTGATGGTCGCCGCATTGATGCTGTCGTGGACGCCGTCCTGCTCGAAAGTGGACGTCGGATTGAATGAAGTCGGCAGCGAGGTGGAACTGGTGTCCACCTTCACGATGTATTTCGCGTCGGGCAGGCCTTGGAACAGGTACTTGCCGCCGGCATCGGTCACCTGGCTCTCGATGAAGGTGTCGGTTCCCACATCGTAGACGCCATTGTTGTTGACGTCGCTGTAGAGCAGCACCGTGACGCCCTGG
>WBXI01000307.1 GCA_008933025.1 Verrucomicrobiota bacterium
AGGCCCGGTCGGCGTTCACGATGTGGTTGAGCTCGTGGATCTCGGTGGAACGGACCAACGAGAGACGCTTGGTCCCGAGCGCATCGGTGTGGGTGAAACTCGCGGTGAAATTCGTGAAGCTGCCCTGGACGCTCGAGGTGAAGATCCAGCGGGCGATCTTGTTTGTCGCGGGCCCGATCTCGCCGAAATCCACGTCGAGCGACGGCGTGGCCTCGGCATTTTCCAGTTGGGTGCCGACCAGCTTGAACTCGATGAGGAGACCCTTCTCGTTCTCGACGATCTGCGGTTTGCCGCCGGTGATTTTCAGGGACCGTGCGGCGCCATAGCCGACGTTCTGGACCTGCATGCCGAGCGAGTAGGGAATGCTGGGCTCGACCTCGGGCGTGAAGGGGTCGTCGGAGAACACGTCGCGGTCGTGGAAATAGCGCACGACGAGTTCGGGTTGCGGATAGACCTGGATGGGGGCGGGGGCGAGCGGGATGGTGATCTGGGCCCCGTCCTGGACGTAGCTCATGGTGCCGCCCACGAGGTAGAACGCGGAACCGGTCTGGGGCGCGGCATCGAGCGACGGCAAGAGGATCCAGTCCGCGGTCCCGGTCGACTTGCCATCGAGGGAACCGGTGCCGTCGACGGTGGTGAACCCGGCGAGGGTGGGATCGTGGATGCCGAACAGCGGGGTCACGAGTTCGCCGTTGGCGTTCTTGACGCTGAGGGTGACGAGGACGTTCTGGAGCGGGCTGGCGGTCTCGTTTTCGAGTTGGAGCGTGGCCTTGAAGGCATCGCGGGCCAGCACGGCGCCCTGGCTGAGCGAGAGTTTGACCCGGGCACACACCTCGTTGCCGGCGGCGGGCATCGCCGCGGAGCGGGAGGCACGGGCGCTGGACGCGGGCGGCGTGGCCTTGCACGCGAAGTGGAAGCCGGGCGGGGCCTCGAAGTCGGTGACGGTGTTCAACTGCTCCAGATCGTCGAAGAAGGTGGAGACCGGGCCCGGGGCATCCGGCACGACGTCGTAGACCTGTTTGTACAGTTTGACGAGGTCGCAACCCGTCGAATCGAAGACATAGAAGGCCGTGCTCTTGTCGACCACGTTGGGTCCGCACAGGTAATCCCAGAGCATCCGGGCGGTGACGGAACATTGGCCGTCGAGATAGTTGGCGGGCCGGGCGCCGGCGGACCGGGCGGTGTTCCCCGGGGGGCGGGAGGCGGCGCACCAGCACCGGGATGGTGAGCGAGGAGTTCGCGGGAAGTTTCCCGATGTTGCTGACCAAGGGGGTGATCTGGAGACGCGGGGTCGAGGGGATGTCGAGGCGCACGTCCTGGGCGTTGATCAGGCCGTGGTTGGACACGGTGACGTCGAACTGGAACTCGTCGCCGGAGTATTGGCCGAGGTCGATCGAGGAGGGTTCGATGGTGACGACGGGGACGGGGACCTGGGTCTCGAAGATGCTCTCGACGACGAAGGTGTAATGGTCCTCGACGGTCGTCGGCACGACGGTGAACGAGTAGCGGACGGTTTCGCGGGTGAGGAAGGCGGTGATGGTGGCGGTCTGGCCGGCGACGACGAGGGTGGATTCGCGGAACTTGCCGTGGGCATCGGCGCGGACGTCGACGATGTAGAACGCCTCGTTGAGGTTGGCCACGAGCACCTTGCCGTCGATGTCGGTGTGGTTGGTGGACACGGGCGTGCCGGTGAGCGCGTCCGAGATGACGACGGTCGCGTTGGCGACCCGGGGCGAACCCGCGGCGAAGTAGGTGTACTCGTCCTCGGCGACGACGAGGATGCTGCCCTTGTTCTCGGAGATCGGCCGGAAGGAGTAGGGGACCGCGAGGTTGGCGTTGGCGCTCTGCAGGACGAGGGTGCCGTGGTAGTCGCCGAAGGCCATGTCGGCGGGCGGGGTCAGCAGCACGGTGACGGTGGTGTTCGATCCCGGCCGCAACGAGTCCAGACGGGGCACCGAGGCCAGACTGAGCCACGGCAGGGAGGGCGGGATCACGTCGAGCGGACCGGTATCGCGCCCGCCATTGTTGGCGACGTCGAAGGTGACCGTGGTCTGCGCGCCGCGCCGCATGGTGGTGGCGAGGTTGGCCGGATTGGCGACGAGTCGCGGCATCAGGCGTTCCTGCCGCACGTTGAAGAGCAGGTCGACGACGACCCCCTCGGTGCTGGTCACCCGCAGTTGCACGCTGCTCTGGGCCGCGGACGTGTCGACGGCGGTGATGCCGAAGGCGAGGGCCAGGCTGCCATCGCCGCCCAGCGTCGTGCCGGCCAGCGACGCGGTGACCGCGATGCTGGGATGGTGGGCCACGACCGACACGGCCATGCCGGTCAACGGAACCTCGCTGAGATTGTCGATCTGGGTGGTCCCGCCGACGCTGGTCCCCTCGACGACGGTGACGGTGCCCACGGCGCCGATGGAGAATCCAAGCAGCGTGAACTCGTCCTGGGCCGGCGGCATGGGCTGGCCCGGGTAGGCCGCCGCCACCCGGTAATGTCCGGCCTCGCCGGGCAGGGGGCGGAAGGTGGTGTCGAATTGGCCGTCGATGCCGGTGAGCACCGACAGGGTGCGCGCGATGCCGCGGACCATGAGATGGACGGTGACCGGCGCGTTCGCGGCCGGCAGGCCGGAGCCGGCGCGGGTCGCGCTGCCATGGAGCGGGATCGCCGTCCCGGCCAGCGCCGTCGTGACGTCGGTCTCCACCGTGGCGGTATAGGCCGGACCCACGACGACCGGGTCGTTGCCGATGCGCGTGTTGTTGTTTTCCAGCAGTTCGGCGACGTCGTTGTTCGCGTCGGTGGTGACCACGATCCAGTAATTCCCGGTCTGGTCGGGCAACCGGATGTTGACCGTCTGCTCGAAGTACTGGCCGGCGGGGAGCGACCCCGGCGATTGGAGCTGGGCCACCAGCAGGTCGCCCCCGACCACGTTGTCGGTGGACAGGAACACCCGTTGGCCGACGGGCACGGCGGCGGCGACGACGCCTCGGTTTTCCACGCGGAACGTCGCGGTCAGTTGGCCGCCGGCGATGCCGGTCGCGGGCGCGGTGATGGCGGTCACGACCAGATCGGGGAGATCGGCGTCGCTGACCACGAGGATGGCGTTGCCGGCGGTGAAGCCCGCCGCCGTCGCGGTGAGGGCGACGGTCTTGTTGCCGTCCGTCACCCCGTCGTTGACGGAGACGACCGGGAACTGCGCCGACGCGGCCCCGGCCGGGATGGTGACCGTCGCCGGGACGGTGGCCTCGGCGGTGGCGGACGAGAGCAACGAGACCACCAGGGCCGAGGTGGTCGGGGTGTTGCGGGTCACGGTGGCCGTCGTGGCGGGATTGCGGCCCTCGGGCACCACGTCGTCGGCCACCTTCAACGAGAGCGTCGGGCCGTCGTCGTCGGTGACATGGAGGAGGTCGGGCGCGATCTCGCGCACCGGCGTCCCGTTGACGCTGTCGAGGACATTGCCGCCGATCGTCACCGCCCGCGAGCCGTCCACCACCAGGTTGTTCACGGCCGCGACGGGCACGCTGGCACCGGCTTGGCCGGCGGGGATGACGACGGTGGCCGGGACTTTGGCGACGGTGGGATCGGAACTGACCAGGGCGACGGTCACGGCGCGGTTGCTGACGGGGGAACGCGTGACGGTCGCGCTGGTGGCGTTGGCCCCGGCTCCCTCGCTCACCGTGTGGGCGGCAAGGGCGAGGACCACGTTGGGGACGTCGTTGTCCTCGATGGTCACGCTGGCGGCCGCGTCCGGATGGCCGGGAGCGGTGACCGTCAGGGTATAGGTGTTGGTGCGCTCGACGAGCGTGTCCTCGACGGCGACCACCGCAAAAGTGGCCGAGGCCAGCCCGGCCGGAATGGTGACGGTGCCGGGCGTGCCGAGTTGCGCGGGATCCGCGGAGATGATCTGGACCACGAGCGCCGAGGCGCCGGCGGGCGCGCGGGTGACGGTCGCGACGGCGGAACCGCCCTCGACGAGACGGTCGGGAGCGACGGACAACCCGAGGTGGGTGGTGTCGTCGTTCAACACCGACAGGGTGTC
>WBXI01000308.1 GCA_008933025.1 Verrucomicrobiota bacterium
CCCGCTCCCGGGCTCCGCGGACCAGGCCACCACCGACGTCTGGTCGTCCGCCGCCACCGCGCCCCATGCCGGGTCGTTCACGCCGCCGAAGCCCCCCTGCCCGTTGCCCGCCAGCACCCGCAGCCGTCCCCCCTTCCCGCTCCCCACCACCAGGTCCTCTTTCCCGTCCCCGTTCAGGTCGCACCACGCCACCCCGGGCCCCATCTGGCCCAGGCTCCGCGGCAGCAACGGCTGCCGCTGCAATTCCTCGTACCCTTCCTCGGGGTGCACGTGCCCGATCTTCGCGCTCGCGTCCTCGAACACCGCCGCCTCCGGCGCCTTCGCCGTTTCCACCGCCACCGCCACCGCGTCCCTCTCGTCGATCTCGCACACCTGGTTCGCCTTCACCCTCACGACGCTCCGCCGGCCTCCCCGCCACTTCACTTCCACTTCCAGATTCGTTCCGCGTCCCGCCGCGAACACCCGCAGCGCCTCCGCTCCCGACAGGTACCTGCCCCCCGCGATCATCTCCTGCGTCTGTTCCACCGGCCCTCCCCTCACCTTGATCCGTGCCCCGATCCCCTGCGTGTTCCCTCCCGCTCCCCGCAACCGCACCGCCACCCGCGCGCCCCCGCCCTCGTTCCTCAGCACGCTCGCCTCCCCGTTCAGGTTGTTCATCACCACGTCCAGATCCCCGTCGTTGTCCAGGTCGCCCATCGCCATCCCCTGCGACACCCCGCTCCCGTCGAATCCCCAGCCCCGCCCCATCTCCTCGAACCCGCCGCCTCCCGTGTTGCGGAAGCACGGGTTGGAGCCCGGCCACGCGGGATATAATTTCCGCAATTGCAACTCCTGCATCGGCGACAACCGCCGGGCCTTCTTTTCCGCGTTCACCCGTGCCGCCGCGTCGCTGTCGAGCACGTTGCGGTGAAAACCGTTGGCAATGATCAAGTCCTCGTATCCATCGAGGTCCACGTCGACGAACTGCGGGTTCCACGACCAATCGGTGGCCTGCACCCCCATGAGGGCGGCCACCTCCGCGTAGGTGCCGTCGGCGCGCGCCAGGAACAGGGTGTTGGCGCCGTATTGGGGGCGGTCCATGAATTGTCCCGGCACCGGGATGGGCGCGCGTTCGTGTTCCATGAAAGTGAGACGGTCGGAATGCCGCCGGGGCATCATGTCGACCACCAGGAAGTCGTCCCGCCCGTCCCGATTGATGTCGGCGAAATCCACGCCCATCGAGGACAGGCTGACGTGACGCACGGACTTAGTGCCCAGCGCGCGGAATCGACCATGCCCGTCGTTGATCCAGATCCGGTCCGGGGAATCGGTGTCGTTGCAGACATAGATGTCGGGGGCACCGTCGCCGTCGATGTCCCGGAACATCACGCTCAGGCCCCAGTCGCGTGGTTCTTCCATCGGCTTTCCTTCCTCGTCCGAAAACCGATCCGAAAACGGGGCCCGAAGGAAACGTCCCTTCCCGTCGTTGAGATAGAGGGCGCCCGGTTCGCCGACCTCGCGGGGCATGCCGGCCGCGTTCAGTTGGAAGCGACCCGCCATCCCCGGGTCGGACACCGGCACGCCGTTGACCTTGGTGAGGACCGGTTTGCCGCCCGCCACCGAAAACCCAAACCGGGTCTGGGGCTGGTCCAGGATCGTGCTCGTCCGGTAGTTGGACACGTAGAGATCGAGATCGCCGTCCCCGTCGATGTCGGCCAGCGCCATCGACATGCCGGCGGAATGCCGGTCCAGACCGGCGTCGATGCGTTCGACGAAATGCCCGCGGCCGTCGTTGACGAAGAGTCGCGTCCCGCCGCCAAGGGAATTCACCAGCAGGTCCAGATCGCCGTCCCCGTCGACGTCCGCGAAGGTCGCGCCGGTCGAATGCTGTCCCGGACAGGCCACGCCCGCGGACTCGGTCACGTCCTCGAATCGCCAGCCGCCGAGGTTTCGATACAGGACGTTCGGCCCGTCGATGCGGCAGAAATAGATGTCGCACCAACCGTCGCCATCCACGTCGCCCAACGCCAACCCCGAGCCATTGTTCACCGGGGTATTGGTCAACGAGAGCTCGGTGCCCAGGGTATTGGTGAACCGGATGCCGGTCGTCGCCGCCGGAAGCAGCTTGAACCCGGGCGCGTGTGCCGCATCGAAGGTGACCGTCTTGGCGCGGTATCCCGGCCCGCCCGGGACGGTGCGGTCGGGATCGGCGGCGGCCCCCCGTTGCACGGCCACCGTGGACACGAGGACGCACAGCAGCGACTGGACGGCGCCCAGCCATCCCCATGCCGGCCTCGCTCCGGTCGCCCGATCGACTGGCTTCACTTCACCACCTCCAGTTCGCCGGTGATGGACATGCGCACTTCCCGCGCCCCCGCCGGCACTTCCGCCTTCGTTCGCCGCCCTCCCGGCCACGCCACTTCCAGCGTCCCCTTCCCGTGCAACACCTGCACCGCGCTGTCCTGCGACCAATACCCGCTCCCGCCGTGCACCTCCCGCGCCGGGCCACCTCCCAGGCGTTCCACCGCCCCGATCCCCTCCATGTTCCCCACCCCGCCCACCAACCGCACCCGCAGCCCCGCACGTCCTCCCACGTTGTGGTACAACTTCGTCTCCCCGCCGTTCTGGCTCACCACCAGGTCCACACGCCCGTCCCCGTCGTAATCCCCCAGCGCCGATCCACGCTGCTCCCCGTACACCTTCACCCCGCTCTTTTCCCCGCCCACCGCTTCCAATCCCCCTTTCCCGTCACCCCTCATCCACAAGCCCCGGCCCGCGTCCAATCGCCCGCTCTCCACGTCCGTCCCGAAATAGTTCTGGCTCGCGAACACGTCTTCTTTCCCGTCCCCGTCGTAGTCCCCCACGTTCACCCCGAACACCGGCGCCATCTGCGCCTCCACCGGCATCGCCACGCCCTCGAAGCGTCCACCGCGGTTCAAAAACACCGTCGATTCCATCGTCTCCACCGTGTCCTTCCTCAGTCCCTTCAGCTTCTCCCCGTAGATCGCCTCCATCCCCGCTTCCCCGTACGCTCGGTAACTCCCGTACCGCTCCTGCACCCACGGGATCGCACGCCCCACCGTCGCCCAGTCCCGCCGCGGCACTTCCTTCCCGGTCTCCGCGTCCCACTCCGCTTCCAGCACGTCCCACGTCCCGTTCCCGTCCACGTCCCCGCTGTACATCCTCGGCTGCCTCCTCGCCTGCCCGTGGTTCAGGCCCCAGTTCCCCACCACCAGGTCCATCCTCCCGTCCCCGTCCAGATCCCCAGCCGTCACTCCCGTCCACCATCCCCTCGTCTTCCCAAGACCCCACTTCCCGCCCGCTTCCTCCAGCTTCCCACCGTGGTTCGCGTACACCCGCACCGGTCCCCACTCGCACGCCAGCACCAACTCCGGGTACCCGTCCCCGTCCAGGTCCGTCCACACCGCACCGCTCACCATCCCGCTCCCCACCACCACCCGCGTGTTCTCCTCGTCCAGCGTGTATTGCCCGCGCTCGTTGCGGTACACCCGCGAGCCCCCGCCCTCCGGATATTTCCCGCCCTTCACCCGTCCCCCCACGAACACGTCCAGGTCCCCGTCCCCGTCCAGGTCCGCCACCACCACCGGCCCCGGGCTCGTCTCCATCCATCCCAGTCCCGCCGCCGCCTTCACTTCCCCGTACTGCACCTCGTAGCGCGCCACGCTCTCCCCTTCCACACGTCCCCCCTTATAGTTCGATTGCCCCACCAGCAACGTCCCGCTCCCGGGCTCCGCGGACCAGGCCACCACCGACGTCTGGTCGTCCGCCGCCACCGCGCCCCATGCCGGGTCGTTCACGCCGCCGAAGCCCCCCTGCCCGTTGCCCGCCAGCACCCGCAG
>WBXI01000309.1 GCA_008933025.1 Verrucomicrobiota bacterium
CGTGGCCGGCCCCATCGCGACACGCCCCCGCCCGAAGCGCCGCGGGGGTGGGGCGGGCGTGTCTGCCGCGCGAAGCGCCGTGGGAGTGCGGTGGCAAGGCCCTCGGAGGGCCGCGACACCGCTCTGAAACCAGCGGCAACCGCGGCGGAGGGCATGGCTGTCGGGGAGGGCCTCCGTGGGGGTGGGGGTGGCTGGCCGTGTGCCAAAGCGGCGTGGCTTCGCCGGCACTCCTTCCCGCGGCACGCGCAAGACACGCCGCGCAGGGGACCGCGGCGAGCGTCTTCCCCGCGAAGCCAACCGCGACAACCGTGCGACGTCGTCACGCTCCTTCCCATCGCACTCCGATGGCGCTTCGCGCGCGGGGTTTGGCATCGCATCCCGCGGGCAGTGTCAAGATGCGCGCCCGCTGCGCCATCCCACAAATGTCCACTTGCCATCGCCGGGTCTTTGGAGTTCTTTCGTGCAAATCATATCGATACATCCATGAAATCCCTTTTTAAATTCGCCGCCGTCGCGGCCCTTTCCCTCGGAGTCACCGCCTTCGCCAAGGACATCACCGTTTCCGGCGAGGCGAAGTGCGCGAAGTGCGCCCTCAAGATCAAGGGGGTCGACAAGTGCCAGAACGTGGTCGAGGTCAAGAAGGGCGACAAGACCCGCCTCTGGTACCTCAAGGGCGAGGCCAGCGAAAAATTCCACAAGGAAATCTGTGGCGACACCAAGGAAGTCGTCGTGAAGGGCGAGGTTTCCGATGTCGACGGCAAGAAGTGGATCGCCGTTACGGAAATCAAGGCGAAGGGCAAGTAAGTCGCCTTCCAATGCCGATCGAAACCGCCCTGCAAAGGGCGGTTTTGTTTTCCAAGGTGGCCTTTGCGCAGGCCCTTTGCCCGCCGATCGCCTCCGGCCCACCGATCACCGACCCCAAGATTCACCCGCCTGCCTTGGGCGATCCACCGCGATGACACCCCAACTGATCGCCCAGCTTGCCGAAGGCCGGGAACTGGACCCGGACGCCATCACCGAGGCCGTGGCCGGCCTCGTGGACCCGGCGGGAGATCCGGCACGGAAAGCCGCGTTCCTGACGGCGCTCGCCCGCAAGGGGGAAACGTCCGCCGAGATCGCCGGATTCGCGCGGGCGCTGCGCGCGTTGTCCCTGCCCATCCCGCTCGATCCCGAAACGCGCTCGCGCGACATCCTCGACGTCTGCGGGACCGGGGGCGACCGACTCAACACGTTCAACATTTCCACCACGGTGGCCCTCGTCTGCGCGGCCGCCGGGGTGACCGTGGCCAAGCACGGCAACCGGGCCATCACCTCGCAGTCGGGAAGCGCCGACGTCCTCGAGGCGCTTGGAATTCCCGTCGAAGTCGATCCGGCGACCGCCGCGGCCCGGTTGCACGACCACGGCTTCGCGTTCCTCTTCGCGCCCCGATTCCATCCGGCGTTCCAGCACATCGCTCCCGCCCGCCGGCTCTGCGCGGAAAAGGGGCAACCGACCCTCTTCAATTTTCTCGGGCCCTTGCTGAATCCCGCGCGGCCGACGGTGCAGTTGGTCGGCGTGTCGCGTCCCGAACTGACCGAACCCATGGCCCGCACCCTCCAGCAACTGGGCGTGCGCCGCGCCATGGTGGTCTCCGGCGAGGTCCCGGGTCCCGCCCATCTCGACGAGTTGTCCACCCTCGGGGAAAACGTCATCGCGGAATTCTACCAGGACCGCGCCCTGTCCACCTCCCGCTGGTCGCCTTCCCTCCTCCCCTTGGTCCCGGCCGGACTGGCGGATCTCGCGGGTGGCGATCGATTCGTGAACGCGACGTTGGTCGAGCGATTGCTCGCGGGCGAGGAGCGGGGCGCGCGGCGGGACGCGGTGTTGCTCAACGCCGGGGCCGCGCTCTTCGTCGCCGGCAAGGCCCCGACGATCGCGGACGGCTGGGAA
This sequence comes from Verrucomicrobiota bacterium, assembly GCA_008933025.1. Lineage (GTDB taxonomy): Bacteria > Verrucomicrobiota > Verrucomicrobiia > Limisphaerales > UBA9464 > UBA6176. The sequence goes on from WBXI01000309.1 coordinate 1,931, forward strand.
CTGGCCGCCGCCACGATCGACGGGGGACGGGCAACCCGGAAACTCGCCGATCTCCGCGCGGCACGCTGAGCGGCGCGCGGATGCCATTCCCGGTGTCCCGGATCAGGCCGAGACCGCCTCGCCCGTCGCCGCCGCGAGGTCTGCCTCGTGTTTGCGGCGCGCCGCCTCGACATCGTACTTGTCGTTGTCCGGGTGCGCCGGGTTCAGGGGCGAGATGTCCCGGAGCTTCTGGATGATCCGAGGCAGGTGCTCGATCACGTACTCCACGTCTTCCGTGGTGTTGTAGATGCCCAGGCTGAAACGGACGGAACCGCGCGCCCGCATCGCCGGCACGCCCATGGCGGACAGCACGTGCGAGGGATCCAGCGAACCCGTCGTGCAGGCGGAGCCCGAGCTGGCGCAAATGCCCAACTGGTCGAGCAGCATGAGGGTGGCCTCGGCCTCGACGAAATCGAACGCGATGTTCGCGGTGTTGGGGAGGCGCGGTTCCTTGGCACCATTGCGGACGGTGTTGGGGATGTTGGCGAGAATCCACGACTCGAGCCGGTCGCGGAGGGCGCGGACCCGGGTGTTTTCGTCCTCGAGACTGGCCATCGCCAGTTCCGCCGCGCGGCCGAAGCCGACGATGTTGGCGACGCTTTCGGTTCCGCCGCGGCGACCGCGTTCCTGGTGCCCGCCGAAAACGTAGGGCGAGAACTTGGTCCGGCGCTTGGTGTACAGCGCGCCGACGCCCTTCGACGCGTGCAGCTTGTGCGCGCTCAACGAAAGGAAATCCACGCCGAGACGCCGCACGTCGATCGGCAGCTTGCCGGGGACCTGCACGGCGTCGGTGTGGCTCAAGACGCCCTGGCTCCGGCAGATCGCGGCCACTTCCTCGATGGGGAAGACCACGCCGGTCTCGTTGTTGGCGTACATGACCGAAACGATGGCCGTGTCCGGACGGATCGATCGCTCGAGGAGATGGAGGTCCAGGGACCCGTCGGATTCCACCGGCAGGTAGGTCACCTCGTGACCGCGGCGCTCGAGGAACTCGCCGAAATTGATGTTCGCGGAATGCTCGACCCGGGTGGTGATGACGTGGCGTTTGCCGGTGGTGACGAGCGCGCTGTGGATGGCGGTGTTGTTCGACTCGGTGCCGCAACTCGTGAAGCTGATCTCCTTCGGGTCCGCGTTGACCAAGGCCGCGACTTTTTCGCGGGCCCCCTCGACGTGTCCATGCACTTGGGCACCGAATTGGTACGCGCTCGACGGATTCCCCCAGAACTCCCGGAGGAACGGCACCATGGCGTCCACGACTTCCGGGGCGACCCGGGTGGTGGCGTTGTTGTCGAAGTAATAGACCTTCTGCTGGCTCATACGGAGTGGTTCAAACCGGACAAAACTGCTCCGCTACGGTAGCGACGGAACCCCCGGCTGCAAGGGCGAAGGTCGGGGAAGGCCAAAACCGGGGTCCGGAGGCCCCGTCGGATTCCGAAAACTTCAAGTTCCCGGACGAGGCCGCCTTCTGCTAGGCTCCCCCTCCCAGAAATGAAGTCGACGTTGTTTTCGGAATTCGGGCTATCGGCGGAACTGCAGAAGGCAGTCCAGCGCCTAGGCTTCGAGCAGGCATCCCCCATCCAGGCCGCCGCCATCCCAGTCCTCATGGCCGGAAAGGACGTGGTGGGCCAATCCCACACCGGGTCCGGGAAGACCGCGGCTTTCGCCATCCCGGCGATCGAGCGTCTCGATCCCAAAGCGCCCGGGCCACAGGTGCTCATCGTCTGCCCCACCCGTGAACTCGCCATGCAGGTGTCGGAAGAGGTGCACAAGCTGGCGTTCTTCAAGAAGGGCGTCCGTGCCGTCCCCATCTACGGCGGCCAAAGCTACGAGCGGCAGTTCTCCGAGCTCCGCGCC
>WBXI01000310.1 GCA_008933025.1 Verrucomicrobiota bacterium
CCTGGCCGCCAGCGAACTCGCGGCCCAGATGGGCGGCGATGGCGGCGTCGTATGCCGCCGTGCGCGCATACACCTTGGCCGCCAGAAGACGGCGGGTCTGGAGATCGGTGCCGCCGGTGGCGGCGATCTGCGCCGCGACCGCCGCATAGTCCGACGGATCCACGATCACGGTGACGCTCTCGTGGTTTTTGGCCGCGCTCCGCAGCATCGAGGGCCCGCCGATGTCGATGTTTTCGATGGCGTCGTGGAGGGAGACGCCCGGTTTGGCGACGGTGGCCTCGAAGGGGTAGAGGTTCACGACGACGAGGTCGATGGGCGCGATGCCGTGCTCGCGGACGGTGGCCTCGTGTTCGGGGTTGCCGCGCAGGTAGAGGAGGCCGCCGTGGACCTTCGGATGGAGCGTCTTGACCCGGCCGTCGAGCATCTCGGGAAAGCCGGTGTGCTCGGAAATGTCGCGGACCGGGAGGCCGGCGTCGCGGATGGCGCGGGCGGTGCCGCCGGTGGAAAGCAACTCGACGCCGGCGGACGCGAGGACGCGGGCGAAATCGACGAGGCCGGTCTTGTCGGAGACGGACAACAGGGCGCGCTGGATCTTGGACATGGAGTGGCGGATGCGATGCGAAAGACGGGGGCGGACATTGGGCAAAGCGCGGCGCGTGACAAGCGTGGTGTTCCGGGACGGGCGGTCGGCATGAATTGCCATTGCCGGCCCCGGGGCGGCGGCGGTAGAGACGGCGGAAGTCATCCGCGGCAAACCCCATGAACGAATCCAACGCCGGGCCCGAGGGCCGGAAGAAAAGTCTGCTGGGCCTCGACCTCCGGTCGATCCTGCCGGCCCGGTCGGAACCCTGGACCCGGTGGGCGCTCTACGCCGCGGTCGGTGCCTGCCAGATCGCGCTGGTCCGGAACCGGGACGTCCCGTGGAAGACGACCTCCGATTGGTTTCCGTATGCGATCTTCGGGCTGTGCTTCCTGACGATGTTCTACACCTACGTCGTGGTGCGGGTGGACCGATTCTCGGGTTGGTCGGTCTACGCCTGCGGGTTCGCGATCGGCCAATTCCAGATGCTCGACGTCGACACGAATTCGCGATTGGCCACCCGGTTCGGGATGACGGCCCTGCTGCTGATCTTCGTGGCGATTGCCCACGACGCCGAATACGCGCGGCGCCGCGCGCTCGAGGAAGAACGGGACCGGAAGGCCGCCGATGGCGCGGGAGCGTCCGCGGCCCCGTCGACGGGGCCATGAGCCGGCGCCCGGGGTTTTGTGGCCGGGGCCGGGCCTACGCGGGGAACCCGATGGCCGGGTACCACCCCGAAATCAGCGTTGCCAGTGGCGGGCGTCCGGGGAGAATGCACGGGCTCACATGAAACACGCCGTCCTATTCGCCGTTGCCGCGCTCGCGTTCGCCGGGTGCGCCACCGAACAGAAATCCAAACCGGCCGCGAAGCCCGCGCCGGCCGTGTCCGCCGCCCCCGCCGTTCCCGCCGCGCCCGGTTCCCGGTTGGGCAAAGTGGACGCCGAGGGATTCACCGTGATCTTCGACGGCACGTGGGACGGATGGATCGTCAACGAACGGCCCCAGGGCTGGAGCCTCGTGGACGGTGCCCTGCGGGCGAACGGCGAACGCAGCCACTGCTTCTACATCGGGTCCCTCGCCCCCTTCAAAGACTTCGAGCTCAAGCTCGACATCAAGACCGAGCCGGGCTCGAACGGCGGCGTGTACATCCACACCAAGTACCAGGACTCGGGTTGGCCCTGGGGCGGGTACGAGACGCAGGTCAACCAGTCCCATGGCGACTGGCGCAAGTCGGGTTCCGTCTATGCCGTGCACGACGTGAAGGACGTGTTCGTGAAGGACAACGAGTGGTACACCCACCACGTCGTCGTGAAGGGCAACACGATCAAGGTGTTCCTCAACGGCAAACTCGTGAACGAGTTCACCGAGGAACCCGGTCGCCAGCCCGGCAAGGATTTCGAACGCAAGCTGAGCCAGGGCACCATCGGCCTGCAATCGCACGACCCGAAGTCGGTCGTCCTCTACAGGAACATCCGGGTGAAGAAGCTCTGAGCGTCCGTCGCGGGGGTTTCCCAACGGGGTCGGGCTTCGTGCCCGGCCCCGTTTTGCTTTGGGGGCAGGGCCCCTTCGCGTAGCGTCGCGCGCATGATGTGGGTCGAGGGAGCGGCATTGGCGGGCGCGGGCGTGGCAGCCGGCGCGATCAATGCCGTCGCCGGCGGCGGGACGCTCGTCACGTTCCCCGCGTTGCTCGGCTTCGGCTCGCCGCCGGTGATCGCCAACGCCACGAGCACCTTTGCCCTGATGGCCGGGACCGCGGGCAGCGTGTTCGGCTACCGCCGCCACGTCGCGGCCATCGGCCATTGGCTCTGGAAATTCGGCCCGCTGAGCGTGGTCGGCGGGGCGATCGGCGGTTGGCTCCTCACCCATACCCAGGAACGGGTCTTCGCCCGGCTCGTGCCCTTCCTGATCCTGTTCGCGACCGCCGTGTTCCTCTTGCAGGGGGTGTTCCGAAGGATCGCGACGCCCGATCCCAACCGCGCCGCCCACGTCTGGGCCGCGATGGCCTTCCAGTTCCTCGTCGCCTTGTACGGCGGGTATTTCGGCGCGGGCATCGGCATCCTCATGCTGGCCTCGCTCGGCCTGCTGGGATTGACGAACCTCCACGAGATGAACGCGCTCAAGACGGTGCTCAGCGCGCTCATCAACCTGGTGGCCACCCTTGTTTTCGTCGCCGCCGGGATCGTCGATTGGCCCCGGGCGACGGTCATGACCGTGGGCGCGCTGGCGGGCTATTACGCCGGTTCGCACCTTTCGCAGCGCATCGACCCGCGCCATGTCCGCCGGATCATCGCCGGGATCGGGATCGCCTTGTCCGCGGCGACGTTCTGGAAGGAATTCCGGCGGTGACCCGTGTTCGGCGGCGGGAAGCCGGCGTTCGGGGCACCGTCGGTTCGAATCCTCGAACGCCGCCGCCTACGGCGCCGGCACGAGCCGGAAGAACTCGCCGGGTTGGGCGAACGGGATGGTGATCGGCGGCGTCGTGGCGATGGTCTGCCAGTCCGGGGCGGACAACGACGGGGTGCGTTGCAGCACGTAGCCGGCGGGCCACGAGGGAATGTCCAGGCCTCCGGCACCCGGCGCGAACGGCGCGAAGGCGAGGACCGGCGGCGGCGGCGGCGTGCCGTCCACGACCCGGAGCGTCGCGGGTTCCGTGGTCTCGGTGTAGCCGCGGTAGGTGACCACGCAGCGGTAGGTGCCTTGGTTCGCCAAGGTCGCGGGGGCGATCGTGTAGGTCGCCGACGTGGCGTTCGGGATGTCCTTGCCGTCCTTCTGCCACTGGTAGTTGCCCGCGGGCACGAAGGTGGTGGTCGCGGCCTGGAACGTCGCGGTGGTGGTCCCGCCGGCCATCCCGAAGGTGCCCGAGGCACAGCATCCGTCCGCCGCCGCGATGTCGTAGTGGAGGTCGAAGGTTCCCCCGTAGGCGAAGGTGAAGGAGGCGGAACTGGTCCCCTCGAACTTGTTGAAGAAAAAGCCCGTGTACTCCGGGAGCAGCAGGGAAACAAACCAGGTGCCCTGGCGTTGGCCCAGCACGCCGCCCGCCGGCAGCGCGTACGAACCGCCGAAGCCGCCGGCCGTCATCGTGGCCGTGAACGTCCCGCCGAGCGGGAACCGCGGCGACGTGGTGTTGGTGATCACGAACGACAGCGTCTTGCCGGCGAGCGCGCCCGGCTTGATCGCCGCGACGTCGATTCCCGCGCCGGCCAGCACGGCC
>WBXI01000311.1 GCA_008933025.1 Verrucomicrobiota bacterium
AACGCATCCTCGACGAAAACCCCGGACCCGACCGCCCGTGAATCCCCTCGAATTCCTCGCCGCCACCGGCGAATTGGTCCTGCGTGCCAGCGTGCAGGGGCTGTTGCTCGCGGGTGTCGTCGTGATGCTGCAGCGATTCCTGCGCGGCCGGCTGGGCCCGGCATGGACCTTCGCGCTCTGGTTCCTCGTGCTGGCGCGGTTGTCCACGCCCATGCTCCCTGCCAGCAACTGGAGTTGGCAGCGGCTCGGTTTCCTGGTGCAGAAGCGCGGCGCCGGTTCCGGGGCGGTACCGGCCGCTCCGGTCGCGGCCGGAAACCCGGAGCCGCGGACGCCGGTCGCCGCGGCCGGGGGTTTCGTCGCGACCGTTACGGACCTGCCGGGCACGCCGCCGGATCCCGTCGTGGAACCGGCCGGGGCCTTGCCTCCGGCGGAGCCGGGGGAAGACGCCGCGGATGCCGCGCCCTGGCCTTGGGCTGCCGTCGGCGGCGGCATCTGGGCGGGAATGACGGCGGTCTTGCTGGCGATCCGAACGGTGCGCGTCCTGCGCTTTCGCCGCCGCGTCGCGGCATGGCCGGAATTGTCGGACGCCACGATGCTGGCGCTGGCCCGGGAATGCGCGGACCGCATGGGGATCCGCGGGGCGGTGCTCCGGGTGGTCCCGTGACTCGCGGGTCCGTGCGTGTTCGGCGTGTTCCGGCCCACGCTCCTGGTCCCCGCCCACTTGGTCGGTCGTCTGGCGGACCGCGAGTGGCGCGACATCCTTTCCCACGAATTCGCGCATGTGCGGCGCCTCGATCCGCTCTGGGATGCCTGGATGTCCGTGCTGCTGGCCGTCCATTGGTTCAACCCGGTGCTTCCGTGGGCCGTCCGGCGGATGCGCGTCGACCGCGAGTTGGCGTGCGACGAACTGGCGCTCCGCGGTTCGGCGCACGCCGAGCGGCGTTCGTACGGGACGACGCTGCTGCGGTTGGCGACGGCGCCCGTCGACGCCTTCCCGACGAAGCTGACCGTGGGAATCGTCGAGGATGCCGATTCGCTCAGGACCCGGCTCATGGCGTTGGACAATCCTCCGGGCCTGCGTCGCCACGCGGCATTCGGGATGGCGGTTCTGGCGGCGCTCGGGACGGTTGCCCTGACGACAAGCCCGCAATCCGGCCGGGCCGCGCCGCTGCAGGCCGTGGATCTTTCGGGGCAGGTCGACTATCCGAAGCCCATGGCGGATGCCGTGGGTGGTTACCAGTACCACGACAATCCCCAGATGTGGCGCCAGATCCCCAAGGGGCGGCAGGTGATCCAGGGGATTCCGTTCGAAATCCGGGGGCTGATCCGGTTGGCCGGATTGGGGTCGCGTCGCGACGAATGGTATTTCCGTCCACGGGTCGACGGCATTCCGGTCGGCCGCTCGTTTGCCCGCCTCTACCTGCTCCATGCGACTTTCTATTACGCCGATCCGGGAGCGACGATCGCGACGGCGCGCCTGAATTACGAGGACGGCAGCACGGCCGATGTCCCGATCCGCTACGGCGAGCACACGCTGAACTACTGGCGGAACGGTTTCGAACGGGTCCCGCAACCGACCCACACTGGCTCGCGGGTGGCGTGGACCGGCGATGCATCGTTCCTCGCCGAATACGGGAATTCGGTGCGGCTTTGCGTTTCCAGCCTGCAAAACCCGCGCCCGTCGAAAGTCGTGCGTTCCATCGATCTGGTCAGCGCCCAGCGCGAGGCGTCGGAGGTGGTGGTCGGCATGGCGACCGGCGGCAGCGACCTGCCCAAGGCCTGGCGGTCCGCGGCGCGGGTTCGGGAAAAATCCCCGGCATGGAAATCCAAGCTCCGGTTCCGCGCCCTCGACGCGGATTCCGGCAAACCGATCGCCGGCATGACGCTGCGCGTCGAGGTGGCGGACGAGGGGATCCACGCGCGGATCCTCACCCGCGTGACCGGCGCGGACGGTCGGGCGGTGATCGAATATCCCCACCCGCGGTTGCGGTACGTCTCGATCTGGGCCGACCACGCGGGCCACGTCCCGCGCTTCCTGCAATGGACGCGGTCCCAGCACGGGGATTTCCCGGCGGAATGGGTGTACCGGGCCCACCAAGGCAAGCGTCTGGGCGGCGTGGTGGAGGACGCGGACGGGAACCCGGTGTCCGGGGCGCTCGTGCGCATCGACGGACCCGCGCCCGACTTCGCCGGCGACGCGAAGGAATTCCTGTTCGTGAAGGGCCTCTTCGCGGAGACCGATGCCCATGGGAATTGGTCGACTGCGGCGGTTCCCGTCGACTTGCGGGCGGACCAACTTAGACTCCAGGTGCTGCATCCGCGGTGGCCCGGCCCGGTGCCGTTCGCGGCCACCTCGGCGGGAATGGCGGGCGGCGCGATGCGGATCACGCTCCCGCGACCCGCGGTGATCTCGGGCTCCGTGGTGGATCCCGAGGGAAATCCCGTCGCGGGGGCGCGGGTGGTGGTGTGGACCGGGATTCTTTCGGTGGGGGGGCCGGTCGGTGCGACGGATGCCGCGGGTAACTTCCGCTTGCAGGCGGTCTCGACCCCGAATCCGTCCACCCTCGAGGTGTCGGCCCCAGGGTTCGCGCCGCATCTTGTCGCGTTGCGGACCGAACCGCCTTGGGATCCGGGCCAGTCGCCGATCGTGCTCTCGCGGGGGCACCCACTGCGGATCCAGGTGCGGCATGCGGAAGGCCGTCCCGTTCCGGATGCGTTGATCGAGGCACGGACGCTGCAGGGAACCTTTTTGCCGGACCAGGTTTCAACCGACGCGGCGGGTGTCGCCACGTGGCAACGGTTGCCGGACCCCGGCACGGAAGCGATGGACCAATACCAGTTCCTGATCCATGGAAGCGGCTTCCCGTCGGCAATGCCACGCATTCGCCACCAGGAGACGAACGTCGCCGTGACTCTGGCCGGGAGGATCGAGACGCTGGCCGCCAAAGTCGTGGACGCGGGCAATGGCCGTCCCGTTCCCCTCTTCAAATTGTGGTCGGGAAGAAAGGCCTCCCGTCCCTTCGAACCGTTCGTGCCCGCGGATCCCGACGCCAAGGTCGAGTGGGATGCCCAACCGGTGGCGGTGGGCCACGACGGGCGCATCGAATTCCACGCGATGGTTTCCGACCCCGGCCGCTGCTACCGCTTTGACGCGCCGGGGTACGGTCCGTCCGCGGAAATGTCCGAGGCCTCGCTGCGGCAGCCCGCGTGTCCCGTCGTCCGGTTGTCGCCGCGTTGACGGGAAGGACGGATCCGCCGTGCCCCCGCGATGTCGCGGCCGCGACGTCGCGAGGGCACGGGAGCGGCCGTCGAATGCAGTGGGTCTGTCGACGACACCGCCCGGTCGGGAACGCGCGGGCCTCAGGCCGCGACTGCCGCGGACGGATCCGCGTCCACCCACTTGCCGTGTTCGCGGATCAGGTCCACCAGCCGGTCCACCGCTTCGTCCTCGGGGATGTTGAACTTCACGGGTTTCTTGCCCACGTAGAGGTTGATCTTGTTCGGCGCCCCGCCCACGTAGCCGAAATCGGCGTCCGCCATCTCGCCGGGGCCGTTCACGATGCAGCCCATGATGGCGATCTTCACGCCCTTGAGGTGGTCGGTGCGGGCCTTGATGCGGGCGGTGACGGTCTGGAGGTTGAAGAGGGTGCGGCCGCAGCTCGGGCAGGCGACGTACTCGGTCTTCGTCTGGCGCATGCGCGC
>WBXI01000312.1 GCA_008933025.1 Verrucomicrobiota bacterium
CGGCGCCAGCAGCAGGCCGAACAAAAGCCATGACGTCGAGGGCCGCATCACCGGGCGCTTGAGGACCGAGGCCAGCAGCCACAGCCACACGGCGAGCATCGCGGCCACGTTCGCGACCTGGAGGACGTGCCCCCCGCCCCAGAAAACCAGTTCGTAGTAGTTGCGGTTGTCGAGGAATGCGGGCGTGGCCAGCCAACTCGCGACGAAGGACACCATCGCCACCAGATAGGCGAGCGCGCTGGTCTTGAGGCCGGCCGCCACTTCGGGCGGGACCCACAGCGGGTTGCGCGCGATGTCGGCGGCCGAGGCCGGCGCGATGGGCCTGAAGAGGCGTCCGTTGACGAAGCAGCCCAGCATCCCGCCGAAGAACAGCGCCACGCCGACGAGGAACAGGGGGTGGGCGATCACCGGGACGTAGTTGGAGAGCACCGGTGCCGCGCCGCGGGCGAGGGCGGCACCCATCATCAGCAGGATGCCGGCGACGGCGATGGCGGTGCCGGCATTGAAGATCCGGTGTTCCCGCCGGGTGGCGGGCAGCAGCGCGAACAAGGTGCCCGCCTGGGTCGCGAACCACACCACCAGCGCCAGATCCACGTGGACGACCAGGCAGCGTTTGAAGAACAGCGGGTCGCCGATGGCCTCGGCGATGCCGGGGATCCGCCCGAAGACCAGCAACAGCGAGAGGCAACCCGCCACGACGAGGCTTCCCACGGAGATCCGCTGCATCCGCCGCGCCGCGGCGATCCGGATGACCGCGGTGTTGCCGATCGTGTCGGTGGCCGCGAGCGGCGTGTCCATCAGTCCGGTACTCAGTGTGGCAGGCATCATGGGATCTCCGATGGCGTCGACCTTCCATGCGTCGGAAGCGCGGCGCATTGATGCAGGTCAATGCCCCGGGCGAAGGGGTGGGGAAAGGCGGCGACCGGCCCTGGCCGGCGAAGCGACCGGGCGGAGGGGGCGGGTTGTCCCCGCGCGGTCCGTCTGGAAACAGGAGCCCTTCCCGTTTTCCGACGGGCCTCCGGATGGGCGCTGCGCTTTCGCCCCGCGTGGCAGCCGTCCGGCCACCGAGTCGGGCCCATGCGCCGGGCTCCTTGACCGGGATCAAGGTTTCATGGGACCGGCCCGGATACGGGTGGCGCGTTCCCGACGGCATTGGCCGGTCCGACCCACGGTGCCGCGGGAAACCGTCCATGAAAGATATCCCCAGTTCCGCTCCCCGACCCCGCCTGGGTTGGACCAGTTTCCTGTCCCGACTGACCATCGCCTCGTTGTCGTTCGAGGCGTTGTCGGGACTGGTGGTCGCGCTGCTGCCGTTCGATGCCACGGTGCAGTGGAGCGTGCTCGCCCATACCGCGGTGGGGGCGGCGACACTCCTGCCGGTGGCGTGGTATTGCGGGCGCCACGTCGCGGAGTACCGGCGCCACGCGCCGTCCCACGTGACGATCCTGGGCTGGCTCGCGTTCTGGGCGCTGGCGGCCGTGTCGTTTTCCGGGGTCTGGCTGACGGTCGACGCCTTGTTCGGGGTGCGCACGGTGGGTTGGGTGCGGCAGGTGCATTGGGTCGGCACCCTGGCGCTGTTGGCCGGGTTGGTGCCGCACTTGGCCTGCGTGGCGGTCCGGCAGCGTCGCGTGGGATTGGCGGCGGGGGCGGCCGGCTATTTCGCCCGGGGAATCGGGTGGGCGGTGGCGGGGTGCGTGGCCTGCGGGATCGTGGGTGCTTCCCGGCCGGGCGCGCGCTACGCGAACCAGTTTCCGAAGGACTACAGCTTCCTGTACGGCACCAACCGGCCCTTCGCCCCGAGTCTGGCGCGGACCGACACGGGGGGTGCATTCGATGCCCAATCGCTGGCCGGATCCGAGACCTGCGGCACGTCCGGCTGCCACGACCAGATCCTGCGCGAATGGCAACCCAGCGCGCACCGGTACGCGGCCATGGACAAGGTGTTCCTCGGCATCCAGGACGTGATGGCCAAGCAGAACGGGCCCGAATCCACGCGCTACTGCGGGGGTTGCCACGATCCCATCTCCCTCTTCAGCGGCACCAAGAACATCTTCGTCGAGAACCTGACCGGGCTCCAGGGCTACCAGGAAGGCATCTCCTGTCTCTCGTGCCACGCCATCCGCGAGACCGACATCAAGGGCAACGCGAATTACACCGTCACCCAGCCGCGCGAATACCTCTGGCAATGGGCGACCAACGGTCCCGCGCGGATCGCCCGCGATTTCCTCATCCGGAGCTATCCGGCGGAGCACAACCGTCTTGCCAAGCGGTCGTTCAAGAAGCCCGAGTACTGCGCGGCCTGCCACAAGCAATTCATCGATGCCGAGGTCAACCGGGTGGGGTGGGTGCAACTGCAGAACCAATACGACAACTGGGCCAACTCCCACTGGAACCACAAGGGCGACGCCGCCAAGACCGTCGAGTGCCGCGAGTGCCACATGCCGTTGGTCGCGGATTCCACCGATCCCGCGGCCGGCGATTCGCTCGACTACAACCGGACCCCCCGCGACGGCAAGCACCGGAGCCACCGGTTCGTGGGCGCGAACACCCTGATTCCCAGCGCGCAGCGGGAACAACTTCCCGGATGGAAACGCCATTTCGAACTCACCGAGCAATGGCTCCGCGGCGAGACCCGGATCCCGGAGATCGATTCCAAGTGGGCTTCCGGCCCGATCGTGAAGGTGGCCGTGTCCGCGCCCGACACGATCTCCCCCGGCGAGCCCATCCCGCTGCGCGTGGTCATGGCGTCGAACAAGGTCGGGCACGATTTCCCCACGGGACCGCTCGACATCATCCAGAGTTGGCTGCAGGTGACGGTCACCGACGATGTCGGGACGGTGGTGTGGACCAGCGGGAAGCGGGACGCGAAGAACTTCCTCGAACCCGGCACCTTCCTGTTCAAGGCCGAGCCCGTGGACCAGCACGGCAACCTGATCGACCGCCACAACCTCTGGGAGATGGTCGGGGTCCGCTTCCGGCGCGCCCTGTTTCCCGGGTATTCCGACAGCGTCAATTTCAGCATCCCGTGCAGCGGGGCTGGGTTCGGCACCACCAACGCGGTGGCCCGCCCGCCGCTGGCGGAACGCCTGGACATCCCCGTTCCCGACATCCCGGGCCCGGCACGGGCCGGTGCCTACCGGATCGTTGCCGCCCTCGAGTACCGCAAGGTCGACCAATTCCTGCTGAATTTCCTCTTCGGGGAGACGAACCGCCTGACGTCGCCGGTGACCGAGATCGCCCGGGCGGAAACGTCGGTGCGGGTGGAACCCCGCCGGCAGGCGGCCATCGCCGCGCCCCCGTCCGGCACCGTGGTCAACGCCGTGGTCAACGCCGCAAAAGCCCGCCCATGAACGCCCCGATCTCGCCGCGCCGCCGTCGTGTCCGCCGCACGCTGGCAATCCTGGGTTTCCTGGCGCTGGTCGCCGTCGCGAGCGGACTCTTCGTCCAATGGCGGCACCGCCCGAATGCCTACCGGCCGGGGGAACGCTCCGAGGACATCACCAGCGGTTTGGCCCGCGCGCTGCCGCCTGGCGCGCCGGAACCGCGATTGACCAACGTCGCCGTTGCCGCCGGCCTCGCGTCGTTCCGGAACTTTGTCGGCACCCGGACCTCGCAGATCCCGGAAGACATGGGACCGGGGCTTGCCTGGGGCGACTTCGACAA
>WBXI01000313.1 GCA_008933025.1 Verrucomicrobiota bacterium
AACAAGCCGTCGCTGGTGCCCAGCCACAGGCCACCCTCGCGGTCGTTCAACGCGCTGGTCAGGTCGGTGGGCGGCCGGCCGGACATCAACGCGACCGGCTTCCATTCCCCGTCCCGAAGTTGTCCGAGCCCCTTCGTCCGGGGCGCTCCCCAGATCACGCCGGTCGGATCCCGGTGCAGTACCGGGGTCTGTTCGCTCCATCCTTGTCGCGATGTCGCCACCCAGTTCCAGCGCGAGTCGACCCGGGTCGCCAATCCCTCCTCGGTGCCCGCGGTCACCAACCGTCCCTCGTCATCCATCAGCACGGCCCGCCAAGCCGGGCTCGAGAAGTCCGGCACCGGTTGCGTCGACGCCATCGGTTCGCCGAACCGGATGCGCTTGGGACCGCTGTCGGTCAGGAACGTCAGCGCGTCGCCGGATTCCGAAACCAACTGCCGGATCGTCTCGTCCGCCGGGCCATCCGGAGCGGTCCCGATCGGTGCCGAAACCCAGACGATGCCATGGTCCGTGGCGACGGCGATGCGACCGGCGCAATCCAGCCACACGCCCCCCTTCGTGCGCGGCAACAACCGCCAGACCATCGGCCCGGGAAGCCCGTCCCCGGTGCCAAGCCGTCGCCAGTCCCCTTTGGCATACCGGAGCAATCCGTCGCGCGTGCCCACCCACAGCGACCCGTCGATCCGGTCGACCGCCAGCGCGTTCACCGCGTCGTCGCGGAAGGCCGCGACCCGGTTGTGGTCGAAGGACGTGAACTTCACGCCGTCGAACCGAGCCACGCCGAACCACGTCCCGCACCAGAGGTAGCCATCCGGTGTCTGGGCCAGGGCGGAAATGCGGTTCTGCGGCAGGCCATCGTCGCCCGTCCATCGATGGATGGAGAGTTCCGCCGCGCGGGCCAACCGTGGCAGGGAACATGCCAGCAGCAGCCAAAGCCCGGCCTCCCGAAACCATCGGCGGGGATTTGATTTCACGCGCTTCATCGTAGGTGGATCGCCGGAAACAAGACAGCCACCTTGCGGTGGCTGTCCGTTGCCCGGGGCATCGCGTCATCCGGCCGGCCGGGACGTCGGGTCGGACGACCCGGTCGGGGAATGGCGCGGTCCCCCCTTCGGAGCCCGGGCCCGTTGGCCCGCATGGGATCCGGCATGGTCGTTCGGGGTCAGGCGGGCAAGGGTTCGGGCAACCGCCGAACGGTCGGTGGAAATCACCGGCGGTTCGGATCCTGCCCGGCCGGGAGCCAACGCCCCGCGGCCGGGAAGGAACGCGCCGACCCTACCGGCCTCCCTGCCGGCAAGGGTATCTGCAAAAGTATAGAGCCGGGGGCCCTTCGGGTCCCGCCGCCGCCGTCCCGATGAGTCGGCGGGAACCGGCGGTCAACCGCGGTTCAACGCGCTGACGACCGCCTTGATCGAGGCGAGTTCGATGCTGGTGTCCACGCCGGCGCCCCAGCGGGTGCGGCCGTCGCCGAGGCGGATCTGGATGTAGGCGATGGCCGCGGCACCCTCTCCGGAACCCAGGGCATGCTCGGCGTAATGGGCCACCTCGAACTTGGGCGCGCCACCCGCCACCAACGCGTGCACGAAGGCCGCGATCGGACCGTTCCCCCGTCCCGCGATGGCCACCGCATTGCCGTCGCGGACCATCCTGGCCCGGCAGGAAACGACGCCGTCGCTGCCCTCGGTCGCGAAATGCTCCAGATGCCACGGCGTGGCGCGCTCGACGTACTCGCGCCAGAACATCGCCTTCAGTTCGGTCGCCCGGACCTCGCGGCCGAGTCGGTCGACCTCGTCGTTGGCGATGGGCCCGAACTCGCGCTGCATGTCCTTGGGCAACTCGATGCCGAACTCGGATTCGAGGAGGTAGGCGACCCCGCCTTTGCCGGACTGGCTGTTGACGCGGATGACCTCGCGGTACTCGCGGCCGAGATCGCCGGGATCGAGGGTGAGGTACGGGATGTCCCAGTGGATGGACTCGCCCTTTTCGACGGCGGATTCCCAGGCGCGGAGACCCTTGCGGATGGCGTCCTGGTGCGAACCGCTGAAGGCGGTGAACACGAGTTCGCCGGCGTACGGTTGGCGGGGCGGGACGACCATGCCGGTGCAACGTTCGTAGACCTCGCGCAACCCGTTGAGGTCGCCGAACTCCAGCCCCGGATCGATGCCGTGCATGTAGAGGTTGAGGGCGACGGTGACGATGTCGAGGTTGCCGGTGCGTTCGCCGTTGCCGAACAGGGTGCCCTCGACGCGTTCGGCGCCGGCGAGCATGGCCAGTTCGGTGGCGGCGACGCCGGTGCCGCGGTCGTTGTGGGTGTGGACGCTGATGATCGCGGCATCGCGCCGCGGCAGATGGCGGATGAACCACTCGATCTGGTCCGCGTACACGTTGGGCATCGCGACCTCCACGGTGTCGGGAAGATTCAGGATCACCTTGGCGTCGGGCGTGGGTTGCCACACGTCCATGACGGCCGCGCAGATCTCGACGGCGAACTCGACCTCGGTGGCGGAGAAGCTTTCCGGCGAATACTCGAGGCGGACGTGGGTGCCGGCGAGGCGGGGCAGGCGGTCCTTGATCCACTGGGTGCCGCGGCGCGCCATCTGCAGGATCTCCGCCTTGCCCAAGCCAAACACGATGCGGCGTTGGGCGGGCGAGGTGGAGTTGTAGAGATGGACGATGGCGCTTTTCGCGCCGACCAGGGACTCGACGGTGCGTTCGATGAGGTCCTCGCGGGCCTGGACGAGGACCTGGACGGTGACGTCGTCGGGGATGCGCTTGTCCTCGATCAGGCGGCGCATGAAGGCGAACTCGGTGTTGGAGGCGGCGGGGAAACCGACCTCGATCTCCTTGAAGCCGCACTTCACGAGCGCATCGAACATCTCGAGCTTCTGGGAGACGTTCATGGGCACGGCGAGCGCCTGGTTGCCGTCGCGGAGATCGACGCTGCACCAGGTGGGCGGCGCGGTCAGGACGCGGTTGGGCCATTGGCGATCGGGCAAGTGGATCGGCGGGAATGGCCGGTACTTGGATGCGGCTTTTTTCAGCATGGTTTCTCTGTGTTGTGCTTCATGCCCCTGAACCGGCGGACGATGGCGTCGAAAACAAAAAACCCCACCGCCCGTGCGGCGGAGGGGTGAAAGCGTTCGATGGGAATCGATTCATGCCCCGGCCGCCGCACCGCGAAGGCGCGGTGCGAGTGACAAAAGTCGGGACGTGAACGCGAAATCCACGGCGAAATGGGTAGTGGAACCGGGGCGATGCGGTCAACTGCTTTCCCGGCCGCCCGGCGGCGGTCCCGCCACGCCGCCATGCGACCAGACCCACCGTCCACCTTGATCGCGCCCGGTTTCAGAGAGCGGTGTCGCGGCCTTCCGAAGGCCTTGCCACCGCAGTCCGAAGGCGCTCCGCGCGGGAGACAGGCCGCGGCGGTTCCCCGCGCGGAGCGCCGTGGGAGTGCGGGGGGTAGGAGCGTCAGCGACGCCCACCCCGCTGTGCGACGAGGCTCGCCGTCCATCCCGGTCTCGTCCGGTTTCAGAGACCCTATGGCCTCGCGCAGGGCTCTTGCCGAGTCTGGCGCTGTGGAGAAGGGGCGATTGGTCCGCCATACGTGGGTTAGTCCCCGCGAGCGGAGAGCAGAGCCACAAGGTTGTGGAA
>WBXI01000314.1 GCA_008933025.1 Verrucomicrobiota bacterium
CGGGCGCTGTTGATCGAGTTGGCGAGGCGAAGGGCGTGAGCCCAATCGATCCAACGCATGACATTTTCCGGGTCCGCCGCCCAGAGGCGTTCGGCGACCGACTCCATCTCCGGCCACTCTTCTTCGGCGCGGTGGATTTCCATGAGGAGCGTGAGACCCTCGATGCTGAACTTCGCCTCGCGTGGCAGGTTCATAAACTCGCGCATGGCGTCATCGGTCATTTCGAGTTCGAGATAACCCTCCGCCGCCATCAGTCCCATTTTGTATTGGTCGTCGATCATGGTTTTTCCTCCTACCAGAAGAAATCGACGCGTTTCGACGGGACTTTAATTTTAAAAAATAAAGAGCGGATTTAGCTGCGAGTGACTTGGAATCCTGTCGGGGAGATTTTCATTTTCACGAACCTCGCGCGAGGATTTGGCGGTCTGTCGGTGAGTTCCTGACGGATGCGGGCGGCGGCCTCGACATCCTTGGCGAGGAGGAAAACATACCCTCCCCCGCCAGCGCCCGGGAGCTTCGCGGCGGCGGTCCAATCTGCCACCCGCGCGAGGATTTGGCGGACTTCCGGGGGATTCGTGCCGGCGTCGAGGGCGCAATTGAGTTCCCAACTCCGGCGGACGACGCGGCAGGAAATCCAATTGGGGCTCGGGCCGGCCGATTGCGATGCGCTGGAGGGCCGGTTCGAGTCGCGGATGCTGGGACCGATCGTGGGGGATGCCCGTCCGCTGATGTTCCGCGTGGCACGCGTCGGGTTTCGCTTCACGGGACAGGCGCACGACCCGTGGACCGAAGCCTGAATCTCGGCGCGGTGACTTGGAGCCCTCCGGGAGACACAACCCGACCGGTCTTCGGACGGGGGCTCACTCCGGTCGCCTCGACGCGAGGAACGCGGACACCCGGCCCCAGACCACGCCGATGACGAGTCCGGCGACGTGCGCGGTATTGGCAATCGGGCCGAGCAGACCGGTGAAACAAATCACCAGCCACGCCAACATCCACTGCACGCTTTGGCGATCGAGAAAGAGACCGGAGGCCGGGTGGTATTTGCCGCGCATCCAGACGTAGCCGGCCAAGGCGTAGACGAGGCCGGACATGCCGCCGACGTAACCCGGGCCGTTGGTCGCATACTGGGCCACCATGGGCAGGACCCCGCCGATCACGACCAGCAGCGCCAGGCGCAGGACGCCCTGCCGCGCCTCGATCATGCAGCCGAGTTGATGGAGCCACATCAGGTTGAAAAGCAGATGCATCGGCCCGAAATGGACGAAACACGGGGCGATCAACCGCCAGAACTCGCCGCGCCGCACCTCGGGAAGGAAGGTGCCGTCGGCATTCGCCGGATCGGCAAGCAACATCCAGCGCAGGGCCTCGTGGTCACCGCCCAGTCGGTTGGCGACCGACGACACGATGCAGAGGAGGATCAGGGAGTAGGTGAGGAACCCGATGCCGTAGCCCCCGAAGCTCGGGAACAGGCTCTTTCGGGTACGGACCCGCCGCTGGTAGTCGGCGCGCTCGCGGGCCTCGGCCTCGCGGGCCTTCGCGGCAATTGCCGGGGCACCGCGGAATTCCGCGGAAGCCGGGTCGGCGCGGAAACTTTCCAGCCAGACCTGGGCGGGCGCGATCTGGTCCTCGTCCGCGATCCACACGATCCACCCCGTGCCGGCATCCGGCTCGATCTGGTTGCGGATGCCCCGGCTCGCGAGGAAATCGGCGAACAGGCGTGCCTGGTCCCCGTCGGGAAGATGGCCAATGGATCTCATCGGGGTTCGGCATCCGGCGCGTCGCGGCGGATGCGGGTGCAGGCACGCTACGGGGGACGGCGGAGGACAGGCGAGCGAAACACGGGGCCGCCGGCTGGCTTCCGCGCTGGCGGGCGCCGCACCCGGTGCGCCAGAGTCTTTCGCGCCGACGCATGGACAGACGCCAGCAGAACGAGCGGTTGCGCGAGGTCGCGGGGATATTCCTGCGGCTGGGGGCGACCGCGTTCGGCGGCCCGGCGGCGCACGTCGCCCTGATGGAAGAGGAATTCGTCCGACGCCGGGCCTGGGTGAGCCACGCGGAATTCATCGATCTGCTCGGTGCCACCCAGTTGATTCCCGGGCCGAACTCGACGGAGATGGCGCTGCATCTGGGCCATCGCCGCGCGGGGTTGCCGGGGCTCGTGGTGGCCGGCCTGGGATTCATCCTGCCGGCGGTGGTGCTGGTGATGGGTGCCGCGTGGGCTTACGTGCGGTTCGGGACCCTGCCGGCGTTCCACGGGCTCATGGCGGGAGCAAAGCCGGTGTTGATCGTGGTGGTCGGACAGGCCCTGTGGCATCTCCGCAAAGCGGCCCTCAAGACGCCGTGGACCGCCGCGCTCGGACTCGCGGCATTCGTCGCGAGCGCGGCCGGCATCGGGGAATTGCCGGTGCTGCTGGGCGCGGGTGCCCTCGCGGTGGCACGCAACGGGGTCGCCGGTTCGAGGACGACCAAGCCGCCGGGAAGCCTGCCCGCATGGATCTGGCTGCCGGGCGCGGCGGGGAGCTTGGCGCCGGCGGCCGTGCCGTTCACCAACGCCGGGTTGTTCGGCGTGTTCCTGAAGATCGGGTCGGTCCTCTACGGAAGCGGCTACGTCCTGCTCGCGTTCCTGCGCACCGATCTCGTCGAGCGACGCCACTGGCTGACGGAAGGGCAATTGCTGGACGCGGTGGCGGTCGGGCAGTTCACGCCGGGACCGGTGTTCGCCTCGGCGAGGTTCGTCGGCTACCTGCTGGGCGGGGCGACCTCGGCGTTGCTGGCGACGGCCGGGATTTTCCTTCCGGCGTTCGTGCTGGTGGCGGCGAGCGGGGCACTGGTCCCGCGACTGCGCGCATGGCCGCCGACGGCGGCGCTGATGGACGGGGTCAACGCGGCGTCGTTCGCGCTGATGGCCATGGTTTCGGCGCGGCTCGCATTGTCCGCCGTGACCGAACCTTCCATGGCGGCGATCGGGATCGTCGCCGCGGCGGTGCTCTTCCGGTGGCGCGTGAATTCCGCGTGGCTGGTGGCCGCGGGCGGGATCGCGGGCCTGTCGATCGAATGGGCCCGTCGGTTCTAGAAGCCCGGCCCGCGGTCAGAGCTTGAGCCGCAGCAGCGCCGTGGCGGCGCCGGACGGGTCGCCGCGTTCGGCAAGGGACCGGCGGATCGCGTCGTCCGTGCGCGGCACGGATCCTTCGAAAACCCGTCGGTCGCCCACGAACACCGTGACCGTCCGGTCGAGATCGAGCAGTTTGTCGGACAAACGGAGTTCGGTCCCGTCGGGAACGTCGCCCGTCAACCGGACCGTCTGGCCGTCGACCGTGGCGTCGATGCGTTTGCCGCCCTTCGCGGCATCGGCGGGAATCGAGATCCAGTAGAAACGCGTGTGGGCGGGACCTTCCTGGAGCCACACGATCTTTTTCGGCCACGGGTCCCGCGTGCGCTTGGCCATCCAGGGGATGGCCTCGGCGTCCTTGCCGCCCATCCAGTGGGGCATGCCGGGATAGACGCGGGACATGTGGGGATAGCCACCGGGATCGGCCTTCTCGAGTTGGTCGAGCTGGGCGGCGCGTTCGGCGACGACTTTGTTGCGGTTGTAGGCGTCGTCGGCACCGCCGACGAAGATCGCGAACGGGA
>WBXI01000315.1 GCA_008933025.1 Verrucomicrobiota bacterium
GGGGCGGAAATCCATGGACGAGATTCGCGGAGGAGCGTTCGGCCCGTCAATGGGCGTGGATTGACCGGCGGGGCACGGTGCGTACGGTGGCCCGACCATGAGTATTTCGGGATGGATGGGATTGGCCGTGGCGGTGTCGCTGGCGGTGCTGCCGGCGCGCGCGGCGGGGAAGGTGAAAGTGCTGATCGTCGACGGCCAGAACAACCACAACTACAGGGCCATGACGCCGTTCATGAAGGCCCAGTTGGAAAAGACGGGGCGCTTCGCGGTCGATGTCTCGACGAGTCCCCCGCAGAAGAGTCCGTCGTCCTCGTGGGATTCGTGGCGTCCCGCCTTCGGGCAATACGACGTGGTGATGAGCAATTACAACGGGGAACCGTGGCCGGAACCCGTGCAGAAAGCCTTCCTCAAATACGTCTGGGAGGGTGGCGGCGCGGTGATCGTCCACGCGGCGAACAACGCCTTCCCGGGATGGACGGAATACGACCGGATGATCGGGCTGGGTTGGCGGCCGGCCCAGTATTCGGACCGGGTGTTTCTGGACGACGAGGGCCGGTTGGTGCGGCTTCCGCCGGGGCGGGACGTCGGCGCGGGCCATGGAGCCCAGCATGAATTCCAGATTCGCGTGCGCATGCCCGGGCATCCCGTGACCAAGGACATGCCCTTGAAATGGATGCATGCGAAGGACGAACTGTATCACGGGCAGCGGGGGCCGGCGGAGAGCTTCAACCTGCTGGCCACGGCCTATTCCGATCCCAAGGCCGGGGGCACCGGCAAACACGAGCCGATGGCATGGTGGGTGCCGTATGGAAAAGGGAAGGTGTTCACGACCGTCATGGGGCACGTCTCGGGCGAAAGCATTCCGGGAATCGAGTGCGTTGGCTTCGTGACCGTGATGAACCGCGCCTGCGAATGGGTGGCGACCGGGGCGGTGACGATCCCGGTGCCGGCGGATTTTCCGACCGAGACGGAAGTCCGGTTGGTGCCGAAGCGCTGAACCGGGCCTGCATTCCGGGCTAGAAACGCAGCGTGTACTGGACGGCGACAACGTTGCCCGAGCGGCGCGGGGCGGAACTCTCCTGCAGGAAGCTGTACTGCAGCTTGAACTGGGTGTGTGCGGTGGCGCGGAAGCCCAGCGCGACATCGGTGCGCCACAGGTCGCGATCCCACGCGCCCCGTCCGCCTTGCCCGTCCGGCACCGTGCCGAAGAGTTGCTGGTTCCAACGAAGGGCACCGAAACAACGCGCGGTGAACTTGTACTTGGCCTCGAGGTAATAGCCGAAGACGTCGGCATTGCCGACGGTGGGGACCTCGAAGCGACTCTCGTAGGCCTCCGCCCACAACTGCACGTGGTGCCACTCGAAACGAATGTCCTGGCCCACGACGATTTGGCGGTAGTCCCCGAGGCCGTGACCGGGAGGCAACGTGGGGAGCGCCTCGGGTCGAAAGTACGGGCCCACGCTCGTGGAAAGTCCCAGGGTCCACGGGGGACTGGGCCTCAGGCCCAGTCGGCCTCCGAAGGTCGGATGCCCGAAACCGGTGTCCATGGCGCTCCAGGACTCCGGTCGCGAGGACAGCGAGGTGTTTTTCATCTCGACGGGTAGTCGAGCTTGCCGAGGCGACCGGAGGCCGACGCGCCGGTCCCGTAGCTGGGTCCCCAAACGACCGGGTTGTATTCGTATTTGGGTTCGTCCAACTCGTGGGAGAACTTCGTCGGGGAGGCGGGGGCCTCGTGGTCGTAGATGGCGGTGAAATTCTCGTAGAGCAACGGCGCCGTGACGAAGGGGTTGTCCCACGACAAGTGACGGCGGTTCCAGGTGCCGGTGACGGTGGCGAAGGTTCCGGCCTGCAGATTGAGGCGGCCATCGTCCCATGGCGTGTAGCGCAACGCGTATTCGTCGGGACGGATCCGCGCGCCGCGGTCGCCGGGGTCGAAACCGCGATCCGCCCGGGCCTGCGCGAAGACGTAGACGTGGCTACCGAGTTGGCTGTCGAGGAAGAGCGACAAACGAGGGTTGAACAGGCTGTCCGAGCCCGTGTCGATGAGGCCCGGCGCGGGGGGCTGGAATCGGTAGCCTTCCAGATCCAACAGCCCGCTGATGCGGGCCCGCAGTTGGTCGTCGTGGGCGGAGAAGGTGAGGGCGTCGTCGACGCGGTCGAGGAAGCCTTCGGCCCGGGCCCCGACGGCGCCGAGCGTGACGATGCAGCAACCCAGCGTGGCAAGGGGCTTCATGCGGATCGGGGATCGGCGGCAGCGGGCGGCGCGGTGCGGAAGCGGGCCTCGAATTCGGTCCAATTCCCTTCCGAACGGACCAACCGCAGGTCGCCGCCATGGAGGCGGGCCAACTCCCGGGCCAGATTCAGTCCCAAGCCATGGCCGGGAACGTTCTCCCCGACGGAACCCCGGTGGAACCGCTCGAAGATATGCTCGTGATCCGATTCCGGGATGGGGCGGCCGGTGTTGCCGATCGTCAGGAAGACCTGCGTGTCCCGCTCGCGGGCGGTGATGGCGATGCGGCCCCGGGGTTGGTTGTACTTGCGCGCGTTCTCCAGGAGGTTTTGCACGATGATCGCGCTGTAGCGGTTGTCGCCGTCGATGCGGAGGGGTGTCGGGAAGTCCGTCTCGATGGCGATGCCCAGCGCATCCGGAATGGTTCCAAGGTCGTCGACGCCGGCCTCGATGAGTCGGGCGAGGTCCACGGGGGCGAGGTTGATCTGCAGCCGTCCGGCATCCGCGCGTGACAGCAGCAGCAGGTCGTCGATGACGCTCGTGAGTCGGTAACTCTGGTGGACCAATTCGGCGAGTTCGTCGCGCACGTCCGGCCCCAGTTGCTCCCGCGCGAGCAACTCCTCCAGACCGGCCCGGAGGACGGTGACCGGTGTCTTGAGTTGGTGCGAGGCATCGGCGGAAAACCGGACGGCCCGCTGCAATCCCTCGTTGCTCAACTCGAGCGCGGCCTCCGCGCGCGCGCGCCGGACCCGGTTCTGCTCGGAATCCACCGCCAACTTCTGGACCGGCACCGAAAGCCTCCGCGAGAACACGTGGCTCGCGCCCAACCCACCGAGCAGCATGAGGGCCCCGGCCCCGAGGATGCTCCAGCGCAGTTGCCGCTGGCTGGCCAACAACGCCGTCAGCGGGTAGATCCCGACCTCGTAGGCGGCCGGGAACAGGGAGTCGGGATTGAGTCGCTGGTAGAAGAGTCGGTGGGCAACGCCATCGACCCGAACCAGGATGCCGCGGTCCACGCTTCCCGGGGTTGCCAGCGCCCCGGCGACCTGGGCGCCCAGCAACGACTCGGATTCGGGTGCCAGCGACGGCAGGTGCAAGCGGCCTTCCAGCCAGATCCCGCTCCGGATCCCCGGTTCGCCGCGTTGCCCGGCGGGTGCGACCGGCTTGAATCCAATCGCCAATGCCGCGATCGCCTCGTGGGTTTCGGTGGAAACGATGGGGGTGACGATGACCTCGGCGATGGTCTCGCGGGTCTGTCCCGCGTGGTGGCGCAGGTAGCCGATCTGGTGTTCGCGGGGGAGTCCGTGCAGCGCGAGGCGCGCCTCTTCCTCGGCCCGGAGTTCCCCGACGTCCGGTCCGTTGGTGGGCGGTATCACCGCGCCCTTTTGGTCGAGGAACCGA
>WBXI01000316.1 GCA_008933025.1 Verrucomicrobiota bacterium
CAATCCCTCGGCGGGCATCGCTTCCCAGACTTCCCTCCGGGTCATCGGCTACACCCACACGCTGTTCATCCCGACGGCGGTGATGGAGTCGATCGTCCTGCCCGGCGCTCCGGCGCATCTGCTTCCCGCGCCGTTCACGGCGGACGAACTCGACCACGACGACGACGACCCGCTGAAGGAACAGGGCGGCCTCGGCACGCGGGTCGGTCCCGAGTTGCTGGAGTTCCTGACCGCGAACCGCTTTTTCAACGGCACCGCCACGATGGTCATCGACCTCGAGCGGTGCACGCGTTGCGACGATTGCGTCCGGGCCTGCGCGGGAACCCACGACAACAACCCGCGCTTCCTCCGCCACGGGCCGAGTGCCGGCCGGGTGCAGGTGGCCCAGGCCTGCATGCACTGCACGGATCCGGTGTGCATGATCGGTTGCCCCACCGGCGCCATCCACCGCGAGGCCGCCGAGGGCAACGTGGTGATCAACCAGTCCACCTGCATCGGTTGTTCCACCTGCTCGAACCAGTGCCCCTACGAGGCCATCCGCATGGTCGAGGCCCGCGACGGCGAGGGCGCCTTCGTCACCGACAACGAGATGCGGCCGATCCTCAAGGCGACGAAATGCGATCTGTGCCTCGAGCAACCCGGCGGACCCGCCTGCGAGCGGGCGTGCCCGCACGACGCGTTGAAGCGGATGAATCTGACGAACCTCGGCGAATTGGCCGAATGGCTCGAGCGCTGACCCGGGAATGAAACACCTCTTTCTCGTCCGACGCACGGTCCTGACCCTCGCCACGCTGGCGATCGCGGTCGGATTGGCCGTCGCCGCGCGCCGGTTGGCCCCGCAGTTCCGCAATCTTGCCTACCTGTCGGGATGGTTCCTGTTCGCTGTGATGCTCTTCCTGACCGCGTACAACGCCCGGAAGAAGCTGCCGTTCCTCCCGCTCGGGAAATCCAGCACCTGGCTCCAACTCCACGCCTACGTGGGTTGGTTGTCCGTCGCCATCCTCTTCGTCCACGTCGGTTGGCGGTTGCCGGGCGGTTGGTTCGAGACCGCCCTCGAGATCCTGTTCTTCGCGGTCGCGGCCAGCGGGGTGGCCGGCATGGTCTGGTCGCGTTTCGTCCCCCGGCGTCTCACCGCCCGCGGCGGCGAGGTGTTGTTCGAGCGGATCCCGGTGATCCGCCGTTCGCTCCAGGACCGGGCCGAGGATCTCGCGCTCAAATCCGTCGCCGCCGCCCGCTCGTCCGCCATCGCCGATTTCTACATCGCCCATCTCGCGGACTTCTTCCGCGGCCCCGCCAATTACTGGCAACACCTCGGGGAATCCCGCGCCCCGTGGAACCGGATCGAGTCGAAGTTCGACGATCTGGCGCGGTTCCTCGATCCCGAGCAGCGCAAGGTGCTCGCCCAGGTGTCGGATCTGGCGCGCCAGAAGGACGGTCTCGACTACCAACACGCGCTCCAGTCCAGCCTGAAGCTGTGGCTGTTCGTCCACGTGCCCCTCACCTACGGCCTCCTCGTGTTCACCGCCCTCCACGTCGTCCTGGTGTACGGCTTCTCGATCGGCGCCGGTTTCCGCCCGTGAACGATCGACCGCAATGAAAGACCAGCTTCCATCGCCGGATTTCGACCGGGGCCGCTACGAGCGTCCGAACGAGGACTGGCTCTGTGGCCACGCCTGCGAGGGGCGCCCGTGCCGATTGGGGCCCGACGCGAAGGGCAACTGTTGCAGCACCGCCGAGTGCCGGCCGACGCTCGTGCTCCAACCCGGCGAGACCAAGGGCCTCTGGAAGTGCACCCGCCCGCGCGAGCACGGCGGGCCCTGCGCCGAGGGACCCGCTCCCGACGGTGCCTGCGGTTGCCCAATCATCCCCTGCTCGCCGCAGCGGAGCCTCCGCAATCTCCGCGGCCGGATCACCTGGGCCACCCTCGCCCTCGCCCTCGCCTTCCTGCTCGTCGCCGTCGCCGGTCCATGGCGCTGGCAGTTCGTGTCGCCCGGACGCCTCTCCGTCGCCCATCGCGGCGCCGGATTCGACCGACTGTCCCGCGAGCGATTCGGCCAACCCGGCTGCGCGGGCTGCCACCAGGCCGCCGAAGCCGGGGTCGGCCAATGGCTGCTGGTCGCGTTCAATTCCGACCCGGGCCTGCTGCAATTCTCGCGCCTCGCCCGGGCCACCACGCGCGAGGAGACCCGCATGGACCGGCAGAACTGCGTCCCATGCCACCGCGGCTACGAACGCCACCAACCGGACGTCGTCCACGCCCATTCCTGTTCGTCCTGCCATCTGGAGCACCAGGGCACCCGGATGCGGTTGCCCACCGACGAGGGCTGTGCCCACTGCCATGCGGATGCCGCCACCCTCGCGTCGTTCGCCGCCCGCGGCGGCAAGATCCCCTCGTCGCATTTCGATCCCCCCTTGCCCGCGGGCACGGTGAGCTTCCAGAGCCCGCGCCCGCCGGCCGGCCGTGTCTCGGCCTTCCGGAGTTTTGCCGAGGGGCATCCCGAATTCGCCGTCCGCGCGTCCGGCACCCGCGATCCCGACACCCTGCGCTTCCCCCACGCCCTCCATCTGGGATCGACCGTCTCGCTGGGCGGAAAGGCATTGGCATGCGCCGACTGCCACCAACCCGACACGGCCGGGGCCTTCATGAAGTGGCCGTCGTTCGAGGCGAATTGCCGCGCCTGCCACGCGCTCCAGTTCGACCCGTCCAATCCCGAACTGACCCTTCCCCACGGCTCCGTGGAGGCCGTCCGCGGCATCGTGCGTTCCCTGCCCCTGCTCTACACCGACCTCGCGCGCCGCAAAGGCATCGTGCAGGCGGATGCCGCGGCGGAATGGAGCCGGCAGGCGCAGGCCAAGATCCGCCGGACCCTCGGCGGCGGCGACCAACTGCTCGAACTGGCGCTCTTCACGCCGGACCCCCGGACGGTCGATCCCAAACTCTCGTCCGACCGGCGGGCGCAACTGGCTGGATGCGCCTATTGCCACGAGGTGAAGCGGGACGGCCACCATCTGGCGACGGTGACACCACCGGTGATCCCGGACCGCTGGATGACGGGCGGCCGTTTCGACCACTCAAAGCACGTCCAGCAAAGCTGCGTGGAGTGCCACGCATCGGCGGCCGCGTCGGCGTCGGCGGCCGACATCAATCTGCCGTCGAAAGCCTCCTGCGTGCGCTGCCATTCGCCGGCCGGGGGCGCGCCGGCGGGTTGCGCCACCTGCCACAGCTACCATCTCTTCAAGAGCCAGCCTTCCATGGCGGCGAAGCCGTAGGCGAAGGGATCGGCGGGCCAAGGGGCGACCAGTGGCCCCGCGGGGGGCGGCCCCCGGTGGTCCTTGGTGGGCCGGGCAAGCCGGCCGTCCCAGGCGCCCACCCTCCGCTTCCCGCTCTTGGTTCCTGCCCTCAGGCAAGGATACCCCGCACGACCTGCCCATGGACATCCGTGAGCCGGTAGTCGCGTCCCGCGTGGTGGAAGGTCAACCGCTCGTGGTCGAAGCCCAGGCAATGGAGGATCGTGGCCTGCAGGTCATGGACGTGGACCGGATTCTCGACCACGTGGAAGCCGAGTTCGTCGGTGGCCCCGTAGGTCATCCCGGGACGAATGCCCCCCCCGGCCATCCAGACGGAGAA
>WBXI01000317.1 GCA_008933025.1 Verrucomicrobiota bacterium
CACCTCGGGCAGGATCCGTCCCTCGAGTTCCCCGAGCACGCCGCGCTCCATCTCGCTCCGGACCCCGACCGGTTCGGACCGGACCCCCAGTTCCACCTGGTCGAGCCAGCGACGGAGATCCATCAGCAGCATCTGGAAGTCGGAGACGGCGACCTTGAATTCGGGGATGACCGCCCGGGTCTTGCGCCATTCCGACATGAACGCGTCGAACTCGGCCTGCAGCCGCAGGGGCTGGGTGATGGGCGAGAACAGGTCGACGTCCAGCCAGGACTCGTCGAGCGTCGCCTCGCACAGCAGCATGATGCCGGTGTTGACGAGGTTGGAGACGACGGCGCGGCCCGCGAAGACGCAGCGGTCGCCCATCGTGATGCGGAATTCCGAGAGCACCTCGGACAACTGGAGGATGCTGTACGGATTGTAGACCTCGAAGACCACCGCGAACCGGGTCAGCCGCACCGGCGTGGCGCGGATCTCGCCGCCTTGGCTGTTGCGGCACGATATGTAGGTCTCGCGCTCGCTGAAGACGGGGATGGGCAATTTGTTGGACATGCAGAGTCCTGGGGGTGGCTTTCCAGACCGGATCCGCGCGGCCCCCGGAGTGCCGGGCCGACGCCGACCCATTCTGGAATCGCGGGAAATTAGCCGTGCGGGCACCCGGGATGGAAGCCGCTTTTTCCGGGCCTCACGCGGGACTCCCCGGCCCCGCGAGCTTTTCCGGGGGCGCGGCTTCCAGTTGTCCGGCCAATCCGGGCGGGATCCCCACGGCCTCCATGGCCCCGTCCGGACGCTTCCGGACGCAGACCACCACCAGGCTGCCGACGGCGACTTCCTCGGCGGGACCGGGATCCAGCCGGCGAAACCGGATCTGGTAGGCGATCGAGCGCGGGCGCAGTTCCCGGACGAGCAGGTGCAGTTCGAAGGTGTCCTCGAACCGAAGCGGCCGGCGGAAGTCGCAGGACGCATGGACCCGCGGGAATCCGAGCGGCGGATCGAACTGCCGCATCACCACGGAATGGCCGAGCGACCGCAGGAACGCATGCTCCACCGATTCCATGTACCGGTAGAAATTGGCGAAATGGACGATCCCCGCGAGGTCGGTTTCGTGGAACTCCACGCGGCGCGTGAGCTTGAACTCGTGCGGCACGCGCGGAGCCTGCCACGGGTCGCGCCGGATTCACCGCCAAAAGATGCGCGGCCGGCGGACCCCGGGGTCCGGGCCGGACGCGCCGGGCCCGCGCTACACCTGCCGCGTGAGGCGCTCCCCGACCCGCAGCAAGGCCGCGGCGTCCGCATCCGAACGCGCCTCGGCGTAGATCCGCAGGATCGGTTCCGTGCCGGAACCGCGCAACATCAGCCAACTGCCGTCGGCCGCGACGAACTTCACGCCGTCGGCAGACTTCACGTCCGCGAGCGGCGACTTGAGCAGTCGGGCGGGCGGGTTCGACTTGCAGTGTTCCATCAACGCCGCGCGTTTCTCGAGGGGGAACCGGGTGTCGATGCGCGCGTACCGGTGCGGCCCGAATTCCTTCTCCAACCCGGCCAGCAGTTTGACGAGGGGCTTCCGTTCGGTCGCCAGCATCTCCAGCAACACCAGGCCCGCCGCGATGCCGTCGCGTTCGGGAATGTGCCCCGGGAAACCGATGCCGCCGCTCTCCTCGAACCCGAGCAGCACCCCGCCTTTCATCATTTCGGACGCGATGTACTTGAACCCGACGCCGGTCTCGACGAGCTCCAGCCCGAATTTCGCGCACATCTTGTCGACCATGGAGGTGGTGGTCAGCGCCTTGGCGACGCGGCCGGTCTGGCCGCGGTTGACGACGTAATGCCGGAGCAGGAGGCAAATGATCTGGTGCGTGGAGAGCGGGTTGCCGCGCCCGTCCATCCCGCCCACGCGGTCGGCATCGCCGTCGGTCACCAGGCAAAGGTCGTGCGGGTGCCGCGCGAGATAGGCCGCCGAGCGGGCGTAGTTGCGGGGGATGGGTTCCGGATTGATGCCGCCGAAGGCGGGATCGTGCTCGCCGTTGAGGGTGGTGACGCGGCAGGTGGTGCCGGCGAGCAGTTCGTCGAAGCATCCCGCACCCACGCCGAACAGGGCTTCGTGCGCGAAACGGATCCCCGATTTCGCCACGAGATCGAAGTCCACCAGGCGCTTGAGCGCCGCGAAGTGCGGCTTGCGGACGTCCCGCACCACGATCTTTTTCCGCTTCAACGCCTCGTCGAACGCCATCGAGCGGACGGGCGAGCGGTCGAGCCAGCCCTCGACGGCCTGGCAAATCGCCGGTTCGGCGGATCCGCCGTACCAGCCCTTGAGTTTGAATCCGTTGAACGCGGGCGGATTGTGGCTGGCGGTGAGCATCACGCCGCCGACGGCCCGGGCGCGCTTGACCTCGAACGACACCGAGGGCGTGGGCGTGGGTTCGGGCGTGAGGACGACCGAAAAATCGTTCCCGGCGAGGACTTCGGAAACCCACCGCGCGAATTGGTCGGAAAGGAACCGGCGGTCGTAGCCGACCACGGCGGTGCGGCGCGTTCCCGGAATCGGGTTGGCGTTCCAGAAGTCGGCGGTGGCCTGGGCGACCCGGCCGACGTTGGCGAAGGTGAAATCTTCCGCGATGACGGCCCTCCAGCCGTCGGTACCGAACTTGATCGCTGGCATATTCGAGTGCCGGATGGAACACGGTGGAAGTCGCATGGGCCAGAAAAGAACTTGCGACCGGGGCGGTGGCTCTTCAATTTCTCGCCTCGTTTCCGGCCGTCGGGCCGAATTGTTGCCAGGGTAGCTCAGCGGTAGAGCAGGGGACTCATAAGCCCTTGGTCGGGAGTTCGATTCTCCCCTCTGGCACCAATTTCCCCCGTCACGCCTGCTTGTCCGCGCGATACCCGCCTTTCCCGATGCGCCGTCTCCCCGTCCGTCCGCTCTTCTGGCGTTGGTTGCCGGCGGCTTTTCTCTTCGTGGGAACCATGGTCTTGGCCGGGTCCGCGGAGCGCGATGCCGCCGCCGCGGCGTTTTTCGAGGGACCGGTCCGGACCTGGGAGATCGTCGTCGAGCCCGACGCGCTCGCCGGCCTCCGGGAGTCGCCCCGCGATTACGCGCCCGCCACGGTGCGGATCGACGGGAAGGCATTCCGGCGGGTCGGCATCCACGTGAAGGGCTCCGCCGGCAGCAAACGCAGCGTGGACGACCGGCCGGCCCTGACGCTCAAGTTCAACCGTTTCGTGCGCGGCCAGCGCGCGTTCGGTATCGAGAAGCTCCACCTCAACAACGCGGTCCAGGATCCCTCGCTGCTCCACGAGAACCTCGCCAGCCGCCTGTACCGCGCCGCCGGCATTCCCGTGACCCGCGCCTCCCACGCGTTGCTGCGCTTCAACGGACGCGACCTCGGCGTCTATGTGGTCAAGGAGGCCTACGACGAGGATTACCTCCGCCGGAATTTCCCCGGGGAATCCCCGGCGCCGGGCAACCTCTACGAGGGCGCCTTCGCCGGGGACATCGACCGTGCCCTCGAGCGCGATGCCGGGCACGGCCCCGCGGACCGGTCGGACCTGGCGGCGCTCCGGGCGGCAGGCCCCGCGGAAAGCCGCCGCAG
>WBXI01000318.1 GCA_008933025.1 Verrucomicrobiota bacterium
ATCATCATCCTGGCGTTCGTCCCGGTGTTCGCGCTGGAGGGCCAGGAGGGACGGTTGTTCCATCCGCTCGCCTTCACCAAGACGTTCGCGTGCGTCGCCGCCACCGTGCTGGCGGTGACCCTCGTCCCGGTGCTGTGTTCGTTCCTGGTGCGCGGCCCGTTCCATCGCGAGGAAGACAACCGCGTGATGCGCGTGCTGCTGCGTGGCTACGAGCCGGCGCTGGACTGGGCCCTGGCCCATCCCGGCGGCGTCCTTTCCGGTGCCGGACTGCTCCTCGGACTCGCGGCCACCGTGGCCCTTGGCTTGCCGCGCCCGTGGTTGGATCGGCTGGCCGGCACGCCCGCGGCCCCGTTGGCCCGCGTCTTCGCGGGGTTCGGCACCGAGTTCATGCCGCCGCTCGACGAGGGTTCGTTGCTCTTCATGCCCGTCCTCGCGCCCGGGATCTCGCTGACCGAGGTGCGCCGCGTCATGGCCTGGCAGGACCGCGTCATCGCCTCGTTCCCGGAGGTGGCCAGCGTTGCGGGAAAGCTCGGCCGCGCCGAAACCCCCACCGATCCAGCGCCCATCGAAATGATCGAGACCACGATCCAGCTCAAACCCCGTTCGGAATGGCGCCCGGGCGTGACGCGCGAATCATTGGTGGCGTCGATGCAGGCCGCGCTGATCCAGGTTCCCGGCTATGCGCCGGGATTCCTCCAGCCGATCGAGAACCGCGTGCTGATGATCTCCACCGGCATCCGCGCGCAGTTGGGCGTGGTGTTGCTCGGCACGGACCCCGCCAAGCTCCAGGCGGCGGCGTTCGAGGCCGAGCGCATCGTGCGCTCCGTGCCCGGCGCCAGCGGCGTGGCTCCCAGCCGACTCCAGGGAAAGCCGTACATCGAGGTCGAGATCGACCGGCCGGCCGCGGCCCGCGCCGGCGTGAACGCCCGCGACGTGATGGACGTGGTGGAGGCAGGATTGGGCGGTCGGACCGTGGCGACGTTGATCGAGGGACGCGAACGCTACCCGCTGCAGGTCCGGTTGCAGCGTGACCTGCGCGACGATCCGGAGACGTTGGCCGAGGTGCCGGTGGCCGGGATGGGCGGGCGCACCGTGCCACTGGGGCAAGTGGCGCGGATCCGCCGAGTGTCGGGTCCGAACGAGATCACCAGCGAGAACGGCCGGCTCCGGGTCTTCGTGCAGGCGAACGTCGTGGGCCGCGATCTCGGGGGCTTCGTGAAGGACGTGCGGCACCGGCTCGAGGAAGAACTCCAACCGCGGTTGCCCGAGGGCGTGACCATCACCTACAGCGGCCAGTTCGAGAACCTCCTGCGCGCGCGGCGCACGCTGTGGATGATCGTCCCGGTGTCGTTGCTGGTGATCTTCCTGTTGCTACACGCCATCTACCACGACGCGAGGGAAGCCGCCCACGTGATCCTCGCCGTCCCGTTCGCCCTCAGCGGTTCCGTCTTCCTCCAGGGACTCCTCGGCTACCCGTTCAGCGTCGCGGTATGGATCGGCTACATCGCCCTGTTCGGCATCGCCATTCAGACCGGCGTGGTGATGGTCGTGTATCTCGAGGAATCCGTCGCGCGCAGCCGGGCCGCGCTGGGAGCTGCCTTCGGCGCGAGGGATCTGGTCGATGCCGTGAAGGCGGGCGCCCGCCTCCGGCTCCGGCCGAAACTGATGACGGTGGCGACGACGATCGCCAGCCTGCTGCCGATCCTCTGGAGCAGCCGGGCGGGAGCGGAAGTGATGAAGCCGTTGGCGGCGCCGGTGATCGGCGGGAGCATCAGCAGCCTGCTGCACATCCTGATCGTGACGCCGGTGATCTTCGCCTGGCTCCGCGGCCGGGACTTGAAGCGGGAGAATGCCGCGGCCAAGGCAACCGCCTAGCCGCGGCCCCCGCGGGGCCGTCCGGAATGCCGGGGCCCGGGATTACTGGTCCAGCTTCCGCAGCCAGATGTTGCGGTAACGCACGGGATTCCCGTGGTCCTGCAACAACAACGGGCCCTTGGGCGCCACGCCCGAGAACTTCGCCGCGGTGGTGGCGTCGCCCGCCACCGGGATGTGGTCCTGCACGAGCACGCCGTTGTGCAACACGGTGAACGAACCGGGGATGGCCTTCCCGTCGGCCCCCGGCTTCGGCGCATGGAACACGATGTCGTAGACCTGCCATTCGCCCGGCTTCTTGCAGGCGTTCACCAACGGGGCCGAGTGCCCGTAGAACGCGCTGGCCTGGCCGTTGAAGTACGTGGGGTTGTGATAGGAGTCCAGCACCTGGATCTCGTAGCGGCCCTGGAAATACACGCCGCTGTTGCCGCGCCCTTGACCCTCGCCCTTGACCTCGGCGGGCGACGCCCACTCGATGTGCAGCTGGATGTCGCCGAATTCCTCGCGCGTCATGATCGCGCCGTCGTTCACCTGGGCGAACCCGTCGCCCACCTTCCATCGCGGCGCCTGGCCGTCGTCGCGTTTCCATGACGACAGGTCCTTGCCGTCGAACAGAACGATCGCGTCCGCGGGCGGCGGCGCACCGTGCGAAAACGTGGCGCCCGGCGTGACTTCGCGGGGAGCCTTGTCGGTGGAAGGTCCGGCACCCTGGACGAACAAAGCCATCGCGGCGACGCCGGCGGCACCGAGGAAACGGTGGGATCTCATGGTCGGCAAACCTTGCCGCAGCCGACCCATTCCGGGCCAGCCCGAATCGGTGGGGAGCCGGAGTGCATGCATCTCGACGCCGTTGGGATCGCTTTTCCCACGGATCCCACGACGCGGGTCGTGCCGGGCCGTTGAGACCGTACCCGTCCGGGGCCATACGCTTGACGGGCGGCAGCAATCCACTTGCGGGACCCATGGACGGCGACGATTCCGTCCAAAGCCGCCTGCCGGGTGATCCATTGCCGGCGGTTCTAGGCACCGCCTTGACGTTCCAATTCAAATGGTATGTGGTCGTGAGATTCCAAAGTGGCAATGGACTGCGTCTGGTTTTCGGCACGCGTGGCGAAAACCTCGCCGGGACCGGCACGTTGGATTCCCCAAACTACCGACAAGACCATGAGTATTTTCCGGAACGTGATCCCTACGTCCGCAAGCCTGCGGACATTCATCATGGCACTCGCGTGTGCCTCTGCCCTGCGAGTGTGCTCCGAGGAACCCGGCGCGAAGATCGCCGTGGCCAACGTCGGGTCCAGCGAGGTCTTGGCGAAGCAGTATGCCGCGCCAGCAGCCACGCCGTCCGCCAACGGTGGCCTCGCCGGCGTTTGGGAAGGAACGGTCTCGCCACCGAAGGCTCCGCCCCGTCTGGTGACCATCACCATAGTTCGGGCCGCGGACGGAACTCTCCGTCCCAACTGGTACGATTCGATCGCCCGGGAGAGATCACTCGTTGCAAAATCGATTTCGCTCGATGGCTCGCGCTTCGAGATGATCTTTCTGGACCGCGATCCGAACGTGGTCCAGCCGGTGTAAGAAGCTTTCTGTAATTTGCTTTCCGGCTGCTCCCACCCAACCCCTGCGGGGGAGGTGGAGCGATGGCGAGCGTAGCGAGCCGAGCGCAACCGACCCCGCAGGGGTTGGG
>WBXI01000319.1 GCA_008933025.1 Verrucomicrobiota bacterium
ATGAGTGCGAACACCAAAGAAACCCTGGTCCTGGCGGGCGTGTCGGTCGTCATGCTGGGTTTGGCCGGTTCGTTCCTCCTGAAGGCCTGGGGGCACTACCAACCCGCGACGTCCGTTCCCCCAACGCCCCCGGAGTTCACCAACACCGCGACGGTCCGCATGTCGGCCGCCGAGTTGACCCGCACCGGCGGGGACACCTCGGGATTGGCCTGCTACTCGTGTCACGACGACAAGAAGACGGTCGAACTGGTCTTCGACGCCAAGGGCGGGATCGTGCTTCCGGACGCCCACAAGGACCTGGTCATCCACCACGGCAAGTCCAGCCGGAACGACCACTGCTTCAACTGTCACGACCCGAAAAACCTCGAGCAACTGCGGGTCCGCGACGGGCACGCCTTCAAGTTGACCGAAGGCAGCCAACTCTGCGGCGCTTGCCACGGGCCGACCTTTGCGGATTGGGAACAAGGCATCCATGGCCGCATCTCGGGATCCTGGGACACCAAGTCCAAGAACCGCGTCCGGCAGGACTGCACGTCGTGCCACGACCCGCATTCGCCGGCGTTCCCGGCCATCAAGCCCGCCCCGGCCCCACACCCCCGTTTCTTCCAAACCAACGTCCATACCCCGGAACAGAAAGCCCACTGACATGTCCCAATCCCCTTGCACCTGCAACGGCGGCGGTTCCGGCAACTGCTCGAAGGGTTCCAAATCGCTCGATCGCCGCAGCTTCCTCCGTAGGTCCGGCGCGCTGGCCACGGGCGTGGCCGCCCTCGCCGCCAGCCTCGCGCCCCTGCGGGAGTTGACCGACATGGGCTCGATCGACCAGTTCCTCCAGAAGCACTACAAGGAACTCACCCCGGCCGAAATGGAGAAAGTCCTCGAACGCATCCGCGGCGAGGTCAAGCGCCAGTACGGCCTCCGCCCCGACATCAAGGATCTCAAGCCGATGGACGGCGTGGAGTTCGCCTATTGCCTGAACCTCACCCGTTGCGTCGGCTGCCGCAAATGCGTGCACGCCTGCGTCGCCGAAAACAACCAGTCGCGCACGCCGGAGGTCCAATACATCCGGGTCCTCAAGATGCCGCAGGGCACCTTCGACATGGAACGGGGTTCCCACGACTACGCTCCCGAATCCGTGCCCGAGAAGGGATTCTTCTACATGCCGGTGCAATGCCACCAGTGCAAGAACCCGCCCTGCGTGAAGGTCTGTCCCGTCAAGGCCACCTGGACCGAGCCCGACGGCATCACCGTCATCGACTACGACTGGTGCATCGGCTGCCGCTATTGCGAGGCCGCCTGTCCCTATTTCGCCCGCCGCTTCAATTTCTCCACGCCCGAGATTCCCAAGGAGAAAATCAACCCCGACATGTCCTACCTCGGCAACCGGCCGCGGCCCAAGGGCGTGATGGAGAAGTGCCACTTCTGCCTGCAACGGACCCGTGCCGGCCGCTACCCGGCCTGTCTGGAGGTCTGCCCCACCGGCTCCCGCAAGTTCGGCAACGTCCTCGACCCGGCCAGCGAGGTTTCCCAAATCCTCCGCGAGAAACGCGTTTTCGTCCTCAAGGAAGAGGTCGGGACCCTTCCCAGGTTCTTCTACTACTTCGACGTATGATCCGCTTCATCCGCAATTATCTGGTCTTCCTGACCCGCTGCGCCCGCCTGATGTTCGACGGGGACTGGAGGTACTACCTGTGGGTCGGCGCCCTCGCCGCCGTCAGCCTCGTCGGTCTCAATGCCTACTGCCGCCAGGCCGTCCACGGCCTCGCCGTCACCGGCATGACCGACCAGGTCTCCTGGGGCGTCTATATCGCCAACTTCACTTTCCTCGTCGGCGTCGCCGCCGCCGCCGTCATGCTGGTCATTCCCGTCTATATCTACAAAAACGAGGAACTCCACGACCTGGTGATCTTCGGCGAGTTGCTGGCCGTGGCCGCCATCATCATGTGCCTTGCCTTCGTGACCGTCGATCTCGGCAGGCCGGAACGCTTCCTCCACATGATCCCGGGCATCGGCAAGTTCAACTTCCCCGGCTCGATGCTCAGTTGGGATGTCGTCGTGCTCAATGGCTACCTCGTCCTCAATGTCCACATCTGCGGTTACCTCATCTACAGCCGGTACAACAACCGCAAGCCCGCGAAGTGGTTCTATATCCCGTTCGTCTTCGTCGCCATCATCTGGGCGTTCTCGATCCACACCGTGACCGCATTCCTCTACGTCGGCCTCGGCGGCCGACCGTTCTGGAATTCCGCGATCGTCGGCCCCCGCTTCATCGCCTCCGCCTTCACCTCCGGCCCCGCCCTGATCATCCTCGCCCTGCAGGTGATCCGCCGCGTCACCGATTACCACGTGCCCCACAAGGCGCTCCTGACCCTGCGGTCCATCGTCCAGGTGGCCATGGTCATCAACGTCTTCCTCCTCGCGAACGAGGTGTTCAAGGAGTTCTATACCGACAGCCTGCACGTCGCCTCCGCCCGCTACCTCTTCCTCGGCCTCCATGGCCACCACGCCCTCGTCCCGTGGATCTGGACCGCCATCGGGCTCAATCTCTCCGCGCTCGTCATCCTCCTCATGCCCGCCAGTCGCAGCCTCCGGTGGCTCGACCTCGCCTGCGTCATGGCCATCGTCGGCATCTGGATCGAGAAGGGCATGGGTCTGGTCATCCCGGGTTTCATCCCCAGCCCGCTCGGCGAAATCGTCGAGTACGCCCCCACCCTCAACGAGACGCTCGTGTGTTTCGGCATCTGGGCCTTCGGCCTGCTCTGCTACACCTTCTTCCTCCGCATGGCGGTCCCCGTCCTCCAGGGCCGCGTCAACAAGTCCAACGAGGCCGGCCAACCCGTCGCCGCCCTTTCCCCGGTCCCCGACGCTCCCCGCGCCTGAACCCAATCCCATCCATGGCCATCCAATTGACCGCCGAGGACGCCCGCCAATCCCTCGGCGCCCACGCCGCCTCCAAGGGGACCGATCTCCGGGAGAAATACGGGCCGAACATCGGCTGGACCGAGATCAAACGGATCCTCTCGGACCGGACCTGCGTCCGCTATCCCTGCGAACTGGCTTTCGATGCCGGCCCGCTGGTGCCGGGCGAATTCGCGTGCCCCATTCCCCGCGGCGAACAACCCGAGGATGGATTCACGATCGCCGTCCACCCGCATTTCGCGATGCGTCTCGACGAGGTGGCATGGCTGGTGTTGTACCAGATCGCCGGGGTGAACTACGGGGACTTCGCCGCCGCCGAAGACGCCGAGGCCTTCGGGGCCGCCGCCCTCGGCATCACTCGCGACGCCTATTACGACTTCCTGTGCGAGCGGGCCGACGAGTTGGCCGCCTGACAGTCCCGGTACAACCGGAACGCCCGGTCTTCTCCCGCGGCGCCGCGCCTTGGGACTGCGGTGGCAAGGCCTTCGGAAGGCCGCGACACCGCTGATATGGCCTCTTTCTTGTCAAGCGGACACACCCCCTCCGTCTCCGTTTTCTTCGCGTGGTTTTGGGAATCGCTCGACGGCC
>WBXI01000320.1 GCA_008933025.1 Verrucomicrobiota bacterium
CGCGTTGTGATCGCGCCCGTCGGCCCGCCGGTTGTCGGGCGTCCGCCCGAACTCGCCGCCCCAGACCACCAGGGTGTCGTCGAGCAGGCCCCGCGCCCGCAGGTCGCCGAGCAGGGCGGCGATCGGTTGGTCGATCGCCCGGCAATTGCGCGCCAGATCGGCCTTGAGGTTCTGGTGTTGGTCCCATCCGCCGTGACCCAACTCCACGAACCGCACCCCCGACTCCGCCAACCGTCGCGCCAAGAGACACTGCCGGCCGAACCCATCGGTCTCCCCGCCCCCGATCCCGTACCGCGCCAGCGTGTCGGGCGATTCCCCGCCTAGATCCAGCACCGCGGGCACCTCGGTCTGCATGCGGAAGGCGAGTTCCATCGATTCGATCGCACCCTCGACCTCGGGATGGCGGTCGGTCTTGGCCGCGAGATCGCGGTTGAGGGACTGGATGAAGTCCAACTGGCGGCGCTGCCCCTCCGTGCCGAGCGAGGGGTGCCGGAGGTTGCCGAGGGTGAAGGTGGCATCGGGCCCGCGCCCGCCGGCGAGGCGGGTGCCCTGGCAGGACGCGGGCAGGAAGGCGCTCCCGTAGTTCTGCGCGCCGAACTGGGCGGGCGGATTGATGGTGACGAAGCCCGGCAGGTTCCGGTTTTCCGATCCCAAGCCGTGCAGCACCCACGCGCCCATCGACGGCCGCACGAACTGCGTGCTGCCGGTGTGCAGTTGCACGAAGGCCTGCGGGTGGTTCGGCAGGTCCGTCCGCATCGATCGCACCACGCAGAGTTCGTCCGCGTGGCGCGCCAGTCGCGGGAACAGTTCCGAGATCCATTGTCCGGATTGGCCGTGGCGCCGGAACGCGAAGGGCGACCCGAACAACGTCGCGCCGCCGCGTCCCTTGCCCGACTGCCCGTCGTCGCGCTGCAGGCGCGGCTTGTAATCGAAGGTATCCAACTGCGAGGGGCCGCCCTGCATGCACAGGAAGATCACGCGGCGCGCCCGCGCGCGGTGGTGCAACCCCGCCAACGCCGCGCCGCCCTCGCCCGTGGCCGCCGTCGCCGACAACCCGGCGAACGCGAGCCAACCGAAACCGGCGGACGCCGATTGCAGCCAACGCCGCCGGGAAAGGCCGGCCGGTCCTGGATTCATGGGGTTCATGGCACGGGGATCGATGGGCTCAACGCAGGCAGCGGAACTCGGCGCACGCCAACAGCGACTGGGCCAGCGTCGGCCACGCGCGCAACGGCCCACCGTTGGCATCGAGAAACGCCGCCGCCCGCCGCGATTCATCCGGGCTCGGCGCGCGTCCCAGGGTCTCCAGCCAAAGCCACCGAATCCGGCCCGCCCGGTCCGCGACCCGGCCGCCCGCCGCCCGCCGGGCCAACGCGTGGGCCGCGCCGTCCACGGCCGCGCCGTTCATCAGGTACAACGCCTGCGCCGGCACGTTCGTCGTGTCCCGCTCCGCGATCGGCAGGCTCGGTTCCGCGAAATCGAACAGCTCCATGGCCTCGGGAACGAATCCCCGCACCACCGGCAGGTAGACGCTGCGCTTGCGCAACGCCGCATCGCGACGGTCGAGACCCATCCGCCGCAACGGGCCGTCGCCGATCCGCGACACCGGCGAACCATGCGGCGGTTGCAGGTCGAGGAGGCCGGAAGCCGACAGCATGGCGTCCCGGATCTCCTCCGCGTCCAACCGTCGGAAGCTCGCGTGCGAAAGCAGGACGTTGTCCGGATCGCGCGTCGCGGCCTCGGGCGCAGCCCGCGAATCCAGCTGGTACACCCGACTCAGCACCAGTCGCCGCACCAGTCGCTTCACCGACCATCCGTCGTCCATGAACGCCACCGCCAGCGCGTCGAGAAGTTCCGGATGGCTCGGGGGAAGTCCCGTCCGGCCGAAATTGTCCGGCGTGGACACCAACCCCCGTCCGAACAGGTGAAGCCAGACACGGTTCACCTGAACCCGCGCGGCGAGCGGATTCGCGCGGTCCACCAGCCAATCCGCCAATTCGCGCCGGCCGCTCGCGTTTCTCGGGACCCCGTGCGTGCCGGCCGGCAGGACCACGTCCACGAATCCCCGCGGTACCGGCGCCCCGCGCTGCCCGATGTCCCCGTGGGCCAACACCGCGCATTGGATCGGACGCGCCTCGCGCACCCCCATCGCCCGCGGTCCCTCCACCCGGTTGGTCGCGCCCGACGGGGCCGCCTCCCTTGCGATGCCCGCGATCTTCGACGAATCCCCGGAGGCCGCGGGGCGACGCCTCGCCTTGGGTCTCGCCTCGGGCAGGGGCATCGGCGCGGGCGCGACCGCCGGGGGCCATGCCGCGACCAAAGGCAGGTAGTCCGAAGGATGCCGGTTGGCGCGGTCCGACGCCGTCCCGTAGAGGGTCGTGGTGCTCCGGAAAACCCCGGCCAGCGCGTAGTAATCGCGCTGGGTGAGCGGATCGGACTTGTGGTCGTGGCAGCGCGCGCAGGCGATGTTCATCCCCAGCACCGCGCGGGTGGTCACGTCGATCTGTTCGTCGACGACGTCCATGGCGAACTGCTCGGGCCGACGTTCGTTGAGCCCCTTGGGACCGATCGCCAGAAACCCGGTCGCCACCAGATGCCGATTGCGCTCGGCCGCGTCGCGTGCCGGCAACAAGTCGCCGGCGACCTGCTCGCGGACGAAGGCGTCGTACGGTTGGTCGGCGTTCACCGCGTCGATGACCCAATCGCGATACCGCCACGCCTCGGGAAACCCGAAGTTGCGTTCCTTGCCCGTACTCTCGCCATACCGCGCGACGTCGAGCCAGTGCCGTCCCCAGCGTTCCCCGAATTCCGGCGCGGCCAACAGGGCGTCGACGATCTTCTCGTACGCCGCAGCCGAGGGATCGCGGAGGAATCGTTCCACGTCCTCCGCCTCCGGCGGCAGGCCGGACAGGTCGAAGGTGACGCGCCGCAGCAAGGTGGCCGGATCGGCATCCGCCGCCGGCTTCAGTCCGGCCCGTTCCATCCGGCCGAGAACGAATCGATCGACGTCGGAGCGCGCCCACGCGGCATCGCCGACCTCCGGGGGCCGGGATGCACGCGGTGCCCGGAGCGACCAGAATTCCCGGGCCGTGGCGGGATCGATGTCCGCCGCAAACGCCGGGGCAAAGGCCACGCACAACCACAAGGCCGCGGCGATGCGTCCGATCCGGGCCATGCCGCCGAGCGCCGCGGGATTGCCGGCGCCGCCTTCCCGGCAGGAATATTTCTTGGGGCCCGCCGGCTGGGAGCGATCGGGTTGGATCCGGACTTGCATGGAATTCCGGCGCGCGGGCCGGCACGGGTGATGACGCCGGCGGATGGGCACAGGTTACGGCGACCCCGCTTTGCGACCAGGCCCACCCTCCGCCTAGTCGCATCCGGTTTCGAAAGACCCTATGGCCTCGCGCAGGGCTCTTGCCGAG
Source organism: Verrucomicrobiota bacterium (assembly GCA_008933025.1). Classification (GTDB taxonomy): domain Bacteria; phylum Verrucomicrobiota; class Verrucomicrobiia; order Limisphaerales; family UBA9464; genus UBA6176. Next base: position 3,423 of record WBXI01000320.1, read on the forward strand.
TCTGGCGCTGTGGAGAAGGGGCGATTGGTCCGCCATACGTGGGTTAGTCCCCGCGAGCGGAGAGCAGAGCC
>WBXI01000321.1 GCA_008933025.1 Verrucomicrobiota bacterium
AGTACCCGAAGTAATTGTCCGAAATCACCGTCACGATCACGCCCGAGGCGTCCCGCGCGGTGATCTTGAACGCGTTCCCTTCGTTGTACTTTTCCGCGGGATCCCGCCAGCACATGCCGTCGCGGCGCTGCCGCTCGGTCGCCGCTTCCCAGCCCGGCAATCCCAGTTCCTTCTTCGTCATCCCGTTCAGGTGCGGCGCCAGGATCACGCAGCCGGTGTGCCCGCTCCAGTGCTCGGCATCGAGACCCGCGTCGTTCTCCGGCAGGAACGGATCGCCCGCGTTGCCGAAGATGCTCTCGACGAAATCGAGGTTCGCCACCAGCGAGCCCGGCACGAAAAACCGGATCTCCATCGACTTCGCCGGCGTGAACCCCTCCACCTCCGGGCACACCAGCGGCCGCAGCAACAGGCTCGCGAAACATTCCGTCGGCTGCGTCAGGCCCGCCGTGAACGGCAACCGCATCAGTTCCGCGGGCGATTGGAACGCATGCCGCACCAATGCCGCGAACGTCTCCCGCGGCACCACCTTCTTGTCGTCCGGCACCGGCAACCCGCCGTCCGCCACGTGGAATATCCCCGCCGTCGTCCGCCGGTCCGACCTGGGATTGTGCAGCACCCCGTTCCGCGCCCGGTAACTCGACACCAACGGCGACGCGACCTCGTCCCGGTCCGGAGACAACGACAGCATCCGCGCCAGACCGTACCGGTCCAGCACCAGCGTCCGGCCCGGCAGGCGGGGCGGCACCACCACGTCCCCGAGATAGTCGTACAGGAACGATTGGATCCGGTTGTCCACCGGGCTCAGGTAGGACGCCAGCAACCGGTCTTTCTCGCGGCTGTGCGCGATGAATTGCGCCAGCGATTCCTCGAGGGCCCGATGCTCGCCGGGGATGGGCACGGTCGGGAATCCCAACTCGGCCAGCTTGAGGTTGATGTGGCGGTGGAGATCCTCCGGAACTGCGGGACGGAGGCCAATGCGGTCGGCTGTTTGCATGCGTCGACGACGGGCGGGCGTCGGCAGTCGGTGCCGACCCGGCGCACTGTACGGCGTTCCCCGCGGGCGGCAAGCAACCGTCCGTCCCGTGGCTTTTCGGGCCCATGGTTTGCCTTCATGGAAACCAGAATCCGGTTCACGGCCGCCGCGCGCGGTAGAACCGGAACCCTTCGGGCCCGCCGCCGGGGCCCGTGAACGTGACCACGGCTTCCGCCGGGTAGTTGGTCGCGATCGCGGTCCAGGGCGATCCCAGGTCGGCGGTGGCCTCGATGATGTTGGTGCGGAACGCGCGGGAAAGAAGGGCGAATTGGCGGTCGCCGTTGGGCAATTCGACCGGGTTGGCGAGCCGGGGCGGGTACGTGCCGTCCTTGACGATCGTGAACCAGTCGTTGGTGGCCCCGGTTTCGCGGACGAACACCGCGTCCAACCGGTTGGACCTGAAATCGAGCACCATCGATCCCAGCACGTTGGCGCTGTAATGCATGGCGGGATGGTTCAGGCTGCCGCCACCGGTCTGGCCCGAGCTGCCGGCCACGGCGTAGACCGTCCCCAGGCTGGCGACGGGCGACTCGCCCAGACCGTCCGGCTTCCGGTAAGCGCCGGCCCCGTTGGACTCGCGGCCACTGCCGACCTGCACCACGTTGGTCGCCACGAATTTCGAGGACAGTCCGTAGTGGCCCTGGATGAGCTTGCTGCGCTCGTAGCTGTGGCTGTGCCCGCTCAACACCAGATCCACCCCCCCCGCCTCGAGGATCGGCAGGAAGTTCGTCCGCATCGCGATCAGTTCCGATTCCGTGTCCGAATCGTGCGAACCCTTGGTGTAGGGCGGGTGATGCCAGAAGGCCACGATCCAGCGGTTGGTGGTCACGGCGAGGTCGGACCGCAGCCAGATCGCCATCGCGCCGTTCACGCCCCGGTTGGCGGTCATCGAGTCGAGGCAGATGAAATGCACCATGCCGATGTCGAACGAGTAGTAATGTTCCGTGCCGCTGGGCACGCCGCCCGCCTCGCCGGCGGTGGGGAACGTGAAGATGTTGAAATAGGGATAGGAATCGACGTACGCGGTTCCTTGGGCGGTGTCGTGGTTGCCGAGGGTGGACCAGGTGACGGATTGCCGGAGTTCGTTCGTGTACACGTTGAACACGGCGGTCTGGTACTCGGAATCGAGGCCGGAATTGTAGGCGTTGTCCCCGAGTTGCAGCCACGCGTGCAGCGTGTTCGTCCCGTTGTATTTCTCGAACGCGTCGCGGACGGCGCGCTGGTTGGCGGTGGCGGTGCCCGCGTCGCCGACGACCCACACCCGGATGTCCTTCTGCGTGCCCACCGGGGGATGCGTCAGGAAAAAATACCGCTCGTCGCCACCCGCCAGCCTGCCGGACGCCTCGTTGCCCACGGCGTAGTAATATTTCCGGTCCGGCGAAAGGCCCGTGAGTTTGACCGCGTGCTCGGCCACCAGGACGGGATCCGAAACCACCTGGTCCAGCGAGGCGGCATCGGACCCGAACCACACCCGGCTGTCGCCGGCGACGCTGGTGCGCCAGCGGATCACGATGCTGGTCGGCGTGCTCGACTGGAGGTAGGGCCCGCGGCTCACCGTCGGCACGGCGGCGGCGGCGATTGCGGTCGTTGCCGCCCAGACCACCAACGCCGCGATCCAACGCGGGACGGGGCCGGAAAGATTGGTTTTCATCGTCGTGTTGCGGGCGCCGTTCCTTCCAACCGCGCCAACCCGGACCGGGCGCGCGACACCAGGGGCGCGGTCGGCGGGCGGTTGCGGCGGGGGGACGGCGGATGTTCTAGGAGGTCGAGCGCCGCCCGGAAATCCTTTTCCGCCTCGGCGGTGCGTCCCGCCTGCAAAAGGATTTCCCCGCGGAGGACGAGATGGGATTCGCGATCGAAGTATTTGCGGGCGCGTTCGAGCCGATCCAAGGCCGCGGCGAACGCGCCGCGATCGCGCTCGTAATCGATCGCGGGCAAGGCCAGCGAAGGCGTTTCCCCGAGCTGCCGCAGGCCCTCGTCGAGCCCGCGCAAGGCCCGCTCGTGCCTGCCGAGGGCGGCGAAGCAACGCGCGCGTTCCAGGAACAGGTCCGGCAACGGCCGCGGGCCGCCGGCATCGGCCAACACCGCATCGTAGTCCGCCGCCGCCGCCTCGACTTTCCCCAACCGCGCCAGGCTGCGGGCGCGAAGGACCAGTGCGTCGGCATTCGCCGGATCCAACACGAGGCAGTACGTGGCCGCACGGACGGTTTCCGCGAACTTCTCCTGGTCGTGGAAAATGCGCGCGCGCTGCAACCGGGCCGGCAGCCAATCCGGTTTCAAACGTCCGGCCGACTCCACGTCCTCGAGGGCGGCCTCCCACTCGCCGTGCTGGCGGCGCAGGTCGGCGCGCTGCAGCCAGAGTTCGCCGTTGGCCGCGTTGGTCTGGAGCCGGACGGTGAGCGCGACGATGCGGTCGTGCAGGTCGCCGTGGGCGACGGCCGGAAGGACGCCCGCCCAC
>WBXI01000322.1 GCA_008933025.1 Verrucomicrobiota bacterium
CTCTACGGACGACTGAGTGCCGGGGATCAGCAGCGCGTGTTTTCGCCCAGCAACCGGAGGAAGATTGTCATCGCGACCAACATCGTCGAGACATCGCTGACGCTGCCGGGCATACGCTACGTGGTGGACGCGCGACTCGCGCGGATGAGCCGCAACAACCCGCGGATGCGGACCAAGCGGCTGCCGGTGGAACCGGTGTCGCAGAGCAGCGCGAACCAGCGCAAGGGACGGGCCGGCCGCGTGCAGGAAGGCATCTGCATCCGGTTGTATTCCGAGGAGGATTACGACGCGCGGCCGCCGTTCACCCAGCCCGAGATCCAGCGGGCGAACCTCGCGGAAGTCATCCTCCGGATGCGCGCGTTCCGGCTGGGGGAGATCGAGACCTTCCCGTTCCTCAACCCGCCGGCACCGGCGGCGATCGCGGCCGGATACGCGCTCCTGCAGGAACTGGGGGCGCTGGATGCCGACCGCGTGCTGACGCGGTTGGGCTGGGACCTCGCGCGGTTGCCCATCGACCCGACCCTCGGGCGCATGTTGATCGAGTCGCAGCGGCGGCACGCGACCCGCGAGTTGCTGATCATCGCGGCGGGGTTGAGCATCCAGGATCCGCGGGAACGTCCGCTGGACCAGCGGGCGGCGGCGGACGCGGCGCACCGGCGGTTCTCGGATCCGCGTTCGGATTTCCTGGGCCTCCTGAAACTGTGGGACGCGGTGCACGACGAGTGGGAACGGTTGCGGACCCAGGGCCAGCGCCGGAAGTTCTGCAAATCGCGGTTCCTGTCGTACACGCGGATGCGCGAGTGGCAGGAGGTCCACGCGCAGCTCTCGGACGCGCTGGGCGACCTGGGCAGCGTGCCGCTGGCCGAGAGCAACGCGGACTACGACGCGATCCACCGTTCGGTCCTCAGCGGGTTGCTCGGCCACGTCGCGTTCCGGCAGGAACGCAACGTGTACCGCGCGTCGGGCAACCGGTTGGTCCAGGTGTTCCCGGGGTCGGCGCTGAGCGACCGCGCGGAGAAACCGCAGGGCGGGCGCGGGGAGAAAACCGAGCCGGAAACCCGTGCCAAGTCCCGCCAACCCGCGTGGATCGTCGCGGGCGAGATCGTCGAGACCTCGCAGTTGTTCGCGCGGACGGCGGCGGGCATCGACCCGCAGTGGATCGTCGAGTTGGCGCCGCACCTCTGCCAGATCGCCCACCGCAACCCGCATTGGAGCGTGACGGCGGGACGCGTCCTCGTCGACGAGGTGATCACCCTCCACGGGCTCGAGGTGCAGAACCGCAAGGTCGCCTACGGCAACGTCAACCCGGCCGACGCCACCGCGATCTTCGTGCGGTCCGCCTTGGTCGAGGACCGGCTCGTGCCGGAATGGGAAGACCTCTCCGAGCGCGAGGATCTCAAGTCCGACCGGGTGAAACCCACGGCATCGGCCCTGCGGGCCTCGGCGGCCGCGGTCCAGCCCGCGCCGGCCCGGCACCGGTTCCTGGAATCCAACCGGCGCCTCCGCGAGAAGATCGGCGACTGGCAGACGCGGGTCCGGCGGCACGGGTTGGTGGACCTCGACCAGGCCTTCTTCGGCTTCTACGTGCAGCGGTTGTCGAACGTGTCGTCGTTGCACGAGTTGGACCGGTTGGTGCGCGAGAACGCCGACCCGGGGTTCCTGTGCGCGACCGAGAGCGATCTGGTGGGGAACCTCGACCTGCACTACGACCCCGACGCGTTTCCCGACGCCGTGCAGGTGGGCGAGCAACCGGTCGCGCTCGCGTACGCGTACGCGCCCGGCGAGGAACACGACGGGGTGACGGTCCGGTTGCCCGTGGCACTGGCCGAGACCGCGTCGGCCTCGATGCTCGAATGGGCGGTGCCCGGACTGCGCGAGGCCAAGCTGGAGGAATTGCTGCGCGGCCTGCCCAAGGCCCTGCGCAAGGACCTGATGCCGTTCGCGCCGAAGATCGCGGAGATCGTCCGCGACTTCCAGCCCTCCGCCGGTTCGTTCCTCCACGACCTGTCGCGTTTCCTCCGCCAGCGGTACGGCGTGGAAGTCCCGGCGGACGCGTGGGCGCCGGACGACGTGCCCAGGCACCTGCGCACCCGCGTGGAGTTCGTGTCGCCCGATCGGAAGGTCGTGGCCTCCGGGCGGGATCTTGCCGCGCTGCGGGCGTCGTTGCCGAAGGCGAAGCCGGAAACGCGCGGCGAGAACCCGGCGTGGATCGGCGCCGCGCGGCAATGGGAACGGTTCGGCGCCACCACATGGTCCTTCGGCGACCTCCCCGAGAAGATCGCGGTGTACGAGGAAGCCGGGTTGCCGGTGTACGCGTGGCCCGGGTTGGAGGAAGAAGCGGGACGGGTGAACCTCCGATTGTTCCGCGCCGCCGATCCGGCGCGGCGTTCGAGCGTCGCGGGCCTCGGGCGCCTGGTGGAACTGGCGTTGCAGAAGGATTTCGCGTGGCTCCAGAAAGATCTCCGCGGATTGGCCAAGCTGGGCCCGCTCCATCTGGGCTGGATCTCGACCGACGCCTTGCAGTCGGGAGCGTTCGCGTGCCTGCGCCGCCACGTCATGCCGGCGGTGGCGCCGTCGCCGTTGACCGCGGCCGGGTTCGAGGCGGCGGTGGCCGCGACGCGCGCGCGGTTGCCGGGGTTGGCAATGCAGTTGATCGACCGGGTCGGGATGGTGCTGCAGGCCCGCCAGCAGGCGTTGGCGCGGGTCGGGATGCCCGCGGCAGCGACCCCCGCGGCGGCCAAGCCGAAGGCGACGACCCTCACGGACCTGCGGTTGCTGGGGGTGCCGGCGGCCAAGCCGGCCCCGGGCCCGACGGCATCGATGGCGCAGGACCTCGCGGCGTTGATGCCCCAGGATTTCCTGGAGACGACGACGTTCGACCGGTTGCTGCAATTGCCGCGCTACCTGAAGGCGGTGCAATTGCGCGCGGAACGGGCCTCGACGAATCCGCCGAAGGAACTCGAGCGGGCCCGGTTGCTGGCGCCCCAGTTGCAACGGTTGTCGACGCTGCGGTCCCAGACGCCGCGGACCGAGGCCGGGCGGATGGCGGCGGACGAATTCCGGTGGCTGGTGGAGGAGTACAAGGTGTCGTTGTTCGCCCAGGAACTCGGCACCGCGGTGCCCGTCTCGGTGACGCGACTCGACCAGGCATGGGAGAAGGTGGGCGGGAGCGACCGGTAGCCGGCGGCCGGGTCACGCGAACCGTTGCCCGCGACTTTTCCGCCGTGGCCGGGCGCCGCTATGAAACCGGATGGGACCGCGGGGTTGGGCGGGCCTTGTCGCAAAGCGGCGTGGCGTCGCTGCGCTCCTTCCCGCCGCACTTGTATCTTCCGTTTTGCCGCTTGTGTCCGGCTGTTGGGCCGGACAGAGGAGGTGCCGCTACGGGCCTGCAGGCCCGTAGCGGCGGTGTGGCCGGGAGCGTCCGCACTCTGTGTGCC
>WBXI01000323.1 GCA_008933025.1 Verrucomicrobiota bacterium
CGGAGTGATCCGTGAGGAGTGAGCAACGACGGATGGCGCCAAAAGGACTGCCGCCCGGTGGGTCGCGAGGAAAAGGGCCCGCTGGCTTCGTTGCTCGTCGGTCACAGATCCTCCGGATATGCTCCCTCCTCGCGCCTCGCGATCGGGCCCTTTTGCTCGCGACATCATGCGAAGGAATTGGCGGTCAGCACCCTGGTCGCGACCCCGCGGCATTGGATCGGGGCTTCCCGGAGTCCTCAGGGCAAATGGCTCGAGCGATCCGGCAGTCGGTTCACGCGGTAAAAGGCCGGTTCCCCCCCCGACGGCACGAACCAAGAACCCTCGTCGCCGCGGTACGAGGCATCCCCCAGGATTTCCCACGGACCGCCGGGACTGGCCGCGGTCTCGATCCGGTACCGAGCCCCTTCCACGGCCGGGAAACTGAGTCGCAGGCGAGCCCCGTCGGGATCGAGTCGGGACACAAGCGGGCGATCGTGCGAAAGCGGGTTGGTCCCAAGGTACGCTTCCACCGCGTTGCCCACGCCGTCGCCGTCGGGATCGTCCGCCGGGTTTGCGGCGAGACTGCCGAAATGCGTTCGCTCCCAATCGTCGTCCATTCCATCGCCGTCGGTGTCGAGGATGGGAATCCCGGTGAGCCCGAGTTCCGCGGTCCGCACGGTCCCGGTCGATCCGGTCGCTTCGTCGGTCACGGCGAGGGTCCAGGTGCCGGCGGATCCCTCGAGCCGATGGAGGGCGGAGGAATAGTACCAATCCTCGAGCTGCGGCGTGGTTTGGTTGCCGGCGCGTTGGAGCACGCTGGTGGTGCCGGCGGGGGAGCGCAACGTGACCCGGAGATCGCCCATGCGCGGGTGGACGATCCCGAGATGGACCCGCACCCAGTCGAGGGAAAGCATGTTGGTGACCTGGAACTCGATCCGCGCGGAATCGAGCTCGAGGCGGAAGCGTGCGGCGGGATCCGTGCGCGCCACCGATTGCAGCAGGGCACCGTCCGCGGCGCCGACCATGACCGCGGGGACGGCGGCGAAATCCGTCGACAACATCAGCAAGCGTTCGTTGCCCAGGTCGGTGTTGGCGATGACGACGAAAGCGGCCCCGGCCTGGGCCGCGAACTGGATTTTCTGGGCGAAGGTGTTCGGGCGCCGGAATGCGAGGGCCGCCGCCCCGTGAAGATCCCGGGCGATCGGCGCGGTGGCCTGGCCCACGTCGATCAATGCCAAGGCGGGCGTGGGTTGGTCCGGATGGATCCCGGAGCCGCCGCTGGCCGGAACCGAGGCCGGAACGGAGGGGTCCGTGGCGCCGAGGATGCCCACGCGCAGGCCGTCGTCGGGAATGGCGAGCGGGACGACCGAATTGGAGACCACGACGGACACGCGTTGGGGCGAGCGGTGGAAGGCCGCGGCAAGACGGACGGCACGTCCGGCGTCGGGGACGCCGTAGCCGACGTTGTGCGAGACGCGAAGTCCCGCGCCGTTCTCCTTCAGGTCGGGATCGCCGGGATCGAGCGGGCGTGCGGACAGCGCGAGGAGCCGCTGGCAGTCGGCGAGCCGGAGGTCCGGGTTGGCGCCGAGCATGAGGGCCACGATGCCGCTGACCTGCGGGGTGGAGAACGATGTGCCGGTCCCGGCGCGGCTGCCGTAGGTGTAGTTGGCCAGTTCGTTTCCCGCGCTGGCGACGGAGGTGACGCCCGAATTGCCGACCGGATCGAGCATGAACAACTGCGATCCCTCGGTGGCCTCGCCTCCCGGCGCTGCGACTAGGATGCAGGCGCCCGGGGTGCTGTAGCTGGCCACCACGCCATCCCGCCGCACGCTGGCGACGGTGATGGCGCCGGGTTCGTTGGCGAAGCCGTCCAGATTCGCGTCGCCGACACCGGAACGGCCGAAATAGTTCCGTGCCCGGGTATTGCCGGAGGCGCGGACCATGACGGTGCCCAGATCGAAGCGCGCCGTCGAAACGGCGTTCGAGATCGCGACGCGTTCCACGAAGGTGGGTTCGAGGAAGTCGAAATCCGCGTTGCCCCAGCTGTGGTTCTGGACGGCCACCGTGCCCGATCCGCGCAGGAAGGCCGCGGCGAGCCGCGTGGTTTCGGGGAGGTCGTCGTTGGCGTCGAAGATCACCCAACTGGTCAACGAGGCCGCGGGTGCGGCCCCGGAAATGCCGGCCCGGTTGTTGCCCCGTGCCGCGGCCAACCCGCCCACCGCCGTGCCGTGGTATTGCGAGGACAACGAGTGCGCGCCGAGGTCGAGGTCCGTGAAGAAGTTGTGCGCGAGATCGGCCCGGTATGCCGCCTGCAAGTCCGGGTGCCGTGCGTCCATCCCGTCGTCCGCGACGCCGATCACGACGCCCCGGCCCCGATGGATGGCCCAGGCACCGCGCAGGTTGAGGCCCGAGGTTTCCGGCGGCTGGCCGTAGCCGTTGCCGCTGTTGTCCAGCGACCATTGTTGCGGGAAGTACGAGTCGTTGGGCGCGGCGGCCCACGCGAACGCCGGCTTCGCGTTGTGGCGCCGTAGGCCGGGCATCGCGGCGAGAACCCCGGGTTCGTGACCCAACCGTTCCGCCGCCCGGATCGCCGATGCCGCGTCCACGGCGCGATAGACAACCGTCCGGCCATCGGGGCTCCACTCGCGCCGCAAGCCGTGGCGGGCGGCGAGGGCATCGGGGTCGATCCCGACCGCGACGTGCAGTACGACGCGCCGGGTGAGTTCGACGCGGCGGCCGGTGGACCGCTCGACGGCGGGAATCTCCGGGGCGCCGGCGGCCGTGGATGGATCGAGATCGAAAACGTGGTGCCGCGCGCCGCGGAACAAGGCTGGATTGGCGGCGGAGAGTCCCCACGCGACGAGGCAGGTGGCCAGGGGCGTCCAGACTCCGGGGCGGGCAATCACGGACGTGACCCTAGCGATTCCCGGGCCAGTGGCGAGGAGGAGTCGGAGGGGCGCGGCGTTGACACCGGGCTTTGGCAGGGGATGTAGTGCGAGTCGAATGATGGACATGGCGCGGAACCCATTGCCGGACCACTCCCCGAACCGCCGGCTTGGCGGACTCGAGGCGCTCCGGGGGATGGGTGCCTTCGTGGTGCTGCTGCACCATTGCGGCCTGGCATTCCTTCCGTTCGTCTACTTTGGGAATCCCGCCCCGCGGCATTTTGCCGGCGAGGCGTGGATCCATGCGACCCCGTTGGCGTTGTTCGTTGCCGGGCATTTCGCGGTGGTCGTGTTCTTCGTGCTCAGCGCGTTTGTTCTCTCCCTCGGATTCCTGGGCGCGGATGCCAAGGACGATCGGGATCTGGCGGCCGCCAGCTTCAAGACCCTATGGCCTCGCGCAGGGCTCTTGCCGAGTCTGGCGCTGTGGAGAAGGGGCGATTGGTCCGCCATACGTGGGTTAGTCCCCGCGAGCGGAGAGCAGAGCCACAAGGTTGTGGAAGGC
>WBXI01000324.1 GCA_008933025.1 Verrucomicrobiota bacterium
CGTGCCATTGGTGTAGTACGCGATGCGGGAACCGGAGACGACGGCGAACTGGTTTGCGCCGGGGACTTCCGTGAAGCCCATCGAGGGGACCGGGGTCAGGTTGGCGACGACCCGGAGGTCCTGCGCCGATCCCGGGCGGTCAAGAAACACCCCGCCGCCGCCCCCGAGCACGTTGGTTTCCCCGGGAAGCACGAACACGCGGCCGCCGGAACCATTGATTTCCGGCATGAACGCCTGGGACCTGACGCCGGGCCCGAAGGTTCCTTTGGCCGCGTTGAACGCGAAGCGCTCGATGTACGGGTTCAGGTCGTTCACCGTCACGCCAAAGACCTTGTTTTGGGAGGGGGCGGCCGTGATGCGCATGCCGTTGAAAGCGGCGGCCTGCCCGATCAGCAGCCCCGTGGCCCGGTCATAGGCATTGACGGACGAGAGCCCCCCCGAACCCCCGGCGACGAACAGGAAGCGATCGGTCGCCGCGATGTCACCCGGGGCGATCCCATACCGGACGATCCTCGTCATCACGCGGCCGACGAGGTCGAATTCGGCGACATAGCCGTAAAACTCCAAAGCCCAGGGAGGGGCCGTCGGTTGCACGAGCAACGCGACGTACAGGGTCGTTCCATCGGGCGTGATGGCCAGCGACCCGGGCATCACCGGCAGGGTCCACTGGCGTTGCGCCAAACCCGTCCGCAGGTCGACCAACACCAGCTTGTTGTCGGCCGGGAAAGCCAGCCACGCCTCCTCGCGCACGGGATCAAACGCCCAGGCCGCCGCGGCGCGGGACAGGTGGAACGGCATGTGCCCGGGGGCGGGCTCCCCGGGGTCGGCCTCCAACGCAATGTCCAAAACCAGATCGTTCGTGCTCACGGCGCCCCACTTGTCCCGGACCTGGACGGACACCTTCTGGGGGCCAGGCAGGAAGAAGCTTCGGCTGAACACGGGCTGGTTCGTCCAATCCACCTCGAAAGACCCGTCCCCACCCACGTCCCATCGGAAGGCAAGTTGTTCCCGCGGCGTGTTGTCATCCGTCGTGGGACCGGCGTCGATCGTCGTCATGCCGAGCGTCGTCGGCGACGCCGGCGAGACCGCGAGGCGGACCAACGGCGGTTGGTTTCCTTCGGCCGCCGCGGTCGGGTCGGTCACCGTCCGGATCACGGTCGCCGCCGGCCCCGCCAAGGTCACCGCCCAGATCGTGTCGTCCTTGCGGCCAAGGAAATCGGCGCTGCTTCCCATCGGAACCGTGGCGGCCCGATATTGGGTGTCACGGTGCGTCCAACGCAACTCGTTGCCCGCGGCGGTGATGATCATCTTCAGGGCGGGCCGCGCGAAAATGGACGTTTTGGTCTCCCTGGGGTCGATGGCCGTGGGCGGCCAATCGACGCCGCCGTCGGGCCGCAGCCCCACGAACTGACCCCGGTTTGCCAGGATCCATCTGGCATCCTCGCTGACGCTGACGAACCCCTTCATTCCCGACACGTTCATGGACAAGCCGGCGCGGAAGGCGAGCCCATGGGTAACTGGATCGATCTCGAACGGCTGGATGATCGTGCCGTCGGCGTGTTCGTAAGCGCCGTAGACCAGGTCAAGCGCCGGGTGCAGCACCAACGCCGAAGCCATCTGGAAAACGGGCACGCCCTTCGGCCCCCCGGCGGTGGGCTCCGACACCGCGACGGTACCCAATTGCCCGGATCGCCCCCTGATGATCACGACGTGCTGGTCGGTCGCCGCGATGGCGACCGGGTCGTCGTAAGCCACCCATTCCCGGGTCTTGACCCCGCGCCGCAGGTCGAATTCGGCCACGAACCCCCCGTCGCCGTTGAGGGTCAGCGCGTCGCGGGGCGAGGCACGCAGGACCACGTACAGCCTTTGGGCATCGGGCGTGATGACCAGGGATTCCGGTTCGCGGGTGAACCTGTACTGCCGGGTTTCCATGCCCGTCCGCAGGTCCGTGACACGGAGCCGCATGCCGGCGCCATCGGTCGCGTACATGCGGTCCCGGGTGGTGTCAAAGGCCACCAAGGAGGCTCGGTAGGGGAGTTCGAAAGCGGCGTGGATCGCGGGAGGCAAACCGGGGTCATCGGCTTGTTGGACGTCGAATCGGTTCGTGGCGCTGCTCAGTTCGCCGAAACGATCCTTGATTTGCACGATCACGGTCCTCGGGCCGGGGATGTTGAAATTCGTCCGGAAGACCAAGTTGGTGGAAAAATCCCGGTCGAAGATCCCGTCGCCATCGAAATCCCATCGCGCCAACAAACCCGGCGCGTCATCCGTCGATCCGGAGGCATCCAACACCACTTCGTTCAAGGTCGTGGCCGCGGGCGAGATCGCCAGGATTGCCAGCGGCGGGGTGTTGGTCTCGGCACCCACCGCGGGGTTGGCCAAACGACGGAAGGAAATTTGGCCCGAGGCTTTTTGCGCGAGGCTCCACAGTTCGTTCGTGGCCACCACGACGCTCAGCGTGTTGGTGGGGAGAAAATAGCGCCTGGCAAGTTCGTGGGTCCCCGCATTCCGATGCGCCATGGTGCCGTTCCATGAGTGGACCGTGAAAAATGAACGATGCGGCGTGTCGAAAACCACGTGGCCAATGGAACTGTCGTCCAGTTGGGCGATCAATCTGAGGTCGCTCGTCGAGACCGCGTCCGACGTGTAGACGGCGCCGTCGGGCGTTATCAAACGGTTGCCCTCCGGAAAAACCCAAACACCGTCCCCGGACAGGGCCTCGACGAATTCGCTCGGTGCGCGCCCGAACTCGCCGGAGGGAAGTTGTTCCAGACGGTGCGTCCGACCACCACCGGAGGCATAGACACGCTGGAAGGATGGATGCATCGCCAGATGGCTGGCCTCGCGAATAACGCCCGAGACGTTTCCCAGGAGGGTGCCCGAGGCAAGGTCATACGTCTCGATGCGCGTCCACTGGTTGTACGCGTCGCTCACGACGATTTTTCCGGGGGCCGCCGCGACATCGAATGGCGCGATGCCGACCGGGAATCGCCGGATCTCCGCGAACGTTTCCAGATCGATCTCCGCGATGTAACCGCTGTCCACGGCCTTGGTCAGGCCGACATAGAGCGATCCATGGCCCGGGGCAAAGCCAAAGCCCATGGGCGTGAGATCCTTGAAGGTGATCTCGCCGGCATTCGCGCCCGTGGCCAAATCGTAGCGGGCAACACCTTGGACGGTGGGCCGGGTCACGTACACTTTTGCGCGCGGCACATCCCAAAGCGCGCGGTCGATGTACGCGCCATCTGGGCTGGGTCCGTCAAACTCCGCTAGTGTACTGACCGTTAAGTACTTTACAGTATATGTCTCGGATGTCAATCTCGTCGCATGCCGAGAATCGCACCGCCCGTAGTTCTTTCCGCCGAGCAAGCCAACGAATTGCAGCGGCGAGTGCGAGCGACGGGGTCCTCTAAGGC
>WBXI01000325.1 GCA_008933025.1 Verrucomicrobiota bacterium
CTCTGGATCGCGGACATGTATCGGTACATGATCGAACACCCCGATTGGCTGCCCCCGGAGGGAAAACGGGAATTGGAACCCTTCTATCGGGCCGGCGAGGAACGCGGACGCATCTATCGGGTGACCCCGAAACGCGGCGCCGGTGCCGCCTCCATCCTTCCCCGGTTGGACCGACTCGGGCCCGACGCGCTCGTCGCGACGCTCGATGGTCCCAACGGCTGGCAGCGGGACAAGGCCCAGCAACTGTTGCTCTGGCGCGGCGACAAGACGGCCGTGCCCGCCTTGGAAAGGCTCGTCCGCAGCGGCACCACCGACCTCGGTCGTCTGCAGGCGCTCTGCACGTTGGACGGGCTCGGCGGCCTAGGGGCCGCGGTGGTCATCGACGCCCTGCGCGATCCCAGCCCGGCGGTGCGACGCCACGCGGTGCGCCTGGCGGAACCCCTCGCCGCCTCCTCGCCCGCGTTGCTCGAGGCCGCGATTGGATTGGCCGACGATCCCGACGCCAAGGTGCGGCTGCAATTGGCCTGTTCGCTCGGCGAATGGAAAAGCCCGCGCGCCGGCGATGCCCTCGCGCGGATCGCCGTCGCCGATGTCCGGGATCGCACCGTCGTCGCCGCGGTCATCAGCTCCGCACCCCGCCATCTCGAACCCCTGCTCGACGCCGTGGCCGGCCGCACCGGCCTCGAGTCGCTCGAGGAACCCCTGCTGACCCTGTGCCTGGCCGTGGACCGACGCGATCTCGTCGCCCGTCTGCTGGCGCCGACCCTCGCGCCGGCCGGCAGGGATTTCACGCCGGCCCAATTCGTGGCGTTCAACCGCTTCCTCGACACCTTGTCGCGACGCAACGCCTCGCTCGAGAAACTGGGCGAGATTTCCGGCGACCCGCTTTCCCACGTGCTGGCGGGCACGCGCGGCCTGTACGCGGCCGCGCGCCGCCACGCGATCGACGGGACCCGTCCCACGGCCGACCGCGTCGCCGCCGTCTCCCTGCTGGGCCGGGACAAACCGGTCCGCACCGAGGACCTGCAACGGCTCGCCGCGCTCCTCGGCCCGAACCACCCGGGCGAGGTCCAACGGGCCGCCGTGCATGCGGCGGCGGCCACGGGCGACGCCGGCGTCCCCGCCCTGCTGCTGGGCGGTTGGACCGGGCACCTTCCGGAAACCCGGTCCGCCATCCTCGACGAACTGGTCGGGCGCGAACCCTGGGCCTTGGCATTGCTCGACCGGATCGGGCATGGGGGCATCGATGCCCGCGAGATCGGCGTGTCCCGCGTGGACCGCTTGCTGAAACACGCGTCCGGCCCGGTGAAGTCCCGGGCCAAATCCCTCTTTGCCGCGTCGTCCAACCCCGATCGCCAACGGGTCATCGACGGCTACCGCCCCTCGCTCGCCACGACGGGCGACGCCCAAAAGGGCCGCGCGGTTTTTGCCCGCGTTTGCGCCGCCTGCCACCAACTCGACGGCGTCGGCCGCGAGATCGGGCCCAACCTGATTTCCGTGCGCGCGCATCCTCCCGAGAAACTGCTGACCTCGATCCTCGATCCGAGCCGCGAGGTCGAACCCCGCTATATGGCCTATGCCTGTTCGCTGGTGGGCGGCGAGGAGCTCTATGGATTGGTCTCGGGCGAGACGGGCAACGGCATCGAGATGAAGCTGGCCGACGGGACGATCCGCACCGTGTTGCGTGCCGACATCAAATCCCTGCAAAGCGCGAAGCTGTCGCTGATGCCGGACGGACTCGAGGCGGGGCTGACCCAACCGGACATGGCGGACCTGATCCAGTATCTCCGGGGAAACCCTTGAACAACGGCGGGGGTTCGCGTCCCTTCCCCGCGAAGGGGGGACCCGACCCTGCCGGACGAACGCCCCGTCCACGGGGTTGGGCATGGACATTCCGGCCCGCCGGATCTGGGAAACCACACTCGGCCCCCGGCTTTCCGGCACCCCGACCGGGCCTGGGCCCGCGACGCCGTCGGGCTGCCACCCGCCAGGGTCGGCGACAAAACGGTGTCCACCGCGGTCGAAAACGTGGTTGAATGGGTGCGGACGACCTATCGAGTGAACACATCGACCGCCATTTTTTCCTGCAGCGCCCCGGATCTCGCGGCGTGCCCGGACGAGTCCCTGCCCGAGTTCGCCTTCGCCGGGCGTTCGAACGTCGGCAAGTCCTCGCTCCTGAACCTGCTCGTCGGCAAGCGCGACCTCGCGCGGGTCTCGCCGACCCCGGGCCACACCAAGCAGATCAATTTCTTCACGGTGAACGGAACCTGGCGCCTGGTGGACTTGCCCGGCTACGGCTACGCGCGGGTCGAACGCGCCGAACGCGGCCGGTTCAGCTCGGCCGTGGCCGAGTACCTCGCGGACCGACCCAATCTCGAGTGCGTGTTCTCGCTCGTCGATTCCTCGATCCCGCCCCAGGAGAGCGACCTGCAGTTCGTCGAGTGGCTCGTCGAGAACTCGATCCCCTTCGTCCTCGTGTTCACCAAGATCGACAAGGTCAAGCCCGCCGCGCTCGAGGAGATCACCGGCGCCTACAAGGCCCACCTCGCCCAGTGGAGCGACACGCCCCCGGTGATGCTCACGTGCTCCTCGCGCGAACTCCGTGGACGCCAATCCCTGGTGGCGCTCATCGACTCGGTGCTGAAGCCCGAGCAGAAGAAGCGGCAGGCCAAGAAGCCCCCGCTCCGCGACACGCCCTGGTAAGGGGCCCTTCGGACCGGAACGGCTACCGCTGGATGCGCGCCGAACCGCCCCGGGCAAAGGCGCGGACTTCCTCCTCCGTCGCCATCGTGGTGTCGCCGTGGTAGGTGGTCAGCAATGCCCCGTGCGCCCAGCCCAGCTTGACCGCTTCCTCTTCCGGTTCCCCGGCCAGCAGGCCGTGGATGAAGCCCGCCGCGAACCCATCGCCGCCACCCACGCGGTCCAGCACGTCCAGTTCGCAGGTCGGGGCCACGAAGGTGCGCCCGTCGATCCAGGCCACCGCGCTCCAACTGTGGCGGTTCGTCGAATGCACTTCCCGCAACGTCGTCGCCACGGCCTTCACGTGGGGATGCTGCTCGACCACGCGGCCGATCATCTCGAAGAACGCGCCGGTATCCAGTTTCGAGGCCGCCGCCACCTCGGGTCCCGGGATGCCCAGGCCCTTCTGCAGGTCCTCCTCGTTGCCGATGATCACATCGACGTGCTCCATGATGCGGCGGAGCGTGGACACCGCGCGGTCACCGCCGCCGAACACCTTCCAGAGCTTCGCGCGGAAATTGAGGTCGAACGACGTGACCGCGCCCGCGGCGTGGGCGGCCTTCATGCCCTCGATGATCAG
>WBXI01000326.1 GCA_008933025.1 Verrucomicrobiota bacterium
TCCGCCTTCTCCGCGGCATTCTTACCGCGCACGAAGCGGCCGAAGAGATGGCGCTGGGTCTCGGGGGTGACGCCGCTGGCGCCGTCGTTGGTGACGCGGAGTTCGATGGCATCCTGCCTTGCGCGCAGGGAGAGTTGGATCGCGCCGCCCGGCCGGTTGTACTTCACGGCATTGTCCAGAAGGATCAGGAGCAATTGCCGCAGTCGATGGCGATCGCCCGTGAGTTGGGCGTCGTCGCATGCGTCCATGACGACTTTGAGTCCGTGGGGTTGCGCCATGATCAGGGCGTCCTCGTGGGCTTCCCGGACGAGTTCCCCGAGGCAGACCGGTTGGCATTCGAGGGTCACGAGCCCCGCGTCCGCCTTGGTCAAAAGAGCCAGCGAATCGACGATCTTCGAGAGGCGCTGCACTTCGTCGAGCAGGCTCTCGATCCACTCGGTCTGCGCCGCGGGCAGGGCCCCGCCATCCCTCAGGGCGGTTTCCAACTGGGCCCGCATCACGGTCAGCGGGGTCTTCAACTCGTGCGACGCATGGAGCGTGAATTCGCGGATCTGCTGGAACGAAGCGTCCAATCGGCCGGTCATCGAGGTGAACACGGCGGCGAGCGTGTCGACCTCGTCGTTGTTCATGCTCCTGGGGAGGGGCATGCGCAGGTTGCTGGATTCGATCCGTTGGGCCGCTTGGGTCAGCGCCTGCAAGGGGGCGAGCAGTCGGCGTGTCCACCACCAACCGATCCCCAGCAGCACGGGCACCGAGGCGAGAAAGCAGACCGTGTAGAACTCCACGGCGGTGTCCTTGTGCAGATCGCCGAGACCGCGGGCGGCATATTCGGCGGGCTCTTCCACGAACTCGTGGTGCCACAGCCACGCCACCACCAGCACGCAGGCCGCGGCCATGATGGAGTAGCCAATCCCGATCCGCCGACTGATCGTCACGGGACCTCCTTCAGGACGTATCCCTGGCCGCGCACCGTGTGCAGGAGTTTGCCCTCGCCTTCCGCGTCGATCTTCTCGCGCAGTTTGCCGACGTAGACGTCCACGAGGTTCGTGCCCGGATCGAAGTGATAGTCCCACACCCGCTCGAGGATCATCGTTCGACTGCACACGCGGCCCGCCGAGCGCATCAGGAAATCGAGGAGGCGATACTCGCGGGCGGTGAGGGCGATCTTGCGTCCGCCGCGTTCGGCTTCGTGGGAAACGGTGTCGAGCGAGAGGTCGCCGACGCGCAGCACGTGGGGCTTGGCCTCGCCCCCGCGACGCAGGAGGGCGCGGACGCGGGCGGTCAACTCTTCCAGCGCGAACGGTTTCGGGAGGTAGTCTTCCGCCCCGGCATTGAGCCCCTCCACGCGTTCGTTCAATTCACCGCGCGCCGAAAGCAGCAGGACGGGCGTGGGGATTCCCTTGGCGCGCATCTGTTTCAGGACGCTGAGCCCGTCGCGTCCGATGAGCATGATGTCGAGCACCACCGCGTCGAACGGCGTGGTCTGGACCGCCGCGAGCGCCTCGTCGCCGTCGCGCAGCAGGTCGACGCCAAAACCCTCGGCCTTCAGTGCCCGGGCCACCAGGGCGCCGGTCTTCCTGTCGTCCTCGACCACCAGAATGCGCACGGAGGGATTCTCGGAGGCGGCGGACGCCACGCAAGGGCGGATTCCCGACGCCCGGGCGGATCCCGACGGTCCCCGCCTTCGGTTGGGACCGGCGCGGCCGATCGCGTCGTCGTCGACATGGACCTGCCGCAGCGGGCGAAAAATAGACGTTGCCCGGGTTTGCCGGCGCTTGAGACGTTGGGGCTCCCGCGGGTCGGGAACGACGGGGATCTTCCCGGTTCCGGCGCGCGGGCTTTCACCAACATGGGCACGAAATACCAGCACGTTCAGGATCTGTGGCGCGACGACGAGGTGGCTTCCCTCGATCCCGTTGCCCGGCTCGTCTACCGCTCCAACAAGCTCGGCGCCGACCAGCGCATCACCAACACCGGCGGCGGCAACACGTCGTCGAAGTTGCCGGGCAAGGACCCGCTGACCGGGGAGTCGGTCCCGGTGCTCTGGGTGAAGGGATCCGGCGGCGATTTGCGCACCAGCACCCGGGAGAATTTCTCGTCCCTGTACCAGGACCGAGTGGTCGGGCTCCAGAACATCTACGCGGCCCGCGCGGACAAAGGCCTGAAGTCGCAGGCCGAGGACGACATGGTGGGGATGTACACGCACGCCACGTTCAATCTCAATCCCCGCGCGACTTCCATCGACACGCCGCTGCACAGTTTCATCCCCGCGAGGCACGTCGACCACATGCACCCGAACGCGGTGATCTCGATCGCCGCGAGCGCGCGCTGCGAGGAAATCACCCGCGAGGTGTTCGGCGGCGCCATGGCGTACGTCCCGTGGATGCGTCCCGGTTTCGAGCTCGGTCTGGCCATGCAGGAGATCTGCGGGAAGAACCCGGCGGCGACCGGCATCATGATGGGCCAGCACGGGTTCATCTCGTGGGCCGACGACGACGGCGAATGCTACCGGCGCACGCTGGGATTCATCGAGCAGGCCGGGGCCCACATCGAGGCGAAGTACGCGGCCAAGGGCGGCGATGCCGCGGCGTTCGGGGGCGGCGTGTTCGAGTCGTTGCCGGAGGAAGTCCGCCGCAAGGTGCTCGCGCGCCTGTTGCCGTGGCTGCGCGGGCAGGTCAGCAAACAGAAGCGGTTCGTCGGCACCGTGCAGGACGACCACAGGATCCTGCGCTTCGTCAATTCGAAGGACGCGCCGCGCCTCGCGGAACTGGGCACCTCCTGCCCGGATCATTTCCTCCGCACCAAGATCAAGCCCCTGTACGTCGCGCCGGACGCGGCGTTGAAGGACTTCGGCGATGCCGCGATCGCCGCGTTTGCCGAGCATCTGAAGGCCAAGCTTTCGGCCGGGCTGGACCAGTACCGCAAGGACTACGCCGGCTACTACGAGCGCTGCAAACGGGCCAATTCCCCGGCCATGCGCGATCCCAATCCCACGGTCGTCCTCCTGCCGTCGATCGGCATGGTCGCGTGGGGCAAGGACAAGTCGGAGTCGCGGGTCACCGCGGAGTTCTACAACTGCGCGGTCGAGGTGATGCGCGGCGCGGAGGCGATCGACCGCTACATCGCGTTGCCGCAGCAGGAAGCGTTCGACATCGAGTACTGGTTGCTCGAGGAAGCCAAGTTGCAGCGCATGCCGGCGGAGAAGGAACTCGCGCGGCAGGTGATCGTGGTCATCGGTGCCGGCAGCGGCATCGGACGCGAGACCGCCCTGCGGCTTTCCAGGGAAGGCGCGCACATCGTGTGCGTGGACCTCA
>WBXI01000327.1 GCA_008933025.1 Verrucomicrobiota bacterium
CGAGGCCGTGCGCCAGCGCGGCGACGCGGCGTTGACCGAATTGACCGAGCGCTTCGACGGCGTGCGGTTGGTCCCCGCCGATTTCGCGGTGTCGAAGGCGGAGTTGATGGAAGCGTCGCTGCAAGCCGACGAATCGCTGCGCGCGGCGGTGGCCGAGGCCCACGAGAACATCGCCACCTTCGCCCGGAAATCGGCGCGGAAGGCGTGGCAGAACAAGAATTCCCACGGCGCGGCCGTCGGCGAGAAGTTCGATCCCTTCCAGCGCGTCGGCATCTACATCCCGGGCGGGACGGCGCCGTTGGTCTCGACGGCGCTGATGACGGTGACGCTGGCGGCGGTGGCGGGATGCCCGGAGATCGTGGTGTGCACGCCGCCGGGCAAGGACGGCTCGGTGAACCCGGCGCTGCTGTTCGCGGCGAACACGGCGGGCGCCACCCAGATCCTGAAGGTCGGCGGCGCGCAGGCGATCGCGGCCATGGCTTTCGGAACGAAGACCATCGGCCGGGTGCAGAAGGTGTTCGGGCCGGGGAATGCCTACGTGGTCGCGGCGAAACGGCAGTTGTTCGGCCACGTGGCGGTGGACCTCCTGCCCGGGCCGTCCGAGGTGCTGGTGCTGGCGGACGATTCGGCGAACCCGAAATTCGTGGCGGCGGACCTGCTCGCGCAGGCGGAACACGGCTCGGGCCACGAGCGCGTCTGGCTGGTGACCACCTCGGGCAAGCTGCTGAAGGCCGTGGAAAAGGAAGTGGCGCGCCAACTGCCCAAGCTGGCGCGGCGCGCCTTCGTGGAAAAGGTGCTCGCGACGAACGGTTGGCTCATCCACGTCGAGGATCTCGACGCGGCGCTCGAACTGACCAACCGGTTGGCGCCGGAACATTGCGAGGTCATGACCGCCCACGCGCGGGACGTGGCCCAGCGAATCGCGACGGCGGGGGCGATTTTCCTCGGCGACTATTCGCCGACGGTGTTGGGCGACTACGTGGCGGGACCGAGCCACGAGTTGCCGACGGGCGGCGCGGGGCGTTGCTTCGCGGGCCTGACGGTCGACCAATTCCAGCGCCGCACCAGCATCGTCGAGTACGGCAAGGGCGCGTTGAAACAGGCGCTCGGCGCGGTCCAGAAGTTCGCGGAAATCGAGGGCCTCGACGCCCACGGCCGCTCGGCGACGATCCGCGCCGACAAGTGAAACGGCGCGCCATGCCGCCGTCCCGTCCCCCGGAAAGTCCATCCCGATGAAACGAGTCCCATCGAATCCCTCGTCGCTGCTGCGACCGTCGGTCCGCGCGCTCCATGGCTACACGCCGGGCGAGCAGCCGAAGGTGCGGGGCCTGGTCAAGCTCAACACCAACGAGAATCCCTACCCCCCCGCGCCCGCGGTGCTGCGGGCGATCCGCAAGGCGACCGACGGGCGGTTGCGGTTGTATCCCAACCCGACGTCGCAGGCCCTGCGCGGGAAGCTCGCGTCGGTGCACGGGTGCGCGCCGGAAAACGTGTTCGTCGGGAATGGTTCCGACGAGGTGCTCGCCTATCTGGTCCGCGCGTTCGTGGAACCGTTGGCCGCGGTGCCGGAGCGCGAGCGTTCGCGGGCGACGGTCCAATACCCATGGCCGGCGTATTCCCTCTACCCGGTGCTGGCCGGGATCCACGGGGCGCGCGCGCATCCGGTGGCGCTCGGGGCCGATTTCGGATTGCCGCCGGTGGCGGCGTTGCGGCGCGGCAAGCAATGGGATTTCGACGCGGCGTTGACCTTCGTGACGACGCCGAACGCGCCGAGCGGGCGCGGTTACACGACGGCGGAACTCGAGGCGCTGTGCGTCGCGCAACGCGGCGCGGTGGTGCTGGACGAGGCGTACGCCGAGTTCGCCGACGAGGACGCCCGGGCGCTCGCGTTCCGGCATCCGAACACCATCGTGACGCGGACCTTCTCCAAGGCCTACTCGCTCTGCGCCCAGCGGGTCGGCTACTGCCTCGCCCATCCCGAGGTGATCGCGGCGCTCGACAAGCTGCGGGACAGCTACAACGTGAACCTGCTGGGACAGGTGGCCGCGTTGGCAACCCTCGAAAACCCGGCGTACTACCGGAAGAATTTTGCGAGGATCCGCGCGACGCGCGAGCAACTGCGACGCGAGTTGTCGGGGCTCGGCTGGCAGGTGCTGCCCAGCCAGGCGAACTTCCTGCTCGCCCGCCCGCCCGGCGCGCCCGCCCGCGAGTGGCTCGACTGGCTGCGCGAGAAACGCTTCCTCGTGCGTTGGTTCTCCGCGCCGGAAATCAGCGCCTACCTGCGCATCACCGTCGGCAGCGAACGCGAGGCGGCGGCCCTGCTGCGTGCGGTCCGCCGCGGTCCGCGCGCCTGACGCACCGCGCCATGGCCGATCCCTGGCATTTCCTCGAGTCCGGGGCCGCGGATCCCGCGTGGAACATGGCGCTCGACGAGGCCTTGCTCGGGGGCGCGGCCTCGATCGGGCGACCGGTGCTCCGCAGTTACGGCTGGACCGTCCCGGCCGCCACCTTCGGCTACTCCCAGCGCCATCGGGAGGTCGCCGCCCTGACGGGCCTGCGGCCTTTGCTGCGGCGTCCCACCGGCGGGGGCTTGGTGCCGCACGCCGCCGACTGGACCTACAGCGTGGTGGTGCCGCCGGGACATGCCTGGCACGGCCTACGTGCCAAAGAGAGCTACGCGCGGGTCCATGCCTGGCTGCGCGACGCATTCGTCGAGCTGGGACTGCCGACCCGGCTCGCCCCCTGCCCGAACCCGGCCGGACCCGGCCAGTGTTTCGTGGGTTGGGAGGAGTCGGACCTGTTGCGCGGGGAGACCAAGATGGCCGGCGCGGCCCAGCGGCGGAACCGCGACGGGCTCCTCATCCAAGGCAGCCTCCAACCGGTTCCCGACACGGTCGGGCGCGCGGCGTTCTTCGGCGCGATGCGCACGGTCGCCTCGCGCGCCTGGGACGCGACCTGGGAACCGTTGCCGGACGGCGACTGGAATGTCCGCGCCGCGGAATTGGCCGCCACGAAATACGGGTGCGACGCCCACAACGCGGGACGGTAGCCCCCCGATTCACTCCGGGCCGCGTCCGGGGAAGGCTGCCAATGCCTCGACGAGGCGGTCGATCTCGGCGCGCGCGGACGCCCCGGCGGCTTCGGATTGGAATCCATTGATGCAGACGGCGAACACCAGGGGTTGTCCGCCCGCGGTGGCCACGTAGCCGGCGAGGGACTGGACGTGGCGGAGGCTTCCGGTCTTCGCGCGCACGTTGCCCCGGGCCGGTCCCGCCGGGAATCGCGACGCCAGCGTCCCGTCGATACCGCC
>WBXI01000328.1 GCA_008933025.1 Verrucomicrobiota bacterium
CCATCGCGAGCCGGGCCGGCTCGCGGAATTCGATGCATGGTGCGACGCGTTCACCTCCAACCACGTGGCGAATCGTGCCAGTCGGCTCCAGGGCCGGGCCCTGTGGTCGGCGGTCGAGCGCGGATTCGAGGCGCGGTTCACCGCGGGCTTGGCAATGCCCGGATGTTCCCACTTGGCGCCGGTCTTCGGGGTTTTGGCCGCGCGCCTCGGCATTCCCGTCGAAACGACGGCGCGGGGCTTCGTGTTCGTCCAACTCCGCGGGTGGATCGCGGCGGCCGTCCGCCTCAACATCGTGGGTCCCATGGCCGGCCAGGCGGTGCAGGCGTCGATGGCCCCGCGGGCCGAGGCGGCGGCTTCCCGCGGGCTCGCGGTGCCGCTCGACGCGGTGGCCCAGACCGCGCCGATGCTCGACCTGTGGCAGGGCGCGCAGGACCGGCTCTATTCGCGACTGTTCCAAACCTAGCAAGATTCCCATGAACACCCATTCCCACGCGACCGACCCCGGGCACCGTCACGGGCACACGCACGCCGATGGCCACGGCCACGGCCACACGCACGAACCGATGGAACACGCGGGTCGGTTCGACGAACGCGAGGTGCCGCTCGAGCGCGATTATTCCAAACGGGCCTTCACGGTGGGGATCGGCGGGCCCGTGGGCAGCGGGAAGACCGCCCTCATGCTCGAGTTGTGCCGCGGTCTCCGGAACCGGGTGAACCTCGCGGTGGTGACCAACGACATCTTCACCCGGGAAGACGGCGAGTTCCTGGTGCGGCACGATGCCCTGCCGGCGGAACGGATCCGCGCCGTGGAGACCGGGGGTTGCCCGCACGCGGCGATCCGCGACGACATCTCGGCGAACCTGATGGCGCTGGAGGAACTCCAGGCGCTGTTCGGGACGGACCTGCTGCTGGTGGAATCGGGCGGCGACAATCTGGCGGCCTGCTACAGCCGCGAGTTGGCGGACTATACCATCCAGGTGATCGACGTGGCGGGCGGGGACAAGATCCCGCGCAAGGGTGGGCCGGGCCTGACCCAGAGCGACCTGCTGGTGATCAACAAGACCGATCTGGCGGCGGCGGTGGGCGCGGATCTGGGGGTGATGGAACGGGACGCGCGGAAAATGCGGGGCCAGGGGCCGTTCCTGTTCGCGCAGGTGCGCAACGGCGTGGGCACCGCGGAAATCGTCGGCCACATCCTGCACGCGTGGCAGCACGCCCTCGGGATGGCGCACGCGCATTGAAATGAGAAAGGGCCGAACCCTTTCGGGCCCGGCCCTGGTGACAAGGTCATGTACGTCTTCACCCAGACGCTCAGATCGGCGGCGAGGCCAACTGGAAACCGGTGTCCGCACCTCGCCGCCCAGCAAGACCTCTTTGCCAACCCTTAGCGGACACCCATCCAACCAACGCTGTTAAAGACCGGGTGCCACCGGAATCCGTTCAATGATTTTTCGCCCGGTGGCGAAGTGGCGTTCACCGTGCCTTGATGTCCGTGAACACCAGCGTCCGTGGGTGTCCGGCGATCACCCGGGCCAGGGGCGTGCTGCCCGCCCCCAAAGAAAGTCGGAGGGCCTCTTGTTTCCCGGCGCCCGACGCCAAAACCCAGACTTCCCGCGCCGCCGCGATCGCCGCGTACGTCAGCGAGACGCGCCGCGGGGGCGGTTTTGGCCCCACGACCGGAACATAGGCGAGCCGGCTTTCCGTGATCTCCGCCGGCGCGCCGGGAAACAACGACGCCACGTGTCCGTCCTCGCCCAGACCCAGAAACACGAGGTCCAACACCGGTTGTTCCTCCGGCTTGGCTCCCGCCACCGCCCGCAGCTTGGCTTCCGCCTCGCGGGCGGCTTCCGGAGGGTCGATCTCGCCCCGAATCCGGTACACCCTTGCCGGCGGAACGGACGCCGGCTCGAACAGGGCCTCGCGTGCCAGGCGGAAATTGCTCTCGGGGTCGTCGGGAGCCACACACCGCTCGTCGCCCCAGAAGATATCGACGCCCGCCAGCGACACGCCGCGCCGGGTGGACCCGGCGGCCGTGGCCGCGAGCACCTTGCGGGTGATCCGTCCGCCCGGCAGCGCCACCCGATGCGCGATGCCCGATCGGGCCGACGCGTCAATCCAGTCGATCCATCGGGCCGCCACGTGGGTTGACAGGGCCTCGTCGTCGTCGAACTGCAGGAGCGAATGCGGCATGCCGGAAGTTGATCCCCCCGCCGCGTCCGACGCCACAGGGATCTGGGCCGCCGCCATGCGGCGGCAGGGGCGACGGCCATGGATTCCTTGGCCCGGCCAACGGATCGGGAAAACCGGCCCCCACCTTCGGCCGCCCTTGGGGCTATCGCTTCCGGGGGGGCGCCAGCGGCGCGAGGGGGATGGCCGGATGGTTCTGCGCGAAGTAATTCATCGACCACTCGGTCGGGAACAAGGCCACCGCATTGCCGTCGATGTCGAAGGCAAACCTGCCGCCGGTCGGCAGCGAGAGCGCGTCGAGGGCCTCGGGCGTGGTGCCCTCGGGCAGCCAGCGAACGGCCGCGAACGGCGCGGGTTCGCGGCGGGTCTCGGCGCCGTACTCCGTTTCCAGACGGTATTGCAGCACCTCGAATTGCAACGGACCCACCGCCGCCAGCAACGGCACCCGGCTCGCCGTGTCCTTCAGGTGGAAGGCCTGGGCAACGCCCTCCAGCAACAGTTGGTCGAGCCCCTGCCGGAATTGTTTGAACTTGGCCGTGTTCGGATTGTGGAAGTACTCGAAGACCTCCGGCGTGAACCGCGGTATCTCGTCGAACCGCACCGACGGATCCGTCGTCAGCGTGTCCCCGATCCCGAAACCGTCGTGCCCGACCAATCCGATGATGTCGCCCGGGTACGCCTCGTCGACGGTCTCGCGTTCGTTGCCGAAGAGCTTGTGCGACGAACTCAGCCGGACTTTGCGGCCGGATTGCACGTGGAGCACGCTCATGTCGCGTTCGAACTTCCCGCTCACCACGCGCACGAAGGCGATGCGGTCGCGGTGGCGGGGATCCATGTTGGCCTGGATCTTGAAAATGAACCCGCTGAACTGCGGGAGTTCGGGCTCGATGAACCGGCCCTCCGACGTTGATTCGCTCGACATGACGCTGCGGCCGCTCGCGTGGCCTCCGCGAGGGAAGCAGAACCTTCCCCCCCCGCGCGAGCCTTTAGAGCCCGTCTAAAAACTAGGGAGGGGTCCTGTTTTTGAGGAAATGGCTCGATGGCGAGGCGCGAGGAGGGAGCAGACCCGAAGTGGTCTGTGACCGACAAGCAACGAAGCCAGCGGGCCG
>WBXI01000329.1 GCA_008933025.1 Verrucomicrobiota bacterium
ACAACCTTGTGGCTCTGCTCTCCGCTCGCGGGGACTAACCCACGTATGGCGGACCAATCGCCCCTTCTCCACAGCGCCAGACTCGGCAAGAGCCCTGCGCGAGGCCATAGGGTCTTTCGAAACAGGGTCCAACCGCGGGGCTGGTCGGACCTCGTCGCATCCGCATGGCGGAGTGGGCGTCGCTTCCATCCTCCGGGCCCTTCTCAACCGTGCCGCGATCGACGGGGTTCGGGCATCCTTCACACCGTTCCGCCAACCCCGCGAATCCCTTCTCCGGAATTATGTCCCAGCCATTCGACCAAACCGGCCAACCCCGGGAAACGCAGGGGAACCTGCCGTGTGGAACCCGGCGGTCACGGGACTTTCCCGGGCTGGATCTCGAGAACCAGGGAGCCCTGCGGCCAATCGCGGGTGGCGGTGATGTTGAGGTTGAAGCGCCCCGGGGCTCCCGCCATGGGCGCCAGATATTGGGAAGCCTCCGCGCCGTCGATCCGCAGCCGGATCCGTTCCCCGGCCGGAATGGCGGCGCCGCCTTCCGTTCGCAGGATCAATTCGTACTGTCCGGGCTCTTTCACGCGTCCCGAGAGATCGATGTAAACAGTGGCCGTGCTCGCGGCCCCGAGCCGGATTTCGATTGGCTTAGTTTCGCCGGGGACCGGGAAGGCGGCCGGGTTGGCCCGCCCCGCATGGTACGCCGCGAATTTGCGGATCACGGGGGATGCCGCCGACTCTTTCACCCGCAGACGCAGGCCGTTCACGCGGGCGGGCGGGAATCGGTCGATCTTCTTGTGGCCGACGGACGACCCGGAACAGAGCGGCTTCCAGCCCCCTTCGACCAACCCCTCGATCACATAGGAGCGAATGCGCTCCCCGTGCGCGATGTCTTCCATGGTGATGGCATGGTCCACGGTGACGGGGGTTTCAAACGGCACTTCCAGAACCGTTCCGCGCCCTTCGGTTTCGCCGAGGCTCCGGCCGTACCGACGCCGGATTTCCGCGCCCATCTCCACCCCGCGCTTGAAATCGGCGTCCGTGATCCGCCCGGACGTGTCCGGCGAATGGTTCAGCAGCAAGACCTGCCCGTGGCCCACCGAGCGCTCGTAGGTCTCCATCAGTTTGTCCAAGCTTTTCAGGGTGGCCGATCCGCCCCAGTCCGTCTTGTCGGATGCCCAGTGCCATTGGCCCCGGATCTTCGTGTCGCATTCGTTCGGCATCCACACCGCGCCATCCGGGATCCCGTGTCTCGCGGTCCCGATACCCGACCTGGCCGTTTCGGCGGACACGCTGTTCCAGCAGGGATAGGGCGCGTATCCGTCCTCGTTGCCGACCCAACGGATGTTGGCCTGGGGTCCTTGGAAAACCACCGCGTCCGGCGCGTGTTGGCGGAGGATGTCCCCGACCTCCACCGCGAGTCCCCCGTCGAACCAGACCTCGCTGATCTTGCCGTACCGGGTCAACAACTCCGTCAGTTGCCGGCGGTAGATCTGGTTGTAGCGGGCTTGGTCGGCGGGAGTCTGGCAGCGCGCCCCGCCGGCGGCCCCGTGGACATGGTCCTGGGGCGAGAGATAAACGCCGAGGGGCATGCCCCGCCGCCGGCACGATGCGGAAAGATCGGCCATGATGTCCCCCTTGCCGCCCCGCCACGGCGTGTTTCTGACCCCGTATTCGCTCGTGTCCGTCTGCCAAACACAGAAACCCCCATGGTGCTTGGCCACCATCACCACGTAGCGCGCGCCCATCGCCTCCGCGGCCGCCACCCATTGGTCCGTGTCGAGCCGGGTCGGGTTGAATCGCCTGGGGTCGAACTGGTGCTCGGGCCGATCGGGCATCTGGTGCTTTTCGACGGCCCGATCGCGGTACTCCGTCGCGGGCCAATCGATCACGTGGTCCAGATAGGTGCTCGGACCGAAATGGATGAACATGCCCACTTCGTAGTCCTGCCAGACAAGCTGTTGCGCCGAGGGCAACGCCAACCCATGCCCCGCCCGTCCCGGAGTCGGTTCCGACGCCGGTTCGGCTCCGAGGGCCAACCGACCGACTGCCAGCCAACCTGCCGCCGCGATCCCCAAAGTGGCCCGCGGCAATGGGGAATGCCTCGACTTCATGCGCATGGCGAACATGCCTCTTTCTCGCCGTTCCTCCCCTGCGAGTCCATGGCCATCCACACCCACCCGATCCACGCCCCGTTTGCCCGGTCGAACCGGTCGACGAATCCCGCCGACGGGCAAACCCACCCGTGGGGAAGTCGAGTTGCACCGGTCCCATCGCCGAACGGACCAACCCAGTGCCTCCTCCGTGAAGCAATATTCCCCCGACACACC
This sequence comes from Verrucomicrobiota bacterium, assembly GCA_008933025.1. Classification (GTDB taxonomy): domain Bacteria; phylum Verrucomicrobiota; class Verrucomicrobiia; order Limisphaerales; family UBA9464; genus UBA6176. Next base: position 2,322 of record WBXI01000329.1, read on the forward strand.
CGGTTCCGACGCTCCCCCGAACCGACGAAGCGGACCTTTGGGTGATGGGCCCAAAGGCGGGCACCGCCAAACCGTCCACGCCGCAAACTGCGACGAGCCACGGTTGCGATCTTTCATCGGCGGTTGGGCCCGATCCGAAAGCTTGGTTGGCTCAACGATGAGCGACCGGCGCCATGCGCGAATCCTTTCCGTTCCGTCCCGGGGCGGCTTCGACCGATGCGGGATTGGGCAATGGCAGCACGGTGCGGAATCCGATCTCGTGGGAGCGCTCCCCCGGAGGAACGCCCATTCGGCCCGCCACCATGCAGTTTGGCCTGTCGGAGTTATAGCCAGCCCCACGCACGGCCCGCCCATGGTCCACGACACTGAAGGTAAAGCCGAAATCCACCACGCGCCCCTGGTTGTCGGGGCCTCGTGGGTCCTTGGACGTGCCGCCCCGATACGGGGCATGCCAATCCCAGCACCATTCGAGGATGTTCCCGGTCACGTCGTATAATCCGTATCCGTTCGGAGGGTACGAGCCGACGGGAACCGTGCCATTCCCCGAATTCCAACCCGCCATCGATGGGCTGATCGGGTCGTCGCCCCATGAATACGCCTTTTCCGATAGTCCTCCGCGCGCGGCGCACCGCCGGGAGCAACGGGCGATAAAAGAACTGCCGCCCGGAGGGTCGCGGGAAACGAAGGCCCGCTGGCTTCGTTGCCCGTCGGTCACGGATCCTCCAAATATGCCCGCTCCTCGCGCCGCGCCATCGGGCAGTTTTCCTCGCGACATCCTGCCAAGGAATTGGCGGTCGGCACACTAACGGGCAACCGCCCGATAAAAGGTGGCACCCAGTCCCGACGGAAGGTCGGTTTCGAACACCGCGGGGGCCTCGATCGTCGCGCCAGGAATCCACGCGTTCAGGTCGGTGCTCGTCTCGATCCTATAGTTGGCACCGGCCGTTCCCTTCAGGTTGAAACGCAACCTGCCGT
>WBXI01000330.1 GCA_008933025.1 Verrucomicrobiota bacterium
ATCGCCGGCCGCAACCGCACCGAGCTGGAGGGCTTGGTCGGCTTCTTCGTCAACACCCTCGCCCTCCGCGCCGATCTCTCCGGCAATCCCTCCTTCCGCGCGCTCCTCCACCGCGTCCGCGACACCACCCTCGGCGCCTACGCCCACCAGGACCTGCCCTTCGAGAAGCTCGTCGGCGAATTGCAGCCCGAGCGCAATGCCGGCCACGCGCCCCTCTTCCAGACCATGCTGGTCTTCCTGAACACGCCCCAGACGGACCCCGCGTTCGGCGATCTCGAGGTCCGTCCCGTCGATCTGGACGCGGCCACCGCCAGATTCGATCTGTCGCTCTGGCTGTGGGATGGGGCCGACGGACTGCGCGGCTCCCTCGAGTACGACACCGACCTTTTCGAACCCGCCACCATCGTCCGCTGGCTCGGACACTTCGAGACCCTGCTGCGCGCCATCGCGGCCGATCCCTCCCAACCCATCGGCCTCCTTCCCCTGCTCTCCCATGCCGAGCGGCAACGGATCCTCGTCGATTGGAACCAGACCTCGACGCCCCAACCCGCCGGGCTCTGCCTCCACCATCTCTTCGCCGCACAGGCCCGGCGCTCCCCCGACGCCGTGGCCGTCGTCTTCGGGCGGCAGCGCCTCGACTATCGCGAACTGGACCGCCGCGCCGATGCCCTCGCCGATCGCCTGCGGGATCTGGGCGTCGGACCCGACGTGGTCGTCGGTCTTTGCGTCCATCGCTCCGTCGAAATGCTGGTCGCCCTCCTGGGCATCCTCAAGGCCGGCGGCGCCTATCTCCCGCTCGATCCTTCCCATCCCACCGCACGTCTGGAGTTCATGCTCGCCGACGCCCGTCCGCGGGTGTTGCTGACCCAGACCTCGCTTCGGGAGTCCCTGCCCGCTCACCGCGCCGAAACCCTGTGCCTCGACGCCCCGCCCGGCCCCGAGGAACCCCGGCCCCGCCGCGATCCCCCGACCCCATCCCCCGGCGATGGCTCGTCCCTCGCCTACGTCCTCTATACCTCCGGCTCGACCGGCCAGCCCAAAGGCGTGCAGATCCCGCGCCGCGCCCTGGCCAACTTCCTCCTCTCCATGGCCCGCGAACCCGGCCTCGCCCCGGGCGACCGCATGCTGGCCATCACCACCCTCGGCTTCGACATCGCCGCACTCGAACTCCTCCTGCCGCTGGTGACCGGTGCCTGCGTGGTCATCGCCGAACGCGAGACCACCACCGACGGGATGGGCCTGGCCCGCCTCGTGGCCGATAGCGGGGCCACCGTGCTCCAGGCCACGCCGGCAACCTGGCGCATGCTGGTCGAGGCGGGTTGGTCGGGAGGCCCCTCGCTCAAACTCCTCTGCGGCGGCGAGGCCCTGCCCCGCGATCTCGCCGACCAACTGCTGGCCCGCTGCGGCGAGTTGTGGAACCTCTACGGCCCCACCGAGACGACCATCTACTCCCTCGGTTCACGGGTCCATGCCGGACACGCGATCGTCATCGGGGGTCCCATCGACAACACCCGGGCCCACGTGCTCGACGCCCATTGCCAACCGGTCCCGTTGGGCGTGCCCGGCGAGCTGTACCTCGGCGGCGACGGGCTGGCCCGCGGCTATGTCGGCCGGCCCGGCCTCACCGCCGAACGATTCGTTCCCGATCCCTTCGGCGACGCGCCGGACTCCCGGCTGTATCGGACCGGCGACCTCGTCCGCCGTCGACCGGCCGGCTCCATCGAGTTCCTCGGACGCCTCGACCACCAGATCAAGCTGCGCGGCTTCCGCATCGAACCCGGCGAGATCGAGACGTCGTTGTCCGATTGTCCCGGCGTCCTCCGCGCCGTGGTGCTGCTGCGGGAAGACCAGCCCGGGGAAAAGCGACTGGTGGCCTACGTCGTCCCCCGGGAAACCGCGGCCCCGCCCGCGGCCGCCGCGCTGCGCCGGCACCTGCTGCAAAAGCTGCCGGAGTACATGGTGCCCGCGGCCTTCGTGGTCGTCGGCGTCCTGCCGCTGACGCCCAGCGGCAAGGTCGACCGCAAGGCCCTGCCCGCGCCGGAAACCCAAGCCCCGGGCGAGGGAGGGAACGCCGAAGCGCCGCGCACGCCGACGGAGGAATTGCTGGCGGGGATCTGGGGCGAGGTGTTGGGCGGCAATCCCGCGGGGCTCCACGACAATTTCTTCGCCGTGGGCGGCCACTCCCTGCTGGCCATGCGGGTCGTGGCCAGGATCCGGAATGTCTTCTCGGTCGACCTCCCGGTCCGCGCCCTCTTCGAAAACCCGACCCTCGCCCGTCTCGCCGAGCGCATCGAGTTGGCGCTCTCCGGGCCACGGATGCTCCCGGAGCTTCCCCTCCTCCCGCTCCCGCGGCCACCGGCGACGCCCCTTTCCTTCGCCCAGCAGCGCCTCTGGTTCCTCGACAGCCTCTCCCCGGGCAGCCCCGCCTACAACATTCCCACCGCGACGCGCCTGCTCGGACTCCTCGACGCGCCCGCCCTCGGGCGGGCACTGCGGGAACTCGTCCGCCGCCACGAGGTCCTCCGCACCACCTTTGCCGTCGAGGCCGGCGAACCCTTCCAGGTCATCGCCGCCGATTCCCCCGTCCGTCTCGAGTCCGTCGATCTCCGCTCCCTTCCCGCCGACTCCCGCGAGCCCGAGGCCCGGCGCCTCGCCGCCACCGAGGCCGCCCGGCCCTTCGATCTCTCCCGGGACCCGATGCTCCGGGCCCTGTTGCTCCGCCTCGGGGACACCGAGCATGCCTTCGTCCTCACCCTCCACCACATCGCCGCCGACGGTTGGTCCATGGCCATCCTCTGGCGCGAGTTGGCCGTCTTGTACGGGGCTTTCGCCGCGGGCCTCCCCTCGCCCTTGGCGCCCTTGTCCCTCCAGTACGCCGACTACGCCCTCTGGCAGCACCAGTGGCTCCGGGGCGAGGTTTTGGAGCGGCAATTGGACTACTGGAAAAACCAGTTGGCCGGTGCCCCGCCCCTGCTGGAGTTGCCCACCGACTTTCCCCGCCCGGCGGTGCAGGGCCACCGCGGCGCACGCCTGCCCCTCGCCCTGGACCCCGCCTTGACACGCGCCCTCCACGACCTCGCCCGCAGGGAAGGCGCCACCCCCTTCAAGACCCTGCTGGCCGCCTGGCAGGTCCTGCTCGCCCGCCTGGCGGGCCAGGACGACGTCGTCGTCGGCGCCCCCATCGCCGGCCGCAACCGCACCGAGCTGGAGGGCTTGGTCGGCTTCTTCGTCAACACCCTCGCCCTCCGCGCCGATCTCTCCGGCAATCCCTCCTTCCGCGCGCTCC
>WBXI01000331.1 GCA_008933025.1 Verrucomicrobiota bacterium
CATTCCACTTCCTGCAGCCAGCCGTCCTTTTCGTCCGGAAACGCGTCGTAGGCCGGGATGTAGGGCTTGATGTCGAGGATCGGGGTGCCGTCGACCAGATCGCAGGGCCCGATGCGGAGGCGGGTGCCCTCGACGCCGAGCAGTTGGACCGCGGTGAGGCCGATGGGATTGGGGCGGTGCGGGGAGCGGGTGGCGAGGACGCCGCGCCGGGGTGCCGGCCCGCGCGGCGGCAGGACCAGCGGACGCCACGTGGCGTTGAGGGGGAACCACCACACCAGCCAGATCCGGGAGAAACCCTCGAGATCCTGCAACGCGCGACGGTGCTCCGGGGAGGGGACGATCTCGATGACGTTGGATTCCGCCTCCGCCTCGTCCGGTTGGTGGCGCGCGTCGAACTTCAGCGCCTTGGCGGTGCGGACGTGGCCGAGCGGGACGAGGGTGAGTCGGTGGGATTCGTGGGACACGGCGGGCGGGCGCGGCGGGTGGCGGCCGCGGGACGCGGCACGGCGCGAGCATGGGGGGAAAGGGCGGGCGAGTCCAAGCCGGGACTCGGGAGCGAATACGGCCGGCGAGGCTCGCCCGGGTCCGTCCCGTCCCGCCGACGAGGGCGGCACGATGCGAGCGGGACCCGGCGACCCGCAACGAAAGGGTTGCGGGACGGGCGCCTTGCACAACACTTTGGCCCATCGAATGAGCTCCGTCGTGTCCCAAGAATCGTCGCCTTCCGTTCCGGAGACCGCAGCGGTCGCGGACGACATGTCCCAACCGGTCGTCCGCCCGCGCACCTCGGCCTTCAAGCTGGTGAAGGAAGTGCTGGCCCACGGCGGCCCGGGCTACCTGCAGTTCGCGATCACCAACCTGTGCAACGCCGACTGCGGGTTCTGCGGGTTCGCGCGCTCCCAGTTCGATCCGAAAAAGCGCCGGTCGGTGACCCTGCGCGAGGCGATCGACGTGATCGACATCGCGGCGCGCAACCACGTCGGCTACCTGCTGTTCGTGGGCGGCGAACCGCTGGTGCACCGCGACCTGCGGGCGATGGTGCGGCACGCCGCGCGCCTCGGCATCCACCCGATGGTCTGCACGAACGGCGGTCTCTGGACCGAGGACAACATGCGCGCGCTGGCGTCCGACGGCCTGAGCAGCGTGATCATGTCGATCGACGCGCACGACGTGGCGGCGCACGAGAAGAACCGGGGATTGCCGGACGTGTGCCGGAAGATCCGGCGGGCGAACGAGTATTTCCAGTCGGTGGGGATCCAGACGACGGCGAGCGTGACGGCGAGCCGGTTGATCGAGGACTACGATCGGTTGCCGGCGTTCCTGGAGGAGATGGGATTCCGGAGCTGCACGTTCAGCTATCCGTTGACGAACCTGCAGAGCAGCTACCTGAGTTTCAGCGAGGGCGGGTTGGTGAGCTACAACAACGAGGAACTCTGGGAATTGTTCGAGAAGATCAAGGGGATGAAACGCCGGAGCGGGTTCCCGGTGGTGAACCCGATGGAATCGCTCGACGAGATGCAGCGGCACGTGCGCGGGGAGAAGGAGCGGTTCGGCTGTCTCGGGGGGCACAAGTATTTCTACCTCGATTGGCACCTCAACCTGTACCGGTGCCATTTTTGGGAGACCCCGATGTGCACGGTGTACGAGTGGGACGATTCGCGGTTGATCCGGGACGGTTGCACGCGGTGCATGATCGATTGTTACCGGGACCCGAGCGTGCTGCAGCACGTGGCGATCAATGCGAGCGACGCCTGGCAGGCGTTGAAGAAGGGGCGTTTGCTGAAAGCGGCCGGGCACGTGTTCGACCCGCGCAACGCGGTGTCGCTCCGTGCGGTGTGGGAAGACCGGAAGTGGATCGGCGAGGTGTAGCCCGGGTCGGGCGCATCGGTTCGGCGCGGCAAGGCGGCCGACCGTGGCCGGATTCCCGGACGGCGGTTTCGGTCGAGGCCGGGCGTGTCCGCGCCGCGGGTTCGGCGGCGATCTGGCCGCCGTTCGGCGTCGCGAAAGGCCGGGCCCAAGGCGTCCGGAAGCGCCCGCGGGGGCCGCTTCGTGACAATTCCTGTTGACCCCACGAGGGTCGACCGGAGACATAATGACCGGACGTACCGGTACGCCGTGGCGGACCGGTCGGTTATTGGAGAGACATGGCTAGAGGTTCACGCAGCAGCAACAAACTGGCCGCGCCGCGCGCGGTCAACACGACGAAGTACGATGCCCACCACAAGGTGCTCACCAGCACCTATGGTTCGTTTGCCGACCTGCGGCGCGAGTTGGCGGACTCGAAGGAGAAGGTGGCGGACCGCGAGGCGGTCCTGCGCCAACTCGCGGTCTGCGCGGACCCGCAGCGGGCGTACCTGCTGTTCGACGATTACCTCGAGAAGCTGGCGCTGCGCCGGAATGATTTCGGCCAGCACGACTGGTGGGCGCGGATCCAGACGGCGGCCGGCAAGCAGCGGCTCGAGGAGGTGGCGATGCTGTTCCTCCGTTCGAACCGTTCGTTGCCGTCGGAATTGCTGCCGCACGCGAATTTCGAGCGGTTCGCCGAGGTGGAGCAATCGGAGAAGGAATCGGGCTTCGTGCAGGAGCTGGAGAACTGGTTGTTCCCGCCGAACCACACCCACCTGGACTCGCCGCGGGCCGCGCTGCGGGTGGTGTGCGAACCGCGCCGCGTGGCCGAAGACGCGAACCAATGGCGCCTGACGGTCCGCTTCTTCCTGTTCCGCTCGCGTTCCGGCGAGAAGGAAAAGTTCGTGTCGGATCTCTGCGACCTGCGGACCCGCGCGGCGCACGAGGCCGAATTGTTTCCGGCGGAAGACTGGCAGGTGATCGACTGGCTGCATGCCAACTGGGCGGAGAAGGCCAAGGAAGGCGAGACGCTGGTGCTCGACGGTCCCGACCTGCTGGCCTGGCTGGCGAAGTGGGCGCACGGCCAGCGCCTCGAGTTGCACGGACAGGCCACCAGCCTGCAGTTCGTGGGCCGCGTGGCCGAACTCAAGCCGCGTCTGGAGACGATCGACGGCGAGATGAGTTTCACCCACGTGCTTGCGGTCGGCGACGGCGAGCGCCGCCTGCTCCCCGAAAGCCGTTTTTTCGTGGGCGAGCCTCCGTTGGTGCTCGTCGAAAACGAGTTCTTCGTCCTGCGCAACGCGCCGCCGCCGCAGTTGCTCGGTCCGTGGGCGCAACGTCCCATCGTTCCCGTCCGCCGCCTCTCCCAGCGTCTGC
>WBXI01000332.1 GCA_008933025.1 Verrucomicrobiota bacterium
CGTAGTCGCCGCCCGGCGCCCGCACGATCCCGCCGTTGACGATCTCCGGATAGATCTCTCCCGGAATGCAGGCGATGCTGGCGTCCCCCACCGTCAGGAACGCCACTTCCGTGCGCATCTTGAGCCAGCTCGAATGCCCGCGTTCGAGGAGTCCGAGCACGCCGGCCACCACGAACCCGTGGTTCGCCAGCGGCAGTTCCAGCGTGCGCGCATGCACCGACAACGGCACCGATGCCGCCGTCGGCACCCCGCCCTCGGCCACCCGTTCCAGGATCCGCTTCACCAACTGGTGGCCCACCGCGCGGGTCTTGTCGTGCGACGGTTCCTTGAAATCCCGGTCCAGGAAAGGATCGTGCACCGTGGTGCTCGGATGGGTCGTCATCAGGCCGCCCACCGCCCCGTTCACGAACACGTGCGTGCCGCCCAATCCCGCCATCCGCGACTGCCCGTCGTACACGATCCCCTTCTCCAGCGCCGTCCGGATCACGCCGGGGAAATCCGCCGTGAGATCCTGGTTCCCCGCCCACGGTGTCTCCGGGTGGTTTCCCCAGCCCACCAACGATCCCAAAACCCGCGATCCGCCGGCCTCCGTGAAGAGCATCACCCGCAGGTCCGCGTCGTACACCTCGGGCTTGCGGGTGTCGGCCACCAGACCCGCCGGGTTGACCTTAATCTCGTGCAAAGCCAGCCGTGCCGGTTGCAACGAACCGACCGCGTCTCCCAATGCCTTCAAGGCCCCCGCGATCACCTGCTCCTTGTATTGCGGGTCCACCCCGCTGTGCAGCACGTCCGGACCCCAGAGTCCCATGAGATCGGGCGTCGAGTGGTTGTGGGTCGAGCACACCATCACGTAGTCGAGCTTCCAGTCCGCCGGCACGCGTTCCCGCACGCGGATCACGTCGTCGTGGAAGAACCCGATGGAGTCCAAGGCCACGATCCCGATCCGTGCCCGCCCGTTGTCGACCACCACCGACGCGGCCACCAGCGGGTCGTGGACGTTCGTGGCGCGGCGGCCGTTGCTGAAGCCCGCCATCCACACCGGGTGCGCGGGATCGTCGATCCGCGGCGTGATGTCCGCGCGGCCGAAGCCGGCACGCAGCGCCATCTCCGGCGCCGGCTCACGGCGCTCGATCGCCAGCGCCAGTTTGTAACCGGGAAACCGGTCGCGGAACACGTACAGCACGCGCGCCCCGACCAATCCCGCCACGACCGCGATGCCCAGCCCGATCCGGACCAGCCAACGGCGCCCCGCAGAATTCGATGCCATGGCCCGAGCAAACCAGCCGGCACCGGCGAAATGAATCCAAAAGGTTCCTGCCCCACCAAACGGGGTGGATAGCCTCGTCGTGGATCCGCCGTCCGTCGACCGCGGCCACGGGGCGGAGCACCACCCGACGACGGCAAGGCGTGTCCGTCCCAACGCCACTTTCGACCAAACCCCCGCCAATCGCGGTGGAGCACTTCCGCCACACCCCCCGGATCGTGTCCTTCGCTCCGCATGAAACCGCTCCCCTTCCAGCGGGTGTTCCACCCGACCGACTTCTCCGAAGGCGACCAGCACGCCTTCGAGCACGCGCTCCGCATCGCCCTCGCGGCCCGCGGCGAGCTGAACCTCCTGCACGTGGCCGACCGCGACGAGACGGCCGACTGGACCGATTTCCCGAGTCTCCGCGCCATCCTCGAGGCATGGGGTGTCGTCCCCAAGGGCTCCCGCCACGCGGACGTCGCCACGGCCGGCCTTCGCGCCCGCAAAGTCATCCGCCAAACCGACGGCGTCGGGGCCGCCATCGCCGCCACCGTGGCCGACGACCATCCCGACCTCGTCGTCCTGGCGACACACCAACGCACCGGACTCGGCCGTTGGCTTTACCAAGCCATTGCCGAACCGATCGCCCGGGAGTCGCGGGCCATGACCCTGTTCGTCCCGCGCCGCGTCCTCGGATTTGTTCGGGGCGACACCGGCCGGATCGCGCTCGGCACCATACTCGTGCCCGTCGACCGGGAACCCCACGCCCAACCCGCCGTCGACGCCGCGGCGGCCCTCGCCCGGACGCTGGGATGCAAGGAGGTCCATTTCATCTTCCTGCACGTCGGACCCGAATCCGACGCGCCCCGCGTCCAGGCGCCCACGGATCCCGGTTGGACCTCCGAGACCGAATCCTGGGAAGGCGCCGTGGTGGAGCACATCCTCGATGCCGCGGAGGCGAACGAGGCCGACCTGATCGTGATGGCGAAACGCGGGCAACGCGGGGTGCTGGATGCCCTGCGCGGCAGCACCACGGAGAGGGTCCTGCGCGGCGCGCGTTGCCCGGTACTGGTCGTGCCCGTCCCGGGTTGAGGCGGCAGATTCCACCGCCACCCCGCACTTCACTCTTGCCGGACCGCCGGCTTTCCCGGAAATCCCCGGCGGTGAAAAACATCGTCTATTTCGATCTGGAGACGCAGAAGTCGGCCGACGAGGTGGGCGGATGGGACAAGATCCGGGACCTCAAGATGAGCGTGGGGGTGACCTACAGCACCCGGCGCGGCGGTTACCGGATCTACCAGGAGCGCGAGGTGAACGAGTTGATCCGCGAACTCCAGCGGGCGGATCTGGTGGTGGGATTCAACGTGCTGCGCTTCGACTACGAGGTGCTGCACGGCTACACGGTGTTCGATCTGGCCCAGGTGCCGACCCTCGACATGCTGGTGGTCATCGCCGAGCAGTTGAAGCACCGGCTCTCCCTCGACTCGATCGCGGGGGCCACCTTCGGGCTGGAAAAAACGAGCGAGGGTTTGCAGGCGATCGAGTGGTTCAAGCAGGGCAAGATGCTGGAGATCGCCGAGTACTGCTGCTACGACGTGAAGCTCACCAAGCTCGTGCACGAATACGGCGCGCAGCAGCGCCAGCTTTTCTACAAGAACCGCTTCGGCGCGAAGTTGAGCGTGAAGATCAACTGGTAGGCCGCGCATCCCGTGGCGGCCATCGCCGGATGGCCGACCCGGCTGCCCCGCACGCACTCGTCCGCACCCCGCCTCGGACGCTGCCCGCAAGCACGGGAAAGCCCTTGCTCCGCCCATCGAAAAGCGGCATTCCAGCGGCATCATTCCCCGCCCCGAGCGCCCGGTCGACACGGGTACCGTCCCCGATTCCCATTTCTTCATGAACCCCAGCCCGCTCATCCTCGCCAACGCACGCTTGGTCGACGGTACCGGTGCCCCGCCCGTTCCGGATGCC
>WBXI01000333.1 GCA_008933025.1 Verrucomicrobiota bacterium
ACTGGCCCGCCGCCAATCCACCGAAGGCGTACGCGCCCGCCCCGTCGGAATTCGTCGTCGCCAAAACCACCGTTCCCGTCGCGTCGTAAAGGCTGACCGCCACGCCCGCCAGATGGGTTTCGCCGGCGTCCGCGACCCCGTCGCGGTTGCCGTCGCGCCACACGATGCCGGCGACGGAGGCGTTCCGCGGTTGGTAACCGAAGTCGACGCCGTCCAAGGTCGAGCCGGCGGCCATCGTCACACCCGCGACGTCGGGGGTCCCCACCCCATCCGCATCCGCGGTGGCCACGTAACCGGCCGGGATCCCGCTCACGGAGACCTGGTAGTCACCCGCCGGGACGCCCCCGAACCCATAGGTGCCGTTCGAATCCGTCGTCGTGGTGGCGATGACCGTGGTTCCGGTCGCGTCCGAGAGCGTCACCGTCGCGCCCTCGATGCCCGGTTCGTTGGCATCCTGCACCCCGTCGCCGTTGTCGTCACGCCAGACGCGGTCGCCGAGCGTGCCGGACGTCTGCGCGAAGCCGAAGTCGACGTCGGAGAAGTTGTCGCCCTCGCTCACGCTGAAGGTCGCGGAGGCCGAGGCATCGACGCCGTCCCGGTCGGCCGTCTCGACGAAACCGACCGGCGGCTCGACGGCAACGGTATAATTTCCGGGAGGAACACCCTGGAACTGGTAGTAGCCGTTGGAATCGGTCAGCACGGCCGGAAATCCCGCGGCGGGAACGCCATCCTGGTCGTAGAGCGTCACCAAAACGCCGGCGATGCCCGGTTCGTACCCGTCCTGCACGCCGTCGGCGTTGAGGTCGTTCCAGACGAAATCACCGATGGTCGCCCCGGCCGGCGGCTCCTGGTAATCGTAGATCACCGTGAGGGTGAAGCCCGCGTCGGGGCGCACTTGCTGGAGGTAATTGACCAAGCCCGTCGCGAAGCCCGTCCCCCGCACCCTGACCGGGACGAAAAAGTCCGTCGTGCCGGTATAGTCCGCGAACGAACCCGTCACCGTGCTCGACGTCGACCCCGTCGAGGAACGACGGGTCAGGGTGACGCCGGACGTCCCGGCGTAGTCGGATAGCCCGTCGTACTTGGCGAGGTTGTTGGTGAATTTCGCCGCCGCACTTGCCGCGATCAGCGTCGCCCCGCCGGAATCAAGAGACGTCAGCGTCCCGTTCGCGCCATGCACCACGCCGGAGCGGGGCACGGAATCAAGATTCTCGATCCGCGCGTCGCTGCGAAACGTGTAATCCAGCACGAACGTCACGCCCAGCAGCGTCCCGTAGCTCGGATCGAACTGGGGCAGGTGAACGACGTTGGTGTAGTCGGTGTAGGAAATCGACTTCGTCGTGCTGTAGCTGACCTGGCCTGCAAGCGCCCGCGCCGGGACGGCGGCGGTGGCCAGCAGGAGAGTCAGCAATGCCGCGACGGCAGTGCCGAGCCGGGCATGGAATCGACGGAACAATGCCGTCGAGCACCGGGAATGGGATGACATAGGTGGTGTTGGTTGCGCTGTACCGCGGCAGTGCGCTCCCTCCACCCGTCATCCGGTCGTCTGGCCCGAACCCGGTGCCCCACTCGGGACACCCTCTGGATACGTGGATTCGACAAGCCGTTGCGGGACATCGAACCGGTGGGGGCCGGTAAGTCCTTCACGGACGCGGTAGCGCCGCTGCTGCGGTGTGTTGTGCCAAATGGCATGCGCTTCCTCTCGGCACGGGCCGGCGGAATTCCCAGGCATCCGGGGACGACAAATGCCGACGTACCCTCTGAAAATGCGGGTCCGCTGGCATTCAAGCCCCCCAAGCCCGGGCACCCCTGACCAATCGTGCCACTTGTCGGGTTTTCACCTACATCATTTGAGGAATAGCCCCACATTGACAAGCACCGATTTTGCAGGGGTTTTGCCCGGGTGTGTCGCCGCACCCGGGTAAACCCGGACCCGTCCCGGCTTCTCGCTCCCACCGGCAATGGGGTGGCTCCGCTCTGCAGTTCAAAGGGCCCCGGAATGCGCCTCCATGCCGGCGCACGTGCACACCAGATTGCGGTCCCCATGCACGTTGTCCACCCGCCCCACGGACGGCCAAAACTTGGCCCCGCGTAGTCCCTCGACCGGATATGCCGCCCGGGTACGCGGGTACGGCCGCACCCAGACGTCGCCGCATACCACGTCCGCGGTGTGGGGCGCGTTCTTCAACAGGTTGTCCCGCGGATCCACCCTGCCCGTCTCCACTTCCTCGATCTCCGCCCGGATCGCGATCATCGCCTCCACGAACCGGTCCAACTCCTCGCGGGATTCGGATTCCGTGGGCTCCACCATCAATGTTCCGGCCACCGGCCAACTCAGCGTCGGCGCGTGGAATCCGAAATCCATGAGCCGTTTGGCAACGTCCTCGGCGGTGACGATCTTGAACGACCGCAGGTCGAGGATGCTCTCGTGGGCCACCAGTCCGCCCGGGCCCCGGTACAACGTGGCGAAATAGGGTTCGAGCCGGGCCGAAAGGTAGTTGGCGTTGAGGATGGCCACCTGGGTCGCCCGACGAAGGCCGTCGGCACCCATCATCGCGAGGTACATCCAGGAGATGGTGCAGATGCTGGCACTTCCCCACGGGGCGGCCGAAACGGCGCCGATGGGTTCCTCGCCGCCCAGATTGACCACGGGATGCCCGGGAAGGAATGGCACCAGGTGTTCCGCCACGCCGATCGGCCCCACGCCCGGACCACCGCCGCCGTGCGGGATGCAGAACGTCTTGTGCAGGTTCAGATGGCAAACGTCGGCGCCGATCACCCCGGGGGAGGTCAGGCCCACCTGGGCGTTCATGTTGGCGCCGTCCATGTAGACCAATCCGCCCGCGGCATGCACGAGGCCGCAAATCTCGCGGATCGTCGTCTCGAAAACGCCGTGCGTGCTCGGATAGGTGACCATCAGGCACGCCAATTGGTCCGCGTTCGCCGCGATCTTCGACCGCAAATCGCCGACATCGATGTTGCCCTGGGCATCGCAGGCGACCGGCACGACGTGGAATCCCGCCATGACGGCGCTCGCGGGATTCGTCCCGTGCGCGCTCATCGGGATGAGGCACGCCGTGCGCCCCGTCTCGCCGCGGCTCCTCAGGTATGCCCGGATCACCAGAAGGCCGGCGTATTCCCCCTGGGAAC
>WBXI01000334.1 GCA_008933025.1 Verrucomicrobiota bacterium
CCTGCCGGGCTTCGGCCTGTCGCTGGGGTACACCTTGGTGTACCTCGGCGCGCTCGTCTTGATTCCCATCGCCGCGCTGGTCGTGCGCACGCTGAAGGTGTCCCCGGCGGAATTCTGGGATTTGGCCACGACGCCCCGCGCCCTGGCGGCATTTCGGCTCACGTTTTCCGCGTCGCTGGTGGCCGCCCTGGCCAACTCGGTCATGGGCACGCTGTTGGCGTGGATCCTGACCCGCTATGCGTTCCCGGGCCGGCGATTCCTCGACGCCCTGATCGATTTCCCGTTCGCGCTGCCGACCGCGGTGGCGGGACTCACCCTGGCCGACATGTTCGCCCCGAACGGATGGCTGGGACAGTTCCTCGTGCCGCTCGGCATCCGGGGCGCCTACACCCCGCTGGGGGTGACGCTCGCGCTCACCTTCGTCGGCTTGCCCTTCGTGGTGCGGACGCTCCAGCCCGTGTTGGAATCCCTCGACCGGGATGTCGAGGAAGCGGCGGCGGTGCTCGGGGCAGGGCGCTGGACCACTTTCCGCCGGGTGATCGCGCCCCTGCTGTTGCCGCCCTTGTTGACGGGATTCGCGTTGTCCTTCGCGCGGGCGATCGGCGAGTACGGGTCCGTGGTGTTCATCTCGGGAAACCTCCAGGGCAAGACCGAGATCGCGCCGTACCTGATCTTCATGCGGTTGGAAGACTACGACTACAACGGTGCGATGGCGCTGGCGGTGATCCTGTTGGCGAGTTCCTTCGTCCTGTTGGGCGCCATCAACACGCTCGAACGCTGGGCGGGAAGGTTCCAGGACTGACCATGGCCGGCATCGTCACCCGGAGGCATCCACGGACCGACACCCGTTCGCAGCGGGGATCGGAGGAATCCCCGTGGGTGCGCTGGACCCTGATCCTGGCGGGGGGAACGGTCGCGGCGGTCTTCCTGGTCCTGCCCCTGGCCAACGTGTTCTGGCAGGCGTTTTCGAAAGGCGGCGCGGCCTATGTCGACGCCATCCGCCATCCGGATTCCTGGTCGGCCATCAAGCTGACCCTGCTGGTCTCGCTGATCACGGTACCGCTCAACTCGGTCTTCGGGGTCGCCGCGGCCTGGTGCATCACCAAGTTCGAGTTCCGCGGCAAGGCCCTGCTCACGACGCTCATCGATCTCCCGTTCTCGGTCTCGCCCGTGGTGGCCGGCCTCATGTTCACCCTGTTGTTCGGCCTCCAGGGCTATTTCGGAGAATGGCTCCGCGACCACGACATCAAGGTGATCTTCGCGACCCCGGGCATCGTCCTGGCGACGATCTTCGTGACCTTCCCGTTCGTGGCCCGCGAATTGATCCCGGTCATGAAGGCATGCGGCGCGGACCAGGAACAGGCGGCCCTGACGCTCGGCGCGAACGGTTGGCAGACCTTCTTCCGCGTGACCCTGCCCAACATCAAGTGGGGCCTTCTCTACGGCGTCATCCTCTGCAACGCCCGGGCCATGGGCGAATTCGGCGCCGTCTCCGTCGTCTCCGGGCACATCACCGGACGCACCGACACCCTGCCGCTGCGCATCGCGACGCTCGAGGACGGCCACATGCCCGCGGCCGCCTTTGCCTGCGCGAGCCTCCTCGCCCTGTTGGCCCTGGCCACCCTCGGCCTCAAGACCTTCCTCGAATGGCGCACCGACGCCGCGCACCACGAGGGCCAGTCCGACGTCGCCGAGTCCGAAAACATCCCCCCCCCATCGTGAGCATCGAACTGCGCAACGTCAGCAAGCGCTTCGGCGATGTCGTCGCCGTCGACAATGTCTCGTTCGCCGTCGGCGACGGCGAACTCGTCGCGCTGCTCGGACCCAGCGGCGGCGGCAAGACCACCGTCCTGCGGATGATCGCCGGACTCGAGATGCCCGGCGGCGGCGATCTCCTCATCCGCGGCCAACGCGTCAACGACGTCCCCGTCCAGCAGCGCAACATCGGCTTCGTGTTCCAGGGCTATGCCTTGTTCCGCACGATGTCGGTCTTCGACAACATCGCCTTCGGCCTCTCGATCCGGAAATGGTCCAAGGCCGACATCCGGGCGCGGGTCGAGGAACTCGTCGGGATCTTCGGGCTCGGCGGTCTCGAGCGACGGCTTCCCCACCCGCTTTCCGGCGGCCAACGCCAGCGTGTCGCCATCGCCCGCGCCCTCGCTTCCAAACCCGGCGTGCTGCTCCTCGACGAGCCCTTCGCGGCCGTCGATGCCAAGATCCGCCAGGAACTCCGCGAATGGCTGGTCCGTCTGCACGACGAACTCAACGTCACCACCGTGTTCGTCACCCACGACCAGGAAGAAGCCATGGAGGTGGCGAGCCGGATCGTGATTTTCTCCCGCGGCAAACTCGAGCAGATCGGCAGCCCGCGCGAGGTCTACGAGCAGCCCCTCAACGAGTTCGTCGCCCGCTTCATCGGCGTGATGAACGTGCTGGAGTTGAAGGTCCGCGACGGCGCCGCGCGCCTCGGCCAACTCAGTTTTCCCACCCACGGCGCCGCCGAGGGCCAGACGGTGCGCATCGGTTTCCGCCCCTACGCCGTCAAGGTCTCGCGCAATCCCGCCGAGTACGCCTTCAACGCGGTCCTGAAACACGTGTTCTTCCTCGGCGTCATGCTCCGCATCGAGTTGGTCACGCCCGAGGGACTCTCGCTCCGCGTCCGCATCAGCAAGGAGGAGTTCACCCGGCTGGGGTTGGCGGAGGATGAACCCGTCAGCTTCTTCATCCGCGAATACCGCGTTCTCGGCGGCGGGGGCGAATTCGCCGGGCAGGTCACCTCCGTCGTGCCCCAGGGATTCGGCGAGGGGATCTGATGCGGGGGCTTGGCGGCGGGCTTTGGCTCCCGTAACGTCCCGCGCATGAATTCCCGCGTCCTCGCCGTCCTAGCGGCGCTGTGCACCGTCGTCGGCCAGGCCGCCGATTCCTTTTCCATCGCCGTCATCCCCAAGGGCACCACCCACGAGTTCTGGAAATCGATCCATGCCGGCGCCGTCAAGGCCCAGCGCGAACTCGACGCCCAGGGCACCAAGGTCCGCCTCTTCTGGAAGGGACCCGACCGCGAGGACGACCGCGACAAGCAGATCCAGGTGGTCGAGAATTTCACCGCCCGCAAGGTCAGCGGCATCGTGCTCGCGCCGCTCGATTCCCAG
>WBXI01000335.1 GCA_008933025.1 Verrucomicrobiota bacterium
CGGTCCCGTCCGGATCGGGCCAAGCTTGGGTCGGTCGGTCACCTCATTCCCCAGTTCCATACCCCCACCATGTACACGCTCAATGTCAACGGGACCACTTATCAGGCCAATGTCAGCGACGGCGCCACGCCCCTCCTCTGGGTGCTGCGCGACATCCTCGGGCTCACCGGCACGAAATACGGATGCGGCATCGAGGTTTGCGGCGCGTGCACCGTCCTCATCGACGGCCAACGCGAGCATTCCTGCGTCTACGATGTTTCGTCCGCCGCCGGGAAACGCATCGTGACCGTCGAGGGTTTGTCGCCCGACAACTCCCATCCCGTGCAGCAGGCGTGGCAGGGCTGCCAGGTGCCGCAATGCGGCTACTGCCAGTCGGGCATGATCATGGCCGCCGCCGGAGCCATCCAGGCGGGGCATCGCGGGCCCGAAATCCTGTCGGAGATCAAGAACCTCTGCGTGTGCGGCACCTACCAACGCGTCCGCGATGCCGTGCAGAAACTCTGAACCCACCGACCCGATTCCCATGCTTCCCATCATGAAAACCGAGACCCCCGAATGCAGGTCGTCCGCCGGCGGCGTGAACCGCCGCGGATTCCTCATCCAGATGGCCGGCGGCCTTTCCATCGGCTTCCTCGTTCCCGTGGGCGGCCGCGTCCTCGCGGCCGTTCCCGGCGGACCCGCGGCGGCGGGCGACGTCCAGATCAACGCCTATGTCCGCGTGTCCACCGACGGGACCGTGACCACTTCGTTCGGTGGCGCGGAGATGGGGCAGGGTTCGATGTCGGGCCTTTCGCAGATCCTCGCGGAGGAACTCAAGGTCGACTGGAACCAGATCCGCATCGATCAATCGCTCGCGAACCCCGCGGTGTCGTACACGACGGGCGGCAGCAGCGCCGTGTCGCGGCGATTCGGGCCGTTGCGCACGGCCGGGGCCACCGCCCGCGAATTGTTGGTGGCGGGCGCCATGCTGTCGACCGGCGACACGACGCGCGCCAATTACGCCGTCGCCGCGGGACGGGTTTCGTATGCCGATCCCCTCGGGGCCAACCCGGCGCGATCCTGGGGCTACGGCGAATTGGCCGCGGCCGCGGCCTCGCCCGCGGCCATCGCCTTGTTGCCGGCCACGATTCCCCTGACGCCCCCGGATCAGTTCCAGTTGATCGGCAAGCCGGTGCCCCGCGTGGACATCCCCGCCAAGACGAACGGCAGCGCGAAATACGGTCTCGACGTGTTCCTTCCCGGGATGGTGTTCGCGGTGATCAAGCATTGCCCGACGATCGGGGGGACCCTGGCGAAAACGCCGTTGAAACCCTCGGCCGCGATCGCGGTGGTCCCGTGCCTCGCGTCGGACAGTCGCGGCGCGATGCTGGCCAATACCTACAACGCCGTGGCGGTGGTCGCGGACAATACGTGGAAGGCCAAGAACATCGCCAAGAGCCTCTCGGTCTCGTGGACGCTTCCCGCGTCGACGGCCTCGGTCGACAGCGCCAGCATCGCCCTCCAGGCGCAGCAACTCCTGGCGACCGGCACGCCGATGGTTGCGGAACCGAACAACCCGACCCCCGCCGTTGCGGACATCGAGGCGACGGTGGGCAACGCGTTGTTGGCGGCGAGCAAGGTCGTGGTCTCGACCTTCGGCCTGCCCTACCTCGCGCACGCGACGCTGGAGGTGCTCAACTGCTCGGTGAAGCTCGGGTGGTCCGGAACGGCGCTGGCTTCCTGCGAGGTGTGGGCGCCCAACCAAGCGGCCTTGTCGGTGGTCAAGACCGTCACGGCGCTGACCGGATTGACGGCGGACAAGATCGTCGTCCACACGACTTTTCTGGGGGGTGGCTTGGGACGGAAGATCGAGCAGGACTACATCAGCCAGGCCGTGCAGGTGGCATTGGCCGTAAAAAAGCCGGTGAAGCTGACGTGGATGCGCGAGGAGGATTTCGCGCACGACCAGTATCGGCCGACCGCGCTCATCCAGGTGAAAGCGGGCCTCGATGCGTCGAACCTGATTTCGGCCTGGTCCTATCGCAACGTGTCGCCGTCGATCCTCAACCAACGGGGACGGGCGGGCCTCGACTCCCAGGCGGTCGAGGGCGCGGTGAAACTCCACTATGCCCGCGGGGCCAACCTCGTGGAATGGGTGCCGCTGCCGGCCGGGATTCCGGTGGGTTTCTGGAGATCGGTCGGGGCCTCGATCAACGCGTTTGCCGTCGAGTCGATGATCGACCTGCTGGCCGCCGCCGCGGGAATGGACCCATTCGCCTTCCGCCGCGGGATCATCACCGACGACCGAGCCTTGGCGGTCCTGGACGAGGCCGACCGGCAGAGCGCCTGGCGGAATTCGTTGCCCGCCGGCCACGCGTGGGGCCTCGCGATGGCCGAATCGTTCGGGACGATCGTCTGCGAGGTGGTGGAGATCTCGGCGCCGACCACGACCTCGGTGAAGGTGAACCGGGTGGCGTGCGTGGTGGATTGCGGCATCGCGATCAACCCGGATTCGATCGAGGCGCAGATGCAGGGAGGCATCGTGCACGGCCTGAACGCGGCGCTCTGGGGTGAGATGACCTTCGTGAAGGGCGTGGCCCAGCAGACGAATTTCAACCGGTCGCGGATGATGCGCCTGTCCGAAATGCCCGCGGTCACGGTGACGATCATGCCGAGCCAAAACGCGCCCAGTGGCATCGGGGAACCCGCGGTGCCGCCGGCAGCGCCGGCACTGGCCAATGCCTACGCCGCCCTGACCGGCCAACGCGTCACCGCGTTGCCCTTGTTCAAGGGCGCCACCATGGGCGGGATCTGAACCACCATGGACGAAACCCATGCCATCCTGTCCGCGTGGAGCGCCGGAGGCCCGGCGCTCGACGGCGCGGTCCTCGCCAGCGTCGTCCACGTGAAGGGATCCGCCTACCGGCGGCCCGGTGCCCGGATGCTCGTCCTGTCCGACGGCAGCCGGATCGGCACCCTGAGCGGGGGGTGCCTCGAGGGCGACGTCGCGCGGAAAGCCGCGTGGTGGACATCCGGGGGCGAACCGTCGCTGCGTCGTTTCGACAGCACGTCCGAGGGGGCCGCGTGGGACTTCGGGCTCGGCTGCAACGGCGTCATCTCGGTTCTCCTCGAACGCGTCGCCCGGCCCGAAGTCACGGGC
>WBXI01000336.1 GCA_008933025.1 Verrucomicrobiota bacterium
AGGTGATTCATCGCCGCGACGAACCCCGTTGGGAGTCCCCGCGGCAATGAGCTTGTTCACCTCAGATCCCTGGCTGGTTTTGAAGTGCCCTTTGCTGGCTGGTTTTGAGTGCCCGCTGACAACGGGAGCCTTCGCTTCCCCGCATCTCCGTTGCGATGTCCATCGGCCGATGGCAACCCCGCGCCCCCGTGGCCAACATCTCCCCGAATCTTCCCCGGCCCTCACCCGACCGGGATCGACCATTCCTCGCGATACAGCGGGCCGTCGGGCCGGAGTTCCGACGACAGCAACACCAGGGAGGTCGCGTCGAATCCCGCGCCCGGCCCGCTCGCCGCTTCACCGGTTCCGCGAAGAAACGCTTCCAGTGCCGGGTCGTGGCGGTGGATGCGACCGCGCGCGATCGTGACGTGCGGTTGGAAGGCCCGGCGTTCCGGCTCGAAGCCCACCGTCCGCAGCCGATCGCCGATCTCGGCGTGTAGCGCCATCAATGCCGGATCGGGCTCGATCCCCATCCACACCACCGCGGCACCACCGCGGCGCGCCAGCAAACCGGGTCCGGCGGCTTTCAGCCGCATCCACGGCAATCCGAGTCCGGCGAGCGCGGACCGGATGGGTTCCACCGCCGCCTCCCCGATGAAATGAAGGGTGAGGTGCATCCGTCCGGGCGGCACGCGCCGCAGCGACCGTGGCAGGTACCGCGCCATCGACAGCCATGCCGCCCCGACGGATTCGGGGACCGGAATGGCAATGAAAAGGCGGGGCATGGCGACACCGTTGGGTTTGTCATCCGGCGAAGGACGGATCCCGCTCGCGTCCGGGCGCGAGCAACTTGAGAGCCACCCACCGGTCGATCGACTTCTGCCGGGCGCGGTAGACCACGCCCATGCCACCGCGGCCGACGAGCTCCCGGATCTCGAGTTGGGGAAACGCCGCCGCGACGGCGGCGAGGTCGGGAATGGCGGGCGGTGGGCCGCCCGTGTCGGCCTCGGTGGCGAATGCGGCCCGGGCCAGGAGGCAACGCGGGCACATCCCGCGGGCGCGTCCGGGTTCCAGCGCATGTCCGCAGGCCGGACAACGGGGAAGGTTCGACGAAGATTCCATACGCGCTTTCCTGACTCGTGGCGGGACCGAGGTTACCGGCGGAATTCGACCCATGCCATTCGCATCCGGCGCGACCGGCCAAGGAAAACTGCTTCCTCCCCCTACGCTCGCGTCTCCCCCTACTCTCCCCCCATGGCATTGCTTCCAGCGGAGTCGGCCGAGGAATACACCGCCGCCTCGCGCGCGTGGCTCGAGCGCGCGGTGATCGGGCTCAACCTCTGCCCGTTCGCCCAGGGCGTCCACGCCCGCGGCCAGATTCGATGGGTGGTGAGCGACGCCACCACCGAGGACACCCTGCTCGCCGACCTCGCCGCGGAACTCCGCCATCTCCAGTCGGCCGATCCCGCGACGACCGACACCACGCTGTTGATCCATCCGTTCGTGCTGGGCGATTTCGCCGCGTACAACTCGTTCCTCGATCCTGCCGAAGGACTGGTCACGGAACTCGGGCTCGACGGCGAAATCCAGTTGGCCAGTTTTCATCCCGCCTACCAGTTCGCCGGCACCGAACCCGACGACGTCACCAACCACACCAACCACTCGCCCTACCCGACCCTCCATTTGCTCCGCGAGGCCAGTCTCGAACGCGCCTTGGATGGCTTTCCCGAGCCCGAGAAGATCCCGGAGGCCAACATGGAGACGCTGCGTCGTCTGGGTCACGAGGGATGGGAACGGCTCGGTCTCAAGCCCGCGTCCGCCGGATGCCCGGTCCACCGGCCAGCCGCGCCGGCGACGACGGATCCCGCCGGCGAAGGCCAGGAAACTTCCCCGCCGCAAAAGGGATTGTAGCCGGAAGGGGGCACCGATGGTCGTTGCCTTCGGGGGACGTCCGGCACCGAACGCGGGGTCGCACGGGGCTCCCGTGGCCCCGCCTTTCCCGTGAAGTTCTCGAGCAAACGATTCCTGTTCGGCATCCCGCTGGTCGCGGCGGTGTTGGTCGGGCTTCTGGGTTGGTGGACCGACCGCGCCGTCCGCGACACCATCGAGTCCACCGTCCATGCCGCCCTCAAGGCCGGCCTCGAGGCGAACGTCACCGCCCTCGACATCTGGATCAACACCCAGACGCGGCTCGCGGCCGTCGTCACCGACGATCCCGACTTCCAGTCGTCCGTCGCCAATCTTCTGGAGCGTCCGGCCGAGCCTACCCGGGAAAGGCGCAGGGCGGAACCCTCCGCGGCGACCCAGACGGTCCAACGGCAACTCGACCAACGGATCCGGTCCTCCGGATTCGCCGCGGCCGTGGTCATCGGCACCAATCTCCAGATCGTGGCCACCTCCGGTCGTGCCCGGATGCGCCTCGGGAGTCCGGTCGAGACGGAACACGCGGCGCGCGTGCTCGAGGTCCTCGCCAACGGTCGCCCGGTCCTGGTGACGCCGTTCAAAGCCGGCTTTGGCCGGCCCCGCGGTCCCGGCGGTCCCGGCGGTCCCGGCGGTCGGGGCGGGCCGGGAGGAACCGGGGGCCGGGGTCGGTTCGGCGACGGCCCGCCGCCTCCCGGGTCCTTGGGCGGAGCTAATCGGCCCGCGGCCCCGCCCCGCGGCGATTTCAACCTCATGGAAATCCTCGCGCCGGTGCGCGATTCATCGGGCCGGGTGATCGCCGCGGTCGGGTTCATTCTCAGGCCCGACGAGGAATTCACCAAGGTGTTGTCCGTGGCGCGGCCCGGCGACACCGGCGAGACGTTCGCATTCGACGCCGCCGGGCGCTTGGTCAGCGAGAGCCGCTTCAACGAACAGTTGGTACGGCTGGGCATGTTGACCAACACGCCGGGCGTTGGTTCCTCGCTCAACATCGAACTGCGCGACCCGGGATTCGATCTCACCGCCGGCCCGACGGTCGCCGCGGCCGGCGGCACCAACCGTCCGCTCATCGGGATGGTGGCCCGCGCGATCGGCGGGGAGTCCGGCGTGACGCTGGTGCCCGAGCGCGACTACCGGGGTATCCCGGTGATCGGTGCCTCGCAGTGGTTGCCGGAACGGAATTTCGGCGTC
>WBXI01000337.1 GCA_008933025.1 Verrucomicrobiota bacterium
ACGCGGCGTGGCGATGGTCTTCACCGGCACCCGCCATTTCCGCCACTGACGGCGGGCCCGGGCTCCCCGGCGCGGCGCGCGGTCACTCCCCGCCGAGGATCTCCGCCGGCGTTTTGCCCGACTCCCGCAGCGCCCGCAGGCTCAGGGCCTCGTGGCGCTTGGCGAGGCGCACGCCGCTTGGGTCCAGCACCAGCGGGCAGTGATGGAACGCCGGCGGCTCGAAACCGAGCGCGCGATGGAGCAACCATTGCCGCGCCGTGCTCGGCAACAGGTCGGCGCCGCGCACCACCTCGGTGATCCGCATCGCCGCGTCGTCCACCACGCAGGCCAACTGGTAGCTGGGCACGCCGTCGTGGCGCCAGACGATGAAATCCCCGAAGTCGCGGCCCGCCACCCACGATTGCGCGCCGAATCCCCCGTCCACGAAAGCCACCGCCTCGCCGTCGGGAACCCGGAAACGCCAACTGAACCGCGTCCCCGGCGGCAATGCTTCCAGCCGCCGTCCGCGACAGGTGCCCGGGTACACGGGTTCGTCGTCGCCCGCGTGCGGCGCGGCCACCGCGCCCTGGATGTCGCGGCGGGAACAGGTGCACGGATACACCCACCCGCCCTCGCGCAGACGGGACAACGCCGCCGCATAGTGCGGCATGCGTTCGCTCTGGCTGTAGGGCCGGAACGGCCCGCCGCGGTCGGGCCCCTCGTCCCAGTCGAGCCCCAGCCACTTCAGGTCCTCGAGGAATCCCCGGACGAACTCCGGCCTCACCCGGTCCCGGTCGAGATCGTCGTTGCGCAGCACCACCGTCCCCCCCGCGGCGCGCGCCCGGCGCCAGGCCGTCGCGAAGGTCCGGGCGTGGCCCAGATGCAGGTAGCCGGTCGGCGACGGCGCGATGCGCCCGCGGTATGGCGACGCGCCCGTGTTCACGGGTTGCCTGCCAGCCATTCGCGGTAGCCCGGCAGCGGGAAGCCCAACCAGGCGCGCGCCCGGGTGCAATCCAGCGTCGTGTCCGGCGCCCGCGGCGCTCCCTGGTACTCGGAGAGCCGGCCGGCCTCCACCAATCCGCGTCCTTCCGGATGCCGCGCCGCGAGGGCCATGCCGATTTCCCAGCGCGACAGTTTCTCCGTGCCGGCCACATGGACGATCCCCGAGGCGCCGCGCGCGAGGAGTTCCCAGACCGCCCGCGCCGTCACCACCGCCGCGATCGGGTTCCGGAACTCGTCCGCGAACAACCGCAGCGAACGGCCCGCGCGCCACGCGGCCAGGATTTCCTCGTTGAAACCGCGGTTGCCCGTCGGCGAATGGCCGTGGTTCAGGGAGGTCCGCACCACCAGATGCCGCGGGTTCTGCCGCACCGCGGCCTCCGCCTCGACCTTGGTCTCCGCATACACGGAAAGCGGCCCGACCGCGTCGTCTTCCCGGTAGTTCCCCTTCTTCCCGTCGAACACGAGGTCGGTCGACAGCAAGGCGAAGGGAATGTCCGCCGCCAACCCGGCCAAACGCCGCGTCGCCTCCACGTTCCACGAACGCGCCAGGACCGGGTCGCGCTGGCAATCCGGACTCCGGCTCATCGCCGCGCAATGGAGGATCGCGTCCGGCCGATCCGCGCGGAACCGCGCCGCCACCGCGGGACCGTCGGCCAACTCGAGGTCCCCGCGCGCCAGCGGCACCGCCGCCCAACCCGGCGGCAGCGGCACGGCATGCGCCGCCGCATGCCCGATGAGCCCGGCGGCGCCCGTCACCCAACAGCGTTTCGTGGTCTCCATGCGATTCGATGCCCCGCCATTCCTCGCCGATATCCCGGTGCCGGCGCAAGCGGACGCTCCGCGTTGGACTTTCGCCCGCGCGCCCCCAATCCTCGCGCCCATGCCGGGCTTGGATCCGAACGACATCCGCGCCGCGATCGTCGCCGCCCTGAGGGAGGACGTGGGCGACGGCGACGTCACGACGCTCGCGTGCATTCCCGCCGACGCGCGCGGACGCGTGCGGATGAACGCGCGCGAACCGCTCGTGCTCGCCGGGCTCGCGTTCGCCGAAGCCGCGTTCCGCGCCATGTCCACCGCGCTGGACGTGCGCTGCCTGGCGGCCGACGGCGACGCCGTTCCCGCCGGCGGTGCCGTCCTCGAGATCGAGGGACCCATGCGGCCCATCCTCACCGCGGAACGCGTCGCGCTCAATTTCGTGCAGCATCTCAGCGGCGTCGCCACGCTCACCCGCCGGTTCGTCGACGCCGTCGCCGGGACCCGTGCCCGGATCCTGGACACCCGCAAGACCACGCCCGGCTGGCGGCATTTCGAGAAGCACGCCGTCCTGTGCGGCGGCGGCACGAACCACCGGTTCGGCCTCCACGACCTCGTGCTCGTGAAGGACAACCACCTCGCGGCCCTGGCCGGCGAGACCCCCGATCCCGTCGCCGCCGCCGTCCGCCGCGCCCGCGCCCTGTACCCGGGCCTCCGCGTCGAGGTCGAGGCCGACACCCTCGACCAGGCACGGCTCGCGGTCGAGGCCGGGGCCGACATCGTCCTGCTCGACAACATGGCGCCGGCACTGTTGCGGGCCGCGGTGCAACTGGTGGCCGGCCGGGCCCTCACCGAGGCCAGCGGCGGCGTCAATCTCTCCACCGTCCGCGCCATCGCCGAGACCGGCGTCGACTTCGTGTCGGTCGGCGCCCTCACCCACTCCGCCCGCTCGATGGACCTCGGGCTCGATTTCCAGTGAACACCGACAGCCAAATTCTGCGCGCCCTCCGCGAGGGCGGCGAAGGCGGCGCTTCCGGCGCCGCGCTCGCCAAGCAACTCGGCGTCTCCCGCGCCGCCATCTGGAACCACATCCAGGATCTCCGCCGCCACGGCTACGACATCGAGGCCAGCCCGCACCATGGCTACATCCTCCGCGCCGCGCCCGACGCCCTCCACGGCGACGACCTCATGGCCCGGCTCCCCCGCACCCGGGTGATCGGGCGCGACGTGCGGGTGTTCGGCGAGACCACCTCGACCAACGACATCGCCGACAAACTCGCGCGCGACGGCGTCCCCGAGGGCATCGTCGTCTTCGCCGAATCGCAAACCAAGGGCCGCGGCCGGCTCGGCCGCCA
>WBXI01000338.1 GCA_008933025.1 Verrucomicrobiota bacterium
CGAGGTGACGTGGCCCGGCGGCCGGAAGCAGATCGTCGCCGGCGTGGTGCCGGGACGGGTGACCGTCGTCACCGAAGCCGAATAGGGAATCTGGGTTCCCACGGTCGGTCACCCCCGCTAGCGTGTCGCTGACGCGGGAAAACGACCGACCGACCGGCACCCGCATCCGACCTGTGAACATTCTCGACAAGATCGTCGCGCGGAAGAACGAGGAAGTGTCGCGCCTGCCGCCCGGGCCGGTGTCCGCGCGGGACCTGCGCGAGGCCGTGCGGCGCCGAGGGACCGGAATCCGTGATTTTGCCGGCGCTTTGGCCAAACCGCGTCGCGGCGACATCGGCCTGATCGCCGAGGTCAAGAAGGCTTCGCCCAGCGCCGGGCTGATCTGCTCGGATTTCGATCCGGTCCGGATCGCGCGGGAGTACGAGGCAGCGGGCGCGGGATGCATCTCGGTGCTCACCGACGTGGACTTCTTCCAGGGATCCCCGGATTACCTCCGGGCGATCCGCGCCGCGGTGTCCCTTCCGTTGCTGCGGAAGGATTTCATCGTCGACGACCGCCAGATCCTCGAGGCCGTGGAATGGGGTGCGGACGCGATCCTGCTGATCGTGGCGATCCTCGACGACGAGCGGTTGTCGCACTTCCACGCCTTGGCGGAGGCCGCGGGGTTGGCGGTGTTGGTGGAGGTGCACGACGCGGAGGAATTGCACCGCGCCCTGCGGTGTGGGGCGCGGTTGGTGGGCGTGAACAACCGGGATCTGAAATCGTTCCGCGTCGACCTCGGGACCACCGAGCGTCTCGCGAGGATCCTGGCGTCGGCGGATCGTCCCGACGACCGGTTGCTGGTGGCGGAGAGCGGGATCCGCGACCGGGCGGACGTGGTGCGGTTGCGGGCCTGCGGGGCGCGGGCGATCCTCGTGGGCGAGACGCTGATGCGGAGCGGCGACATCGCGGGCACGGCGGCGGCCTTGGTCGGGGCCGTCT
Organism: Verrucomicrobiota bacterium; assembly: GCA_008933025.1. Lineage (GTDB taxonomy): Bacteria > Verrucomicrobiota > Verrucomicrobiia > Limisphaerales > UBA9464 > UBA6176. Next base: position 982 of record WBXI01000338.1, read on the forward strand.
AGCCGGGAAGGCGGGGGGTGCCGGGTTGCGTCCCGGGGTCGTGGATCCGCGATGGCCGACGGCCCGGAAGCGCCCGGCATTGGGTTGGCGCGTCCCGCGCCTTGCCGGAACGGGCGGCGCGGCTAGGATCCGGCCATGCCGAGCTTCGACATCGTTTCCAAGGTCAACTCGATGGAGGTCGAGAACGCCGTGAACCAAGCCCAGAAGGAACTGGCGACGCGTTTCGACTTCAAGGGCAGCAACGCCGAGATCGTCCAGGAGAAATTCGACATCAAGCTGCGCGCGCCGGACGCGTTCAAGATGCGCGCGCTCGTCGAGATCATGGTGGGCAAGCTTTCCAAGCGGGGCATCGATCTCCGGAGCGTCGACCAGGGCGAGGCGGACCTCTCGCCGCTCGGGCACGCGCGGCAGACGATCAAGATCAAGCAGGGGATCGACGGCGCGAAGGCGAAGGAGATCTCGGGCTTCGTCCGCGGGCTCGGGATGAAAGTGACCGCGGCGATCCAGGGCGACGAACTGCGGGTGACGGGGAAGAACCGGGACGATCTCCAGGCGGTGATGGCCGCGGTGCGCGGCCACGATTTCGAAGTGGCCGTGGGCTTCGTGAATTTCAGGGACTAAGGGACGGCGTGCTGGCCGCTCAGAGCGGCATCGACTTCAGGCACTGGGTGAGCAGCGGGAGGAGTTGCTTCTTGCGGCTCACGAAGCCGGTCATCTCGAAAACCCCGGGCTGGGCCTCGGGATAGTGGATCTGGTCGAGGAACTTCTTTTCGCCGGCAACCAGGAGCAGGGAGGTTTGCAGGACGACGTCGGTGACCAGCAACGCGGCGAAGAAATAGCCGTTGGCGGTGCGGTGGGCGTCGAGGGCATGGCCGAGTTCCTCGCGTCGTTTCCAGAACTGGTCGAAGCCGAGTTCCTCGATCTGCGCGACGCTGAAGCGACGGCCGTCCTCGACGTACTCCTTGCAGTCGGCCACCACCGCCTGCTCCGCGGACTTGCTGTTGAGGACGGATCCCGAGGTGAAAAGCCGCTCGGTGAACTCGGTGGCGTTGACGCCCGACAACCGTTCGAGAATCGCCAGGACCTCGGCGTCCCGCTTCGTGGTGGTGGGCGAGGTCAGGTTCAGCGTGTCGGACACGAGCCCCGCCAGCAGGCATCCCGCGATCCCGGGAGGGAGTTCGACGCCGTGCGTGAGGAAACAGTCCGCCACGATCGTGCTCGTCGAGCCGACCGGTTCGTTGCGGAAGAGGATCGGCTGCTGGGTGGAGAAGGCGCCGATCCGGTGGTGGTCGATGATTTCGAGGATCTCGACGTGGGCGGCGCCCTGCACGGCCTGGGAGAGTTCGTTGTGGTCCACCAGGATCAACTGGCGCTCGACCTTCCGGAGAAAGTCCGACTTCGAAACGATGCCGGTGACGCGGCCGTCTTCCTCGATGACCGGGAAGGCCTGGAACTGGGAGGCGGCGGCGAGGTGTTGGGCGCTTTCGAGGGGTTCGTCGGGCCGGAAAGAGAGGAAATCGCTCCGGAGCAGGTGTTCCACGGCGATGGCGGAGCGGCAGAGCATCGCGGTCGTGGTGGTGTCGTGGGGCGAGAGCACGACGCTGACCTCGTGGGACTGGGCGAGGGCGCGGATCTCGTCGGACACGCTGTAGCCGCCGGTGATGATGACGCAGCGGGCGCGGGCCTGGATGGCGGGGCGCTGGATGTCCTCGCGGTCGCCGACGACGACGAGGAGTTTTTCCGGGGCGTAGTTGGGGAGGCGCGAGGCAAACGAGGACGGCTTCATGGCGCCGATCATGAGGATGAGGTCCTCCTCGCGGTCGGGTTCGAAGGCGCAGAGCATCTTGCCCTGGAGCGTGCGGGTGAGGCTCCGGACGGAAGCCACGACGCGCCGGCTGTCCCAGATGCGGTTGTGCGAGGGGAAAAAGAACTTGCTGGCCTTGAACACCGAGAGGAGGCCCTTGCAACGGCGCTCCTGGTCGAGAATGGGCAGCACCCGGATGTTCTTCTCGTCCATCATGGCCAGCGCCTCGACCAACGGCGTGCGCGGCGGGACCGAGATCACGTTGTCCCGCATCACGTCGGCGATCTTCGGC
>WBXI01000339.1 GCA_008933025.1 Verrucomicrobiota bacterium
GACCGCGACGACCGGGATGCGCATCGCCAGCGCCGCCTTCAGGGCCTCGGCCAGCGCCGTGGCCACCGCGTCGGTTCCCTCGAGTTCGATCGAAAGTTCCGGCAGGTGGCCGCGCGTGTCGAGGTGGACGCGGAATTCGCCGGCGCCGGGTTGGGCGCGCACCAGACCTTCGATCGCGCCCGGGTAAACATTGACCCCGCGGACGATCACCATGTCGTCCGTCCGTCCGAGAATGCCACCCTCGAGGCAAAGGCGTCCGTCGATGCGCCGGGTGCGCACGAAGTCCCCGGTCCGGTAGCGGATCAGCGGCGAGGCGGTCCGTCGCAGCGTGGTGAGGACGAGTTCCCCTTCGGCTTCCTCGGGGAGGGGCATCCCGGTGGCGGGATCGACGACCTCGGCGAGGAAACTCGATTCGAGAACCACCAGATTCCCGGGATGGGCGGGATCCTCGTGGGTGACCGGACCGACCTCGGTCATGCCGTGGTGATCGAAGATGCGGGCACCGTTCCAGGCTGCCGAAAGGCGCTGGCGCACCGCGGGGATGCTGCCACCGGGTTCGCCCGCGACGACGATCAGGCGGACGGAGGATCGGATGCCCGGTTGGGACGCGGCGAGGGATTCCGCGAGGTGGAAGGCGTAGGTGGGCGTGCAGCAGAGGACGGTGCAGGCGTTCTCGACGAGAACCCTTCCGCGGAGTTCGGACGTCATGCCCCCGCCGGCGAGGCAGAGCGCGCCGAGGCGCTGGCCGGCCTCGAAGGCGAGCCAGAAACCGAGGAACGGTCCGAAACTGAAGGCGAACAGGATCCGGTCGCCGGGCCCGACGCCCGCGTGGCGGAAGACGCTCGCCCAATCCTCGGTCATGGCCGACCAGGATGCGGCGGTATCGAGCCAGCGGAGCGGGGCGCCCTGGGTGCCGCTGGTCTGGTGGCAACGGGTATAGAGCGCGAGCGGTTCGGTGAGGTTGGTGCCGTAGGGCGGATGCGCGGCCTGGTCGGCGACCAGTTCCGCCTTGGTGGTGAAAGGCGTGTCGCGCCGGAAAGCACCGAGGGACGCCGGCGGCGGCGAATCCGCGCCGAGTTTGCGGCGCTGGAATGGATTCGAGGCGACGACGGCGGTCCAGAGGGCGCGGAGGGCGACCAACGGTTCGTCGGCGCCGGGCCGCGATGGGGCGTCGGGCGCCACGGCTCAGGACGCTTTGGCGACGGGGGGTTGGGCGGGGGAGATCTGGGCCGCGCCCGCTTTTTTCGGGGTGGGATTGGGCTTGTAGAGCGTGACCAGACCGCCGCCGACGAGGGCGAGGACCATGCCGACGTAGAACTTCCAGTTCACCGTCGAGAAATTGATTTCGTCGCGGGAGAGGTAGAGCGACACGACGGCGTTGATGACGGGAGCGCCGGCAAAGACGATGGCCATGACTTCCGGGGGTTTGCCCTTCGCGCTGAAGGCGAGGAGCGTTCCGAACGCGCCGATGGCACCGGCGATGCCGGCGATCAGGGACCACGACCAACCGGCGGTGGGATAGTTCGAGAAGGCCGCGCCCTTGAGGATGGCGAGCGGGGCGAGGACGGCGGTGAGGAAATAGGCGATGCCGACGAAGAGGAACGCCTTCATGCGTCCGTTGACGGGGTCGGCCATGGCGACCTGTCCCTTGTGGAGGAGAATGCCGTAGACACCCCACGAGAAGACCGTGATGAGGGCGAAGGCGAACCAGGCATTGCCGGCGGGAGCCGCTGGGGCGGAATTCATACGTGTGCGGACGTTATGGTTGGGCCCACTCGACAGCAACCGGTTTGTCGGCTACGCCCGGTGCCGTTCGAATGAACCGTGTTTCCCGCCGTCCTTTCCCCATGCACTTGCGAATCCCGTTGCTCGCCGCACTCGTCGCGCTCGCCGGTTGTGCCAACGATGGCAGCATCGATCCCAGTCGGATCGGCAAGCGCCGGGTGGAGCGCGCCGCGGCGTTCGCCGAGTTGCCCGCCGACCAGCAGGCCCTCGTCGAAAAGGGGCAGATCAAGGTCGGCATGGTCCCCGATGCCATCTACATCGCGTGGGGTCCCGCGGCGCAGGTGCTGCAAAGCGGTGACGCTTCGGGCGAGACGACGACATGGCTGTACCAAGGAACGACCACCGACGATTACCTTTCGTGGAACTACCGGGAGGTCGTGCGCAAGGACGGGACGACGTATCTGGACCGGTACATGGACCGTGACATCAACCTGCGGACGTACATCAGCGCCGAACTGATGTTCCGGGGCGGGGTCCTGGCGAGTTGGAAGATGCTGCCCAAGCCGCCGAGCCAGACGATCTTCGCGCCCGTGCCGACCCTGCGCTGAGTGGTGCCGAAGCGTGCGGGCTCGCGGCCCTTCCGGCGCCTTGCCGTCGCCCGCCGCCGGCGTTTCGCGCGGGGTCGGCAGCACCGCACCCACCGGGGCCTTTGCGAACCCCGCCATTGCCGAACGGGGGGTTTGGCACCAAGTTCCCGCCCCTGTATGGCCGCCTCAAAATCCGCAGCGCCGAAAGCCGGTACTTTCCTGCCCATGACCCGGGCCGAGATGGACGCCCGCGGTTGGGATGAACTCGACGTCCTCATCATCACCGGCGACGCCTACGTCGACCATCCCTCCTTCGGCGCGGCCATGATCGGGCGCGTGCTGGAATCGGACGGGCTGCGGGTGGGCATCATCGCGCAGCCGGACTGGACGAAGATCGAGTCGATCCAGGCGATGGGGACGCCGCGTTTGTTCGTGGGGGTGACGGCGGGAAACCTCGACTCGATGCTGTCGAACTACACGGCGGCGCGGCACAAGCGGAAGGACGACGTGTACAGCGAGGGGGGGGTGCCGGGGAAGCGGCCCAACCACGCGGGAATCGTGTACTCGCAGATGAGCCGCCGGGCCTTCCCGGGGGTGCCGGTGGTGTTCGGCGGGATGGAGGCGAGCATGCGTCGTGTCGCCCATTACGACTATTGGGAGGACAAACTCCGTCCATCGATCATGGCCGACGCCAAGGCGGACGTGCTGGTGTACGGGATGGGCGAAAGCGCTGTCCGGGAAATCACCGCACGGCTCCAGGCC
>WBXI01000340.1 GCA_008933025.1 Verrucomicrobiota bacterium
CGAATTCGCGCCGGAAATGGCGGGCCGAAAGGATGTAGTAAGGGGGGATGACGCCGTCCTTCACGATCTTTTGCTCGTGGTAGACGTCGTGGAGAAAAAGGTTGAGGGCGGTGATGCGCTGGATCAGGCCCCGCTCGAGGTGTTCCCACTCGCTGTTCGGGATGATGCGCGGCACCAGATCGAACGGGAAGATCCGCTCGGTCCCCTGGGAATCGCCGTAGACGTTGAAGGTCACGCCCTGGCGCAGGAAGGCCAGGTCGACCTCGTCGCAACGCTGCTCGAAATCCGCGGGCGCGGTGCCGTCGAAGAGTTGCCGGAACTTGGCGTAGTGCCGGCGCGGCAGGGAGGACGCCGCGAACATCTCGTCGTAGAACCCTTGCGGATCATATCCCTGAAGCACCTTCAAGGGCTACCCGGCCGGAACGCTCCAAACAAGCACGCGTTCCATCCATCGTTTGGGAAACGGCTCATGGAAACAATGAACCGGGCCGCGGACCGCTTGACCCAGATCAATTCGTCCCGGGCGCATCCGGGGGACACTGGCCGCGCTTCCGAAGGAATATCCCATGAAAACGACCCTCCCAACGACCCGAACCCTCGCCTGGGGTGCCTGCTCGCTCCTCGCCTCCGGCGTCGTGGCCCAGACCCCGGTGCCCAGCCCCGCGCCTCCGGCCAGCGCCGGCATCATCAACGACCGTCTCCGCGGGCAGGACCCCGCCGCCGCCGCGTGGGACCTCGGGGTCCAGTTCCGTGTCCGATACGAAAGCCGCAACGGCGGGGCCGTCGCCGGCACCGGGCCCGCGTCGGTCGATTTCAACGACCTCACCCAACCCGAGAATTACTGGCTGCTGCGCGAGCGCGTGCACGTCGGCTATCGTCCGGCCGATTGGATCGGCCTCTTCGCCGAGGGGCGCGACAGTTCCGCGCACGGCGACCGCCGCGTGCCCGGTCCGGAGGCGGATTCCTTCGATCTCCACCAGGCGTACGTGACGCTGGGTGCCCCGGCCCGGTTCCCGGTCACGGCAAAGATCGGCCGGCAGGAACTGAGCTACGGGGACGAGCGCCTGATCGGCGCGTTCGACTGGAACAACCTCGGGCGGGTGTTCGATGCCGCGAAGCTGCGGTTCGAGAACGACGCGTTGTGGGTGGATGCCTTCTCGGGGCGGGTGGTGCTGGCGAACGACGGGGCATTCAACGTGGCCAACGACTACGATTGGTTCTCGGGCGTCTACGCCTCGAGCCGGAAGCTCGTCCCCCACCAGGAGTCCCAATTGTACCTCCTGTCCCGCAACACTGCGTCGGGATCGCCGACCGCCACGTCCGGGAGCCCGCAGGCGGGCGGGCCGACGGCCCGGGACATCTATACCCTCGGCGTCCGGTTCAAATCGACGCCGGGCGAGCTCGGGGGATGGGACTACGACGGGGATTTCGCGGGACAACTCGGGCGGGTTTACGACGCCAAGCTGGGCAAGAGTCTCGATCACCAGGCCTTCGCGGCCCATCTCGCGGGAGGTTATACATGGAAGGACGCGCCGCTGTCCCCGCGTGCCGGCCTCGAATACGATTTCTCGACCGGCGATTCCAACTCGTCGGATGGCAAACACGGGACCTTCGAAAACCTGTTCCCGACCAACCACCGGTTCTATGGATTCATGGATTTCGTCTCGTGGCAGAACATGCACGACGTCCGGTTGGCGACGTCGGCAAAGCCGTCGAAGGCCCTGACGTTGACGGCAGACGCCCACCTGTTCTGGCTGGCCGACACGCACGACTACTTCTATGCGGCCAGCGGGGCGCCGCGGAAAACCGGCGGGTATGGCATCCAGCCGGGCAACAGTCCGTTTGTCGGATCCGAGATCGACGTGATCGCGACGTATGCCATCAGGCCGTGGGCCACGTTCCAGGGTGGTTACGGCCACTTTTTCCGGGGCGACTACGTCAGGCAGGCGTTGGCAGCCTCGGGATCCAAGGACGCGGATTGGTTCTACGCGCAGCTCACCCTGGGGTTCTAACCCAGCGAGGCAAACGGAAGCCCGGAGAGGGAACGCAGGCTTTCGATCTCGCCCCGGAAGTCCTCGCGCAGTGCACGCTCCATCGCATCGGGAAGGGCAAGGTCGGGGGTCGGCACCCGGAACGGGAGCAGCAATGCGTCCCTGACCCGACGGAACCGCGCGGGAGGCAGGCGGCGCTTCAGGCGGCCAAGCCATGGCGCCGCGAGGAGGCGCCGGCCCAACGGGCTGGCGAACGGTTGGTCCCGGGTCACGTTGAGCCGCTGTTCGAAAAGCGGTGAATCGAAGGACGGATCGACCCCGAGGAACCCGAAAACTTCCCGCACGGTCTCCCGCGTGTCCGTGGCAAGCCTCGACGACTCGACGAGATGAATCCGGTGCAGCGGGAAGAACCGGAGGAAATTGCGAAGTTGGGTGCCATATCGCGATGCATCCATCGCGTGGGGAAACGCGCCGATGTAATCGGGAAATGGCAAGTGTGTCAGGCCGATCCTCGCTTCCATCAGGTAGTGGGAACGCAGGCGGGCGAGGGGTTCCCGAACCAGATAGATGAGTTTGGCCCCGGGCATCAGGCGGTGGATCCTTTCGGCGACCCGGGGGCGGCTGGGCCACTGGCTATAGGCCGGGGTCGCCTCGCCGCAGAGGCGTTTGGTCGTCTTGAAAAGGGATTGGTACCAATCCTCCCCCCGGTGCCAATTGCTGCGGTGGGTCCCATCCATGAAGAACCATGCCTCCTTGGGGCGGGGCATGAAGATCTCCGGATGCAGGGAAAGGTAGAAATCCAGACTGGTGGTGCCGGCCTTCGTGGCGCCGACCACGACGAAGTCGGGAAGGCGTCCTTTGGGAGACGGTTCTCCCGGCGTCTGACCCTGTGGGTGCTGCGTCGCCATCGGGAATGTTTCCATGACAGCCCGAGTCGCCCTCGTCAACGGAGGCCCTGCGCGCGGGGGACAGGCCGAGCGGTTCCCCGCGCGAAGCGCCGTAGGAGTGCGGAGGGTAGGAGCGTCAGCGACACCCACTCCGCTTTGCGACGAGGCCCGTCGTCAACCCTGCGGTCGGA
>WBXI01000341.1 GCA_008933025.1 Verrucomicrobiota bacterium
CAATCCATGCGCTCCTTGCCGAAGACCAACCTCCCGTTGGCTTCCGGTTGGCAAGCAGGGGCCGGCAGTTCCCCTGCGGCCCGGGCGGGCATCGTGCAATGGTTCGGGCAAATGGTGGAGGTCCAGGATGCCGAAGGCCCATGGCCGCCGTACCCACGGGGGCGGCCGGACCGTTGGACATCGCGCTGCGGCCGATGGAATGCGTCGGGGTCCAACGCATCGTGGTTCGGCTCGCGCCGACACCCGAACCCTGCCGGGACGTCGGGAAGGAATGATGCATGAAGGCCGCCCCCACGCTGCTCGCCTGCGATGTCGGCGGGACCCGCATCAAGGTCGGCTTGGTGCGCGGCGGTCGTTTGCTTGCCCGGCGCGAGATCGATGCCCGTGCCTCGGGGGGCTTGGGGCCGGCCTTGGAGCGGATCGTGCGGGCCGGCGTGCGCTGTTGCCGCGAGGCGGGGGTGCCCCGGAGCGGTTTGGGCGGTGTGGGACTCTCGTTTCCCGGGATCATCGAGCCCGGTACCGGGCGGATACTTTCCACGCCCGCGGGCAAGTTCGACGATGCCCGGACGATCGACGTGGCGCGGTGGGTCGAAGGGCGGCTCGGGGTTCCGACCCTGGTGTGCAACGACGCCAACGCGGCGTTGGCGGGCGAATGGCGAGGGGGGGCGGCGCGCGGTTTCCGGAGCGTGGTGATGATGACGCTCGGCACGGGGATCGGGACGTCGGCGATCATCGACGGGGTGCCCCTGCGGGGCCAGCACGGCCAGGCGGGCTGTCTGGGTGGACATTGGGTGCTGAACGTGGACGGCGACGACTGCCCGTGCGGCAACCGCGGCTGTGCCGAGACCGAGGCCTCCACCTGGGCATTGCCGGGGCGGGCGCGGGCACACCCCGACTTTCCGTCCAGCCGGTTGGCGAGGGCGGGGACGCTCGACTATGCGGCGGTGTTCCGGGCCGCGGCGGCCGGCGACGCAATGGCCATCGAGTTGCGTGACCGGGCCATCCGGGTCTGGGCCGCCACGGTGGTTTCCCTGATCCACGCCTATGACCCGGAATGCGTCGTGATCGGGGGCGGGATCATGCGCAGCGGGGCCATCCTGCTGCCGCGGTTGCGACGTCGGGTGGCGCGGTTGGCATGGACGCCGTGGGGCAAGCCCAAGGTGCGCGCTTCCGCGCTGGGCAACGACGCCGCGCTGCTGGGCGTGGCCGCCCTCTTCGGGGAGAACCGATGAAAATCTCCGGCTACGACAAACTGCCCTCGATCGCGGTTCCGGACGCCGCCGGGGCCTGCGTGGTGGGTTGGGACGCCATCGAGGGACGCCTGCGCCGAGCCATTGCCCGGCGGAACGCGCGCCGTTCGGTCGTCGTCGTCGAATGTTATCCGGGAGTGGACGCCACCGAGGTCCTGCGGCAACTGGAGGCCCGGCTCGATCCGGTCCTTGCCCTTGGCACCGAGGATTTGCTGCGGGCCCCCGGGTGGATCGATCGGCTGGTGGAACCTTTTCTGGGCGGCGACGACCCGGTGTTCGGGTCTCTCGGCGACCTGACTTTGGAACAGTTCTTCGACCCGGCGCTGTTGGGGGAGGCAGCCGGGCGGGTGGGCCGGGTGGAGGCGGGGGTGGTGCTGATCGTGGGTTGCGGCGCGGGGTTGGTGCACGCGGGGGACATCCTCGTGCACGCGGATCTGGCGCGGTGGGAGGCCCAGAATCGGTTTCGCCGGAACGAGACCGGCAATCTCGGCGCGGGGCCGGGCACGGTTCCGGCGTCGCTGAAATACAAGCGGGCGTTCTTCGTGGACTGGCCGGTTTGGGACCGATGGAAGCGGCCGTCGATCGGGCGATGGGATTTCGCTTTGGACACCCATCGCCGGCACGAGCCGAAGATGGCGGAGGGGGCCGCGGTGCGCCGGGGGTTGCGGCATGCGGTGAGCCGGCCCTTCCGGTTGGTGCCCTTCTTCGATCCGGCGCCCTGGGGTGGGCAATGGATGAAGGAAGCGTTCGACCTCGACCGGGGCGCGGCGAACTACGGCTGGGGTTTCGATTGCGTGCCGGAAGAGAACAGCCTGCTGCTCGATTTCGGGAACACGCGGCTGGAACTGCCGGCACTGGACCTAGTGTTCGACCAACCGCGCGCGTTGTTGGGGGAGGCGGTCCAGGCGCGATTCGGCGACGAATTCCCGATCCGCTTCGACCTTCTGGACACGATGGGCGGCGGCAATCTCTCGTTCCAGGTCCACCCGCTGGCCGGATACATCCGGCGGCATTTCGGCCTGCACTACACCCAGGACGAGAGCTACTACCTGCTGGACGCGGGACCCAATGCCTCCGTGTATCTGGGCCTGCGCGAGGATGTCGACCCGGAGGCGATGGCGCGCGAACTCGCGGCGGCACAGGCCGGTGGACCGGCCTTCGACCCGGGGCGACACGCCAATCGCTGGCCGGCGAGGCGCCACGATCATTTTCTCATTCCGGCCGGCACCGTGCATTGCAGCGGTGCCGACGCGATGGTGCTCGAGATCAGCGCCACGCCCTATCTCTTCACGTTCAAGCTGTGGGACTGGGGAAGGCTGGGGCTCGACGGCCGGCCGCGTCCGATTCACCTCGCCCACGGCCTGGCGAACATCGATTGGGGCCGCACCACCGCCTGGACCCGGCGCGAGTTGGTCAACCGCGTCGAACCGTTGGGGTCCGGCGACGGTTGGCGGGAGGAACGCACGGGCCTTTGCCCGGGCGATTTCATCGAGGTCCGGCGGCATTGGTTCACGCGGTCGGTCCCGCACGACACGGCCGGCGGGGTGAACGTGCTCAATCTGGTCGGGGGCGAGGCGGCGGTGGTCGGGAGTCCCGACGGGGCCTTCGAACCTTTCGTCGTGCACCATGCCGAGACGTTCGTCGTCCCGGCCGCCGTGGGCCGCTACACGATCCGTCCGCTCGGCACGGAGGGGACGGGACGCGAATGCACCACCGTGAAAGCGTCGGTGCGAACCCACCTCCCATGAACTCCAGGCACCCGGGCAACGTCTCG
>WBXI01000342.1 GCA_008933025.1 Verrucomicrobiota bacterium
GAGGTCATGGTTTGGCCCGAATTCCGGGCTGCCCGGGACAAATTTTCAGGTGCGGTTTGAACCGAACTCTACGGGCTTCGCCGCGACGCCGGTCGGCGTGGGCATCCGCCACCGCCTGCAAACCGTCGATGTCGTGCAGGAACACCCCGCGGAGGCGCCCGGCCTCGGGATCGATGTCCCGCGGGACCGCGAGGTCCACCAACAGCAACGGACGCGGCTCGCGGTGGGCCAACAACCGCTCGAGACGCGGTCGGTCCAGGATGCGGTGCGGTGCGTCCGTGCAACTCACCACCATGTCGACCCGCGGCACCTCGAGTTCCCAGCCGTCGAACGGGATGGCACGCCCCCCCAACGCCGCGGCCAGCGCCACGGCACGGTCCGGCGAACGGTTGGCCACCGTGACGCCCCGGACGCCCCGGCCAAGCAGCGCCCGCGCCGTCTTCCCCCCGGTGTCGCCCGCCCCGACCACCAGGACCTCGCGGCCGACCAACCCGCCGAGGACGCGCTCCGCCAATTCCACGGCGACCGACGCCACGCTGGTGTTGCCGCGTTGGATTCCCGTCCGGGTCCGGACCTCCTTGGCGACGGCAAACGCCCTTTGGAACGCCCGGTTCAGGATGCGTCCCGTGTGTCCCCCGGCGCGCGCGGTCTCGTAGGCCGCCTTCAATTGGCCGAGGATTTCCGTCTCGCCCCGGACCAGGCTGTCCAGCCCGGAAGCCACCCGGAACAGGTGCCCGAGGGCATCGTCGCCCGCCAGGGCGTGGGCCCGGTCCGAGAGGATGCGGCGGAGATCGGATTCGATCCCGAGGAAATCCCAAAGGCGCGCGGCGACGGCGGCGGGATCACCCGCGGCCGCAAGGTACCACTCGACGCGGTTGCAGGTGGAGACCAGCACGGCCTCGGTGGCGAGGCCCGCGCCGCGCAGTGCCGCGAGGGATTCCGGCACGCGCGACCCGACCACGGCCATGCGCTCGCGAACCCCGACCGGGGCGGAGCGATGGCTGAGGCCGATGACCAGAAACGACACCGCGGCAACTTATGGACCACGCTTGCCCCGGCAAGCCGCGTTTCCGCCGGACGCCGGCGACGGGTGCGTCCCGTCCAACCTCCGCGGCAAGGCCCGACCGGTGCCACTCCCGCCGGACGGCTACCAAACGCCCAGCGTCGAAAGCACCGCCCGGGTGCGCGGCACCTCGTGGGTGCGGAAGAGATCGGTGCGTCCCAACGCCGCCAGCACCGCGAAGAAAGGTTCGGCGCAACGGACCTCGTCGCCGAAACACTCGAAGGCGTGCGGCAAGGCGTGGCACGTGGGCCAACCGAGGGCGCGCAGCCGGAAGGTGTTCAGGAATACCCCCATCTGGTGCCGGATCCGGACCGAGGAATCCTGCAGGTTCCGGTAGTAGAACCCCAGTCCCGGATCGATCCACAGCCGCCGCACCCCCTGCCCCACCGCCACCTCGATCTCGCGCTCGAAATAGTCCCGGAGCATCGCCGCGGGGTCCGCCCCGAAATCGAAGTCCCCCACCGCGCGGACGTTGGCCCCCTGCACGTGGCAAATGATCACCGCCGCGTCGTGGTCCGCCACCATCCGGTACATTTCCGCGGTGCGCTCGGTCCCCGTGAGGTTCAACACTTTCGCACCGGCCTCGAGACAGGCGCGGGTCACCGCCGGATGGTACGTCTCCACCGACACCAGATGCCCGGCCCCGGCCAGTTCGCGCACCACCGGCAGCAACCGCGACCGTTGCGCCGCCTCGTCCACGCGCGCCGCCTGCGCCAGCGACGACTCCGCTCCCACGTCGAGGATGTCCGCGCCCTGCGCCGCCAGCACGTGACCCATCCGCACCGCCGCCTCGGTCGACGGCGCCACGCTTTCCCGGTACCAGGAATCGGCGGACAGGTTGATCACGCCCATGACCGCGGGCTTTTCGTTGCCGTCGAAACGCCGGCCGCCGAGATCGAACGCGGCCACGCGCGAACCCAGGTCCGCGGCGTGCGACTGGGCGATGGCGGCAAGGTCCTCGAGACGCAGCATGCGCCGCAGCCTGCCGCCGGAATGCCCGCGCCGCAATGGTGGCCGGACGTCGGCTATCCGCGCCGGGAGCAGCCACCGGGACCGGATCCCTTGGATCCCCGTCCTTACCCGATGCCCCGGATCCGCGGGAAGAACCGCTCCACCGTCGACTGGGTCGCGGCCGACAACGCCGCGAGGTCCACCCCGCGGACCGCCGCCGCCTGCACCGCGATCTCGCGCACGTATGCCGGTTCGCACCGCCGGCCCCGGTGCGGCACGGGCGCGAGGTACGGACAATCGGTCTCCAGCATGAAGCGGTCGACGGACGCCGCCGCCAGCGCGTCGCGCACGGCCACGCCGTTCTTGAAGGTCGCGATTCCCGTGAAACTCGTCAGCGACCCCAACGCCTCGATCTCGCGCAATTCCGCCACCGTCCCCACGAAACAGTGGAAGACGCCCCGCACCCCGCCGGCAAACGGCCGGAAGATTTCCAGCGCCGCCGCGTGCGCCACCCGCTGGTGCACGATCACGTTCAGCCCCAGATCCGCCGCCACTTCCAGTTGCTGCCCGAACATCGCCGCCTGCCGCGCCTTCGTGTGCTCGTCGTCGTCCGCCGTCCCCCCGGACTCGGACGACGGCAACCGGAAGTGGTCGACGCCGCATTCGCCGATCGCCACGACCTTGGGGTGGCGCGCCAACGCCGCGACTTCGGCCCGGACATCCGCCGGCGCCGATGCCACGTGCCCGGGGTGCCATCCCACCGCCGCAAACACGCCCGGAAACCGCTCCGCCAAGGCGATCGCCCGCCGGCTGCTTTCCGTGTCGCAACCGATCGTCACGATGCGGTCGATGCCCGCCTCGGCGGCACGGCGCACCACCTCCTCGATGTCCCCGGCGAAATCGGGGAAATCGAGGTGCGCGTGGGTGTCGA
>WBXI01000343.1 GCA_008933025.1 Verrucomicrobiota bacterium
AACTCCGCCGCCACCACCTCCCACTTGTCGTCCAGTTGCAACAACCCAGCGAATGCCTTCTCCGGAATCATGTCCGGGCCGTTCTACCAAGTCCCCCAGCCACAGGAAACAGCGAGGAACCTGTTTTCACCCCGTAGGTCCGCAGGAGTCTCCGGAGGGGTCAGTCCTTACTTTTGACACTCGGTGGGCGTCGTGGCCAAGGCCGTCCAAGGCCCCGCCATGGCCCGGGCGAAATCCCGTCATCAGGTGCGGAAGCAGCTTTGTGTCAAAAGTGAGGACTGACCCCCTCGGACTCTTGGCCCGAAAGTCGAGGAGGGTGGTTGGAATCGAAGCCGTCTGCGTTTCGCAACCTCAGCGGTTCAGCCGCCACAGGGTGAAGTTCAACCCTGCGGCGAAACTCACCCAGACCAGATAAGGCACCAGCAACGGCACCGCCGCGCGACTCACCGGACGAAAGACCGCGATGGTTGCCGCGACGGCCATCCACAGCAGGATGATTTCGGCGAACGCCGCGCCGGGCCGGTGCCAGCCAAAGAAGAGCGGCGTCCACGCGGCGTTGAGCGCCAGTTGCACGAGGAAGACGAGCAGCGGCTTGCGCCGGCTCGCCCAACCGCCCTGCCGCCACACCAGCCATGCGGCCACCGCCATCATCGTGTAGAGCGCCGTCCAGACCGGGCCGAAAATCCAGCCGGGCGGATTCCACGACGGCTTCTTCAACGAGGCATACCATTCGCCCGGCCCGAAGAACCCACCGAGCGACGCAGCCGCGAAGCAAAGCAACATCCATCCGGCCAGCGCGAGGAGGCGGCGACCCATGGGCTGGGATTGGGCCGCGGGGCCTTTCGTCGCGGACTGCGCCGTGGTGTCGGGAAGGGCTTTCCCGGCGGCCTGCGCCAGACCGTGCAGCATCCCGGCGAACACGAGTTGGTGCAGCGCCCATACGCCATACCAATAGGCCAGCCCCCACAATCCGAGCGGATCGAACGTCGCCGTCTGGCGCAGCCGTGCCCCGTCCCCGTCCGGTTGCACCTCGAATTCCAGCCACGCCCGGCCCGGCAGTTTCATCTCCGCCGCCAGTCGCAGCCGCCGGTCCGGTTGGATGGACTCGACACGCCAGCAATCCAGGGTGTCGCCCACGCGCAACCGCGCCGGATCCCGGCGACCACGGCGCATGCCCACGCCTCCCACGAGCAGGTCCAGCCAGCCGCGCAACCTCCAGAGCCAATCCGCATAATACCAGCCCGTCCCGCCGCCGATCCGTTCGACGGCGGCAAACACCGTCGCCGGCGACGCCGCCACATGCACCGAACGCGAGTCCACCAGTCGGTTGCCGAATCGTGCGCCTCCCCACCGTCGGGGTGCCTGCATGGCGGCGGACAAGGCGTCCGACCACCGCGTCTGCGCGAAGCTGGAGTCTTCGTTTCGCAAAGCCCGCGCGATGGCCTCGCCCACGCCGACCGGCCGGATGGCGAACAGGCGTTGGGCGGAATCGTCGCGCACCACGGTCGGATGGCGGAGACTGTCCACCAACTTGCGGCCCACGCGGGCATACAGCGGCGTCACCAGCCCCAGCCACAAACTCGACAGTCGCGGCGTCAGCAGCGGCACGGGGATCATCCACCGCCGCAGCCCGCGCTGCCGCGCGTATTCCCGCATCAGTTCGCCATAGGACACCTGGTCCGGCCCGCCAATCTCGACCACGACGCTGCCATCCAGCTCCAGGCTCAGCGCCGCCCGGAAATAAGCCAGCACGTCGCCGATGGCGATGGGTTGCGCCGTCACCCTTACCCAGCGCGGCATCACCATCACCGGCAACCGCTCCACCAGGGCCCGGATCATCTCGAAGGACAAACTTCCCGAACCGACGACGATGGACGCCCGGAACTCGATCACCGGCACGGCATGCGCCCGCAATCGCCCGCCCACCTCGTGCCGGCTGCGCAGGTGCGCGGACAAACCCGGATCGTCCTCGCCCAAACCTCCCAGATAAACGATGCGCCGTACCCCGGCGGCCTGCGCGGCGGCCGCGAAATTCTCCGCGGCCAGGCGGTCCTGCGTTTCGAAATCGCCCGTCGCGCCCATCGAATGGACCAGATAGTACGCGGCTTCCACTCCCTGCATGGCCGCCGACAGCGATGCCGCGTCGAGCAAGTCGCCATGCACCACTTCGACGCCCGCCGGCACACGGGGCGACAAATGTTTCGGCTGCCGCGCCAGACACCGCACGCGCCATCCATCCGCCACCAGCAGCGGCAGCAGCCTCCCGCCGACGTAACCCGTCGCGCCCGTCAGCAGGATGTGGCCGGGTTTGTCCATGTCAGTTCGTCGGAAGTTTGGCCTGACCCGAGAGCCGAGGCGGCGGCAGCAGGTCGCGCGTCCGACGGGGGGTTTGGATTTGGGAACGGAGTTGCTGGCACGCCATCGACATCGGCGAGACTAGTTTCGCAAACCGCGCGATCGCAAACCGGTCGGGAACGGTGCCGGGCATTGCCAACAGGTTCTCGGGTTTCGCAGGCTGGTTGCTCGTCGAAGTGCCGATGGCGAGGCGGCCGAACCGGCCGGCGGGTGGCCAGTTCGATGCAGGGCCGGGAACGCGCAGCCGGATCGCGATCCACGACCTCTCGGCTACCGCGGGCAACCGCATTCCTGCCCCTCGTGCCGCATCGGGATTTCCAACGCCGAGTTCGTTGATTTCGGGGGTTGGCGTGCCGGGATGCATCGTATCCCCGACAACATGGCGACGACCGGATCGAGGCGCACGGTAAAACCCGCGCGGCCTGTCTGGTGGGGTGCACGACGGAATCGTTGGAATGTGGATTTAGGCGGCCAAGGCAAGGGAGTCGTTGCGGGCCGAGGCGGCATTGGCGCGGTCGACCCAGAAAGCATCGAGCCGGCGGCTCAGCAGGAG
>WBXI01000344.1 GCA_008933025.1 Verrucomicrobiota bacterium
CTGCTACGTGCGGTGCGGCGGCGACGACGCTCGCCCGGTGGCGGTGTACACGCTGCACACCATGGACGCCGACGGCGGCGACCTGAATGCCATCTCGCCGTTCGAGATGTTCGAGTGGGAACCAAGCGTGGCCAACGACGGCACGATCCTCTACTCGCGGTGGGACTACGTGGACCGCGACAACATGCCGTACATGAGCCTCTGGACCATCAACCCGGACGGCACCAACGCGCGGTTGGTCTATGGCAACTACACCCGAGTCCCCCACTGCACCTTCGAACCCCGCGCCATTCCCGGTTCGCGGAAAATCCTGTTCACCGCGTCGGGCCACCATTCGCAGACCATGGGCAGCCTGGTCTTGCTCGATCCCACCCGCGGGACCGAGGGCTCCGGGCCCATCACCCGCCTGACCCCGCAGACGCCATTCCCCGAGGCCGAGGGCTGGCCTCCCGGCTTTTTTGCGAACCCCTGGCCGCTCTCCGAGAACACCTGCCTCGTGTCCTGGGGCATCGAGTCCGAACCGCGGGAAGGTCGCCGACGCCCGGTGAACGGCATGGGCATCCACCTCTTCCGCGCCGACACGGGCCTCGAACTGCTCTTCCGCGACCCGGATATCTCCTCCATGTACCCGATCCCGCTGAAGCCACGGACCCGGCCGCCCGCGTTGGCCAACACCGTGGCCCGGGACGCTCCCCAGGAGGGGCGGTTCCTCGTGGCGGACGTCACCCGCGGCCTCGCGACCGTGAAACCGGGCGAGGTGAAAGCCCTCCGGATCATCGCCATCCCCGCCAAGACCCAACCGCGCATGAACGAGCCCGCGCTGGGACTGACCCACGACGATCCCGGAAAGGCCGTGCTCAGCACCGTGCCGGTCGAGGCGGATGGGTCCGCGTATTTCCGGGTGCCCTCGGGCGTCGCGTTGTTTTTCCAGGCGCTGGATGCCCGGGGACGCGCGGTCCAGACCATGCGCAGCGCGACGCATGTCCAACCCGGCCAGACCCTGTCTTGCACTGGTTGCCACGATTCCCGGCAGCAGACGCCGCCCCCCGTGCGGGCACCGATCGCCGCCAGGCGCGGACCCTCGCGGATCACGCAGGGACCCGACGGCTCGTGGCCGCTGCGTTTCGACCGACTCATCCAACCCGTGCTCGACGCCCAGTGCGTGCGTTGCCATCGGCCGGACGGTCCGGATCCGCAGGCCGCACGGATCGACCTCACGCCGGCCCGTTCCTACGAAACCCTCGTCGGCCTGGGCCACCCCAGCGCGCGCGACCTCGTGCTGGCCGCGTATCGCGAGGGAATTTCGACCGAGGGCCGCAATCCCGCGATGCTCAGCCCGTTGCTCGCCTTGCTGGAAGACCCGGCCGGGCACCACGGCGTCCACGCCGACCGCGACGCGCGGGACCGTTTCGCGACGTGGCTGGATGCCTATGCCCAACGCCTGGGTTCCTTCGGCCCCGACCAGGAGAAACGACTGGTGGAACTCCACGCCGCGATGGCCGGCCTGTTCGACGACAAACCCGGCGGCCGATGAAAGGAATCCCCCCGATGCCCGCGCCCCTCCGGTTCCGCAAGCCAATCGCCATCGCGGCTCTCGCCGCGGGACTGGCGCTGTTGCCCGCCGCGGCCGCGGACCCGGCGGCACCGTCCGGACGCGAGGAACGGCTCGTCCGTTCCCTCGACGCGCCGTTGCTGTTCGTCAAACGCCATTCCTATACCGGCATCCACATCTACGACACCTACTACAAATGGCCGCCGGGCGGCGGCGGGATCCACGTGCTGGAGAATCCCGCCGCGCCACGGTCGCAATGGCGCGTCCGGCCGGTCATCGATCCCGCCACGCCCAACACCCTCGGGACCGGGGTCTACAGCCATCCCGAACTCTCGTGGGACGCCACCCGGATTCTCTTTTGTTTCAAGGACCGGCCCGACGGCAACACCTGCATCCACGAGATAGGCATCGATGGCCGGAATCTCCGCCGCGTCACCGACCCTTCCACGACCTGCGCCGGTTACCACGGTTCGCAAAGCGGCCAACACGACGTCGCCCCGGCCTACCTTCCCGATGGCCGCATCGTGTTCCTCTCCACCCGCCAGAGCGGCCTGGTGCCGTGCAACAACACCGGCGCCGCCGTCCTCCACGTGATGAACGCGGACGGTTCGGACATCCACCCCATCTCGGTCAACTTCGTGAACGAGTTCGACCCCGCCGTGCTGCCCGACGGCCGGATCCTCTTCGGCCGCTGGGAATACGTGGACAAGAACGCGCTCACCATCCAGTCGCTGTGGAGCGTGAATCCCGACGGCACCCACGAGACCGCGGTCTTCGCCAACAACCTGGTGTTCCCGGAAGCCATCCTCGACGCGCGTCCCGTCCCCGGATCGCCGCGGATCGTCGCCACGCTGGCCAAGCACAACGGGACCCCGCGCGGTTCCATCGCGTTCATCGACCCGCGCCTCGGGAAGAACAATCCCGCCGCCATCGCCAATCTCGAGCATCCCGACCAACCGACCTTCGACCTCGGCGATTCCTGCGAACCGTGGCCGCTGTCCGCGGACGCCGTCGTCTTCAGCGGCCGGCCCGCCGGCGCGAAACGCAACGTGCTCCGCCTGATGGACGGGGAAGGCGTGGCGGTGACCCTGCTGGAAGACCCCGCCATCTGCCTGCATTCGCCGATGCTGGTCAAACCGCGGGCGGTGCCGCCGGTGATGCCCGAGACCGTGGACCGCTCCGCGGCCGGGGGCCGTTTCCTCGTGCAGGACATCCGCGAGGGACTCCAGGGCGTCCGACCCGTGGAAATCCGCTGGCTGCGCGTGCTCGAGGAAACCTCGCGGACCAGCGCCTCCACCATGGGCGGCAGTCCGTACAACCAGACGTTCCTCGTCAGCGCCGCCCTCGCC
>WBXI01000345.1 GCA_008933025.1 Verrucomicrobiota bacterium
CCCGGCCGTCGCGCCGGTTTCGAGGAACGCCACGCCCACCTGCAGTTCGCGCCCGGTCGGGGGACGGCCGTAGAGCAGGCGGTAGGTTCCATCGATGCGTGCCGGCGTTGTTCCCCGGGGCAATCGCGCCACCAGTGCCGCCGCCCGTTTCGCCATGAAGGGATTGTTCATCGCGAAGAGAAATTGTTGCGGGACGATGCTGGCCGTGCGGCCGCCACTGGTGGCACGGGCGCTGGGCAGGTCGAAGAGCCGCAGGAAATCGTCGGACTCGAAGCGGTCGCCGTTTCGGCTGATGATGCTGTAGAGGGTCCGCCGCGGGCTCTGCAGGATGCTTTCCGTGGACGGTCCGCCGAGGGTCGGGTCGAGGTCGCCCGTGACCGCAAGGAGTGCGTCCCGCCATGCCTCCGCGTCGAGTCGGCGCGGTTCCATGCGCCAGAGCAGGCGGTTGTCGCCGTCCTTCTCGAAGCGATGCCGATCGGTGTGGCTGCCCATCCGGTACGCCGCGGAGAGCATGATCGCGCGGTGCAGGTGTTTCAGCGACCAACCGGACCCGATGAAGTCCCGCGCCAGCCAGTCGAGCAATTCGGGGTGCGTCGGCTTTTCGCCGGCCATCCCGAAATTGTCGGGCGTCCGCACGAGGGCGCGGCCGAAATGGTGCATCCAAACGCGGTTGACCAACACGCGGGCGGTCAGCGGGTTTTCCGGATCCACGATCGCCCCGGCGAGCTCGAGACGGCCGCTGCCACGGGTGAAGGGGCGGGGGGCCTCCCCGGCGACGATGCGCAGGAAGCGGCGCGGCGCGACCTCTCCCGGCTTGAGCAGGTTGCCGCGCAGGGCCACCCGCATGTCGGCGTTGCCGGAGTCCGCGACCGCATGGACCACGGGATACTTCGCCGGCGCCTCCGCCTTCCATCGCGCGAGCTCCTTCTCTTTGGCGGCCACGGCTTCGGTTTCCTCCGCGGACAGCCCGCGCTTCGCCTGCTTGGCCCCATTGCGGATGGAACCCAGTTGCGATTCGCATTCCCGGATCGCCTTCTGGCCCCGTTCGTAGCCGTCGATCTCCGCCCGCGGCGTTTCCGGCGCCGGGCATTCGTTGTTCCGGGTGTTTTGGAAGACACCCGCGAGGGAGTAGTAGTCCTGCGTCGGGATGGGATCGAATTTGTGGTCGTGGCACCGGGCGCACGAGACGGTGAGTCCGAGCAGGCCGCGGGTCACCGTGTCGACGCGGTCGTCGAGCGTCTCCGCCAGCGCCACCGCCTTGCCGTCCTCGGTGCCGCCGTCCGAGACATAGGTCGGTCCGAGGGCGAGGAAGCCCGTGGCCGTCGCGCTGCCGTCGTCGAGCAAATCGCCGGCGATCTGGCTGGTGACGAAGCGATCGAAGGGCAGGTCGCGGTTCAGCGCCTTCACCACCCAATCGCGATAACGCCACGCCTCGCCGCGCTTGTCCGGTCCGTCGAGAAACCCGCCCAGTCCGTCGCTGTAGCGCGCCACGTCGAGCCAGTGCCGCGCCCAGCGCTCGCCGTAATGCGGCGAGGCGAGCAAGCGCTCCACCACCCGCTCGAACGCGTCCGGATTCGGGTCCCTCGCGAATGCCTCCGTCTCCGCCGGCGTCGGGGGCAGGCCAACCAGGTCGAAGCTCGCGCGGCGAAGGAGCGTCCTCCGGTCCGCTGCCGGGGCAGGGGCCATCCCGGCGGCCTCGAGCCGGGCCAGGATGAAGCGGTCGATGGGACCGCGCGCCCATTCCGGGTTCGCCACCGCCGGCGGCACCGGCCGCTGCATCGGTTGGAAGGCCCAGTGTTTCCGCCGCAATGCGAGCCAGTCCCACTCCGTCTTGGGTGCCGTCGTGGAGGCCTGCTCCGCGGGCCAGGGCGCCCCCTGGGTCACCCAGCGCGCGAGGTTCGCGATGACGCGCTCGTCCAGCTTCCCCTTCGGCGGCATCGCCGTGTCGGGATCCCCGTGGCTGACCGCCTTGCAGAGCAGGCTTTTCGCGGGGTCCCCCGCGACGATGGCCGGACCGCTGTCGCCGCCGGCGAGGACTCCCGCCCGGCTGTCGAGCCGCAACCCCGCCTTGAGTTTCTTTGCCTGGGCCGAGTGGCATGGATAGCAGTGCGTGGCGAGCACCGGCCGGATGGAGGTCTCGAAAAACCCGATCTGCTCCGGCGTGAAAGAGTCCGCCCTCGAGACCGCCGCTCCTGCGTCGAGAACGAACCAGACGCACAGCATGGCGCACACGGCGGTCCGAAGCCGGATGGGGCGTGCGTTCATGGCCGATCGAGTTCCCGCGGGACGCTCGCCTCGCCGGTGGCACTGTCTGGTCGGGCCTCGGGCGACCTCGACGGGCGCCTTTTCCGCGCGGGAAGCGAGATACATTCGCGGGTGCGCGGCCGGTGCGGGGCCGGGGATTGTGAGTCCAGTGGGATGATGTTTATTTCAACCCCGGATGACTGGCACGAGCCAGTCCAAACTCATCGTTTGGGTGAGCGACGGGCCTCCCAGCCTCGCGGCGTCGCGGACGCCTGTTCCCGGCGCACCCACGATGCTCTGCGCGGGGCTTCCGATATCGCACCAGCTACGCGGGTCGCTTCAACTGGGTGCACCGGCGGCGGGGACACGTTTTCCAGGGCAGGTTCAAGTCGGTGCTGTTGCTGGACGAGTAAGCACCATTCGGGTCAGTCCTGAATGTTCGACAAATCATCTCGGAGACGGGCCACGAATTCCGCCGCGGCCGGCCGCTCCAACTCCACGCGGCGGAAACGCCGCACGCCCTGCGCCAGCGTGGCGTATGCAACCTCCGGGATTTCCCGGGCTACCTCCACCAAGCTCCAGCCCAACCGGCGCGTTGCCACCGACACCACCCCGTC
>WBXI01000346.1 GCA_008933025.1 Verrucomicrobiota bacterium
GACTCGGCAAGAGCCCTGCGCGAGGCCATAGGGTCTATGAAACCGCATCCGACCGCAGGGTTGACGACGGGCCTCGTCGCAAAGCGGAGTGGGTGTCGCTGACGCTCCTACCCTCCGCACTCCGACGGCGCTTCGCGCGGGGAACCGCTCGGCCTGTCTCCCGCGCGAAGCGCCTTCGGACTGCGCTGGCAAGGCCTTCGCAAGGCCGCGACACCGCTGTGAAACCGGATGCAACCGCGGCGTTGGCGGGCCTCGTCGCAAAGCGGAGTGGGTGTCGCTGGCGCTCCTACCCTCCGCACTCCGACGGCGCTTCGCGCGGGGAACCGCTCGGCCTGTCTCCCGCGCTGGAAGTCGGCGGAGTCGACATACTCCCGCTTCGCCCCCGTTCCAACGCCGCCGCTTGCGCCCCCGCCCCCATTCCGTAAGCTGTCCCCACATGAGTCAGGGTTGCGTTTTGGTGGAACTGGATGGATTGCGGGTGACCGTCGACAAACTGGTCTACCGTCATCTGTCTGCTTCCGAGAAGCCGCACTCCTTCGTGTACTTCATCACCATCCACAACGACAGCGACGTCTCGGTCACCATCCGCGGTCGCAAATGGGTGGTGTCCCACGACGACGGCACCACGCTGGTCGTCGAGGGGGACGGTGTGGTGGGGCAGACCCCCACGATCGCCCCGGGCGGCCGGTTCAGTTACAATTCCCAGCATCTGGTGGGCTCCGGATGCGCCGTCGCCGAGGGGGCCTATCTGGGCATGGACGAACACGGGCGCCGCGTGGTGACGCGGATCCCGCGTTTCAAAATGACCGTTCCGAACGCCTGAGCGCCCGTCATTTCCCCGCGCCCGCTCGCTCCCGGCGCTCCTTCCGCTGCAACTCCCGGAGCACCCTCCAGCCGATCCTCACGATCTTGCGCTCCCCCACCAGCGCCCGCATGTCCGGATCCCGGGCGAAGGTTTCGAACTCCGCCGTGCGCACCGACCAACTGTGCGTCACCGCCTTCAATTCGTCGGTCGCCTGCCCCGCGTGGATGTAGAGTTCCGTGACCCCCGGCTTCAACGAGCCGACCTTATTCATCCAGTAGCCCTTCACGTCCTTGGGCATGTCTTTCAGGTCCTCCCAGACGAAATCGTCCGTCGTCACGATCCCCTTGGCCGCGAAGGCCGCGCGCAATTGTCCGCCGCCGTTCTTCGCGAGCGATTCCTGCGAGGCCATCCGCGCCGGCAGGTCGAAGTCGACCGCGAGTTGCAGGTACTTTTCCACGTACGCCAAATGGTACTGGAGCGTGCCCATGTGGGAATCGAGGTGGGTCACGTCGATGCCCGCAGCCAGCGCCTTGGTCACCTGGGCCTTGGCCTCGATGTACGCTTCCTCGGGATTCGCCTTCGCGTAGACCTGCGGGATCTCGTGCCAGAAATACCCGTCCGGATCGATCAGGTGCGGCACTTCCGAACGCGGCGCCACCGGGCCCCAACGGTACACCTGCCATTCCGACGTGTGGCACAGGTGGACCCCGAAATCCGCCGCCGGATGCTCCCGGGCGTACCGGGCGATCTCCGGGAACCACGGGCACGGGACCATCACCGTCGCGCTCGTCATCAACCCGTGTTCCAACGCCTCGATGGTGGCGACGTTCGCGGTGTGGCACATCCCGGCGTCGTCGCCGTTAATGATCAGAAACCGTGTTTCCGCGGGGTACCCGAGCCGTTCGGCCAAGGTGGGTGCCGCTCCCGCGGTCCCAACCGTCACGGCCCACAACGCGGCCATCGCCACCCATCGTCGCATCATCGGACATGCCTATCACCGAATGTCTCCCGGTGAAACCGCCGTCTGGACGCGGCCCGTACCCCGGCAACCGTGGCGGCGTGTCTCCCGCGCACGGCGCCTTCGGACTGCGGCGGCAAGGCCTTCGGAAGGCCGCGACGCCGCTTTCGATCCAGCTGCGACCGCGGGACTCGGCAGGCCACGCCCGTCGCCAACGCCCCTTCCCACCCCAAGCCGAAACCGCGGCACGCGCGGAAAACGACACGCCATGCGGCGGCCGGGCAAAAACGGGCCCCGGACGGAAAACAGGCCCGAAAGCCCGGTTTTCGGGGTCCCACCGGCCGGCCCGGGCGAATGACCCGAAAAAACCCACTGACAACCCCGCCCAGATGCCGTTGCATCTCGGCCGTTTTCGAACATGCCGAAGCGCACTGACATCCACTCGGTCCTCATCGTGGGGGCGGGTCCCATCATCATCGGCCAAGCCTGCGAGTTCGACTATTCGGGCACGCAGGCCTGCAAGGCCCTGCGCGAGGAGGGCTATCGCGTCGTCCTCGTGAACTCCAACCCGGCCACGATCATGACCGACCCGGAGTTCGCGGACCGCACCTACATCGAGCCCATTACCCCGGAGGCAGTGGAGAAGATCATCGTGCGCGAGAAAGCCGAGATGGCCCGCATCGGGGCCCAAGGCAAGCTCGTCCTCCTGCCCACCCTCGGCGGACAGACCGCGCTCAACACCGCGATGTCGCTCCACAAGAACGGCGCCCTCGAACGCCACGACGTCGAGATGATCGGCGCCAAAGCCGAGGCGATCCACAAGGGCGAGGACCGCGAGGCCTTCAAGCAGTTGATGCTCCAGATCGGCCTCGACGTCCCCATCAGCGGCACTTCCCACAACATGGAGGAGGCCCGCACCGTCGCCGAACGCATCGGGCGCTTCCCCCTCATCATCCGCCCCGCCTTCACCCTCGGCGGCACCGGCGGCGGCATCGCCTACAATCGCGACGAGTTCGAGGAACTCGCCAAGCGCGGCATGGACCTGTCCCCCGTCTCCGAAATCCTCATCGAGGAATC
>WBXI01000347.1 GCA_008933025.1 Verrucomicrobiota bacterium
AATTTTCATCGCGTCATCGGCGACGAAGCCCGCCGGCAGATTCTCGAAAAAGAAGAGCGCCTGCCCGACTTTCTGATCGCCTGCGTCGGCGGCGGTTCGAACGCCATTGGTTTGTTTTACCCGTTCCTCAACGATCCTTCCGTCCGCATGGTCGGGGTCGAGGCCGGCGGTCTCGGCATCCTTCCCGAACAACACGCCGCCCGCTTCCACGGCGGCTCGCTCGGCGTGCTCCAGGGCACGCGCAGCTACATCCTCCAGGACGAGCATGGCCAGATCCAGTCGACCCACAGCGTCAGCGCCGGGCTCGACTATGCCGCCGTCGGTCCCGAACACGCCTGGCTCCACGACCAGAAACGCGTGGAGTATGCCTATGCCACCGACGCCGAGGCACTCGACGCCTTCATGCGCCTCGCCCGGTTGGAAGGCATCATCCCCGCGCTGGAATCCGCCCACGCCGTCGCCGAGGCCATCAAGCGCGCCCCGACCATGCGTCCCGACGAGGTGATGATCGTCAACCTCTCCGGCCGCGGCGACAAAGACGTGATGCAGGTGGTGCAGAAGATCGGGCTCGAGATGCCGAAGTGACGTGGTGCGGGAGACGGTGCGGGCGCCCCCCGCCCCATGGCACGAACGAAGCGCGGCCGCCGGGATCCGGCGGCGGTTGCGCACCGAACCGGCTTTCAGCCCGCGATGCGTTCCGGATGGGCGTAGACGTTGAACCGCCCGTTGCGCAGGAAGCCCACCAGCGTCTGGCCCGTCTCCACCGCGAACCGCACCGCGAGACTCGAGGGCGCCGAAACCGCCGCCACGAACGCGATCCCTCCCGCCAGGGCTTTCTGCTGGATCTCGAACGACGCGCGACCCGACACCAGCAACACGTGCCGGTCCAGCGGCCAGAGCCCATCCAGCAACGCCCGCCCGATCACCTTGTCGACCGCGTTGTGCCGTCCCACGTCCTCCCGCGCCACCAGCAGCGTCCCCTGTTCGTCGAACAATCCCGCCCCGTGCAATCCGCCGCTCGCCTCGAACGCCGCTTGCGCCGCCCGCAGTTTGTCCGGCAACGCCCCGAGGATCCCGGCGGTCAACCGCGGTCCCGGCCCCGCCGGCGCGCAGGCCAGACGGATGGATTCGATCGCCGCCTTCCCGCAGATGCCGCACGACGAGGCGGCGTACATGTTCCGGGAAAGCCGTTTCAGGTCGACCGTCGTCCCCGGCGACAACCACACGTCGATGGCGTTGCCGGATTCGTTGCGGGGATAGTGCCGGATCGCGGCGATGGCTCCCGCCCGGTTCACCACGCCCTCGGTCGCGAGAAAGCCCGCGGCGAGTTCCTCGTCGTGCCCCGGCGTGCGCATCGTCACCACCACCGGGTGGGTCTCCACGCGGATCTCGAGGGGTTCCTCGACGGCGACCCGGTCCGGTTCGGGGACGCCGCCGCCGCCCGGTCCCCAACGGGTGATGGAGACGGATTCCGTGGCGGGCGATGGATCCGCGGGGCTCATGTGCCGGCGGCGCGCATGGGTTCCGGAGCGACCATCGCGTCGTCGACGGGAGGGGTGAAGGCGGCATGGCGCGGCTCGTCGTTCGACGGGGCGATCGCCTCCCGGGGGGACGTGCCGAACGGTTGGCAGCGGTGTAACGGCATCGCGAACCGGCGGTTGGCGGCGGCCGGGAAGGACTCGACCCGATGGGGCATGGGGCAAGGATTCACGGCCGGGACGGCGTTGGACAGCAGGAACGCGGGGATCCGCCGGTTCCCCATCAGACCCGGAGGAAGATTTTCCTCTGGTGCAGGAACCGCAGGAACCAGAAGCCGAATCCAAGCGTGGTCACGACCAGCACGAGTTCGCCGTACCGGCCGCAAGCGGCGCCCACCGGGCCACCGACAAACAGTTTGGCCATCGCCTCGAAGTCGATGAAGTGCCCGCCGAAATAGATCGTGATGGGGTTCACGCCGATCCAGACGAATGGCATCGCCCATTTCCGGAACTTCCAGACATCGACGACCTGGTAGAACGCGGCCAGAAGGAGGCAGCTGTAGCCTCCGGCCACCAGGACGAATGACGACGTCCAAAGTTTCTTGATGACCGGGAAGTTCGGATGCCATGCCCAACCCAAGGCGAGGCAGGCGAGTCCACCCGCCACCAACCGGAAAACCTTCTCGCGGTCGGTGAAGGCGGGATTCCTGAGGACCAGGCCCGCGAAAACCCCCAGAAGGCAGCTGGCGATGGCCGGAAGCGTGCTCAGCAACCCTTCCGGATCGTGGTCGCCGTCGTGCTTCCGAAGGGGGAGGTATTGACGGTCGATGTAGTTCGCGAGGTTGGCGCCCTCGGCGAAATTCCCGGAGCCGTGTCCGGGAACCGGGACAAACCACATCAACGCCCAATAGCCCACCAGCAGGCCGGCGCAGACGCCCGCCAAGGCTCTCGGCTTGAGGTAACAAAAGAGCAAGCCCGAGAAGAGATAGCAGAGGGCGATCCGCTGGAGGACGCCCAGCAAACGGATGCTTTCGAACGGCGTCGAGAACCCCCCGTAATATAGGATGCCCAGACAATACAGGAGCGCGGATCGCTTCAATATCCGGAGCACGGCGGTGCGGCGGCCCGATTGCCGGAGAGTCTTCTCCAGGGAAAAAACCAGGGAAACCCCCGCGATGAACACGAAGAGGGGAAAGATGAGATCCTCGAAATGAAACCCGGCCCAGGCCTTGTGGTGGAGTTGCTCCGCCACGAGGCCGATCAATCCGCCGCCGGCAAACTTCTGCAAGCCACGGACCAATCCCTCGGCGCCGATGATCCAGAACATATCGAAGCCCCGCAGGGCATCGAGCGA
>WBXI01000348.1 GCA_008933025.1 Verrucomicrobiota bacterium
AGTCAACGGCGCGACGCCACGCGACGCGAGCGATTTGTCGAAGCCGTCAGCGTTTGCCGCGGTTGAACGGATCCCAGTGCTGGGAATTCGCCAGACCCTTCGCGTCGCCGGAACCGGGATCGACCGGCGGATTGATCTGGGCGTCCTTCGGGGCGTCGGAATGCCCGTCCGCGAACACCACCACCCCGCGCTGTTTGTGGCGCGACATGTCGACGCCCTCGAAGCCTTTGCTCGCGCTCAGCTTCTGGTCCATGCACGCGTTCGGCCACCACAGCGAACTGCTCCACATGCCGTCGGCATTGGGCATGCCGTCGCCGACCATCAGGCAGTCGCCCGGTTGCAGCACCTGCCCCATCTTGAGCCAGGGCTTGGACGAAAACGCGATGCCGCCGACCGTCACGGAGGCCTCCGGATAGGGATGCAGGGACAGGAAAAACGTGTTCATCCCGTAGCCGACCTTGTGGCAGTCGAACGCCCACGCCCACGCCACGCCGTTGTCGAGACGCTTGTTCTTGAGGCTGGGGCAACGGAACACGTTGGTCGGGCGCGGGCCGTTCCCGAGGATGGTCGTGCCCCACCAATTCGTCCGGGAAGGCGGCTCGGCAACGGTCGTCAGCCCGGTGTTGCGATGGCCCGGGAAGGTGTCGTTGTAGTCCTCGACGTAGAGGCGCATGAACAAGCCGATCTGCTTGAGATTGTTGAGGCAGACCGTCTGTTCGCCCTTGGCCTTTGCCCGCGCCAACGCCGGCAGCAACATGCCCGCCAGGATCGCGATGATCGCGATCACCACCAACAGCTCGATGAGCGTGAAGGCGCGGGAGGACCGGACGGAACGATGGGGCAACTTCATGGGCGGGGAACTTCGATTTGTTGTAGCGGCGACCGGGTCCTCCCGGCAATGCCCGGTTTTCCGGGCCCGCCGCGGGTTCAACCCGCCAACTCGCGCAGGGCCGCGCGGCAATACCATTTCACGGCGTTGCTCATCGGCGGTTGCAAGCCGTCCAGTTCCGCCTCCGTGCACCACCGGATGTCATGGTGCTCCGCCGTGGCCAACGCGAGCGTGCCCGCCTTCGGCCGCGCGAAGTAGATCATCCCGATGTGCTCGTGGGTGGGATGGATCCGGTGGATGTCGAGGAACCGGGGCGCGATCAACGCGCGGGTGCCCGGTTCGGTGGTCGGGGGACGTTCGCCGACCAATTCCACTTCCAGCCCGCTTTCCTCGAGCGTCTCCCGCAGGGCGGCCTGCTCCGGATCTTCGTCCAACTCGATGTGCCCGCCGAGCGGCAGCCAGCGGTCCAGTTTCCGATGGTGGATCACCAGGACTTCGCCCCGGTGGACGACGAATATGGCCACCGTGAAGTCGATCTTCTCGTGCAAGTGCGGCATGGATCCATCCTGGGGCTTCCGTGGCCCGCGCGGAAGTGCCGCGTGGGGCCACGCGGTCCGGTCGTGCCCGCGCCCGACGGCCAGGGCCCCGCCCCATTTCGCCGCGATTTCCGGTTTCCTGCCGGCCCATCGTCCGTAGAATCCCCCGCATGCCACCGCGTTTGATCGTCCGTCCGATCCTTGTCGCCGCGCTCCTGCTCGTCCCTTCGCTGCCCGCGCTCCGGGCCGACGACGGCGCGCGATTGGCCACCCTCGCGAAGTTGGTGGCGGACGATTCCCCGCAAGTCCGGGTCGAGGCCCTGCGCTCGCTCGCCCGCATCCACACGCCGCGGGCGGCGGAACTCGCGCTCGGCGTGCTCGCGAAACCGATGGATCCCACGCTCGACTACGCGCTGTGGCTCACCATCAACGACCTCTCGGAGCCGTGGATCGCCGCCTTGGAATCGGGCGATTGGAAACCCGAGGGACGCGAGCGCCAGCTCGAGTTCGCGCTGAAGGCGATCCGTCCCGCGCAGGCGTCGCGCGTGCTGTCGCGCGTGCTGGCCGCGCATCCGATCGGGCGCGACGGCGCGGGCCCGTGGATCGAGTTGATCGGCCAGGCCGGTTCGCCCCGGGAACTGCGCCTCCTGCTGGACCCGGCGGTCTCGCATGGGTTCGACGATGCCGCCACCGCGCGGGCGCTGCGGTCGCTCGGCGAGGCCCTCCGCCTCCGCAAGGTGCGGCCCGAAGGCGATCTCGAACCCGCCGCCACCCTCCTCGGCCATGCCAATGCGGACGTGCGGGAACAAGCCGTCCGTCTTGCCGGTGCCTGGAAACTTTCCGGAACCGCCGCCCGCCTCGGCACGCTCGCCGGACAGGATTCGGCGCCCACGGTCCGCGCCGCCGCCATCGACACCCTGCGCCAGACCGGCGGCAAGGAAGCCCTCGCCGAACTGACCCGGCTCGCCGCGATCCAGCGCCCCGAAATCCAACGCCCGGCCATCGCCGCCCTCGCGTCCCTGGATTTGGGCGCGGCCATTCCCGGCATCCTCGCCGTGGCTCCCGCGCTCGAGGACGAGTCCCGGGCCCAGGATTTCTGGCGGGCCGTGCTGCCGGTGAAGGGTGCCGGCAAGGCCATCGCCGAGGCGCTGGCCCCGCGGTTGGATCGCGGCGAGAAGAACCTCGCCTCGGTGCCTGCCGCGCGCGCCGGCATGCGGGTCGCCCGCGAGGGCGGACGCAACGACATGGATCTCGTCGTCGCCCTGGCCCGCGCCAGCGGGTTGGCCACCGACACCCAGGCCTTCACCGCCCAACTCGTCAAGGAACTCGCCGCCAAGGCCGCCGCCCAGGGCGATCCCGCCCGCGGCGAAATGATCTACCGCCGCGACGCCCTCGCCTGCACC
>WBXI01000349.1 GCA_008933025.1 Verrucomicrobiota bacterium
CGAACCGGGCAAGATCCCGGCGAACGGCAATGGCGGAAGCGGCGGCAAATCCCACGGGCTCGCAAAAGAGGATCCGCCCATCCCCGTCGCGTTCCAATTCGCCGAAGGACCCGCGCAAGGAATCGTCGGTGTTCGCCCCGGGAAAATCGCCGAGGAGCCGGATGGTTTCGGCCCAGGCGCCTTCGCCCCGGAACAGCAACAGCACGCCGGGAATGTTCGGCGGACTTCCAGGGACCGGCGTCAACGATCGCGCGACCGAACGGTTCCAATCCGCGGGGTCGACATGCCGGGGAGGCGGGCCCCCGATCCAATCGGCCGCGCCTGCCGCCGCGACCGAATCGAAAGGGATACTTTGGACAGCGACGAGTTCCGACGCGGAGCGAGACAGGAGCCGCGACAGGATGGGGCCGAAACGGCCCTTGCGCACGGAAGACGGCGCGACCAACAGGTAGGCAAGAGCACCGTCCATCCGGGTCCGATCAAGCCGTCGGGGCTTGGGGGGCAGAGGGCTCGGCGGCGGTGGCGGCCGTCGGCGAGACCGCTTTGCCGCCGAGGATCTTGAACATGACCGCGCCACACGTCGGGCACTTGCCCTTCACCGCCTTCCGCCCGTTCTTCATGACCTCTTCGACGGCCTCGGCGATCGGCTTCTTGGCTTTGCACTTAACGCAGTATCCTTCGTGCATGGCAATGGTGTCGCGCTTCACCACCCGGGAAGCATCAACAGCCCGAGGTTGGGCCCGGCAACCCATCAAGTCAACGGCCCCGCCAAAAACCCCGGAGGCCGTGTCGAGACTGCCGCCAGGGAAACCGGGGGCGAAACCCGATGACGGGAGGTTCCCTACCCTATCCCGGGCAAGCCTCCCTGAAGCCCCGTGGCAAGGCCCTCGGAGGGTCGCTGGATTGCCTTGAACCAGAGATCGCTGCTGGGTGGCACGGCACCTTCCGAAGGCTTAGCGCCGCACGCGGGCCCGGACATCGAATCCGGTGGGACACCGGTGCCCCCGCGGAGGTGCGCCTCGGGGCAATCAAGTTTGCCGCAGCAAGTCCCGGAGGTTGGTCTTGAGGACTTTGCCCGTCGAATTCCTCGGCAAAACGGGCAGGACAACGATGCGCCGCGGCAGCTTGAAGTCGGCGAGCCGGGACTTGAGGAATTCATGCAGGGCCCGCTCGTCAAGCTCACGCCCCTCCTCGAGACTGACGAATGCCACCGGACGCTCCCCGCGTTTCTCGCAGGGTTCGCCCACCACCGCCGCTTCGCGCACGCCGGGAAATCCATGGATCACTTCCTCGATCTCACGCGGGTACACGTTGATGCCGTTCGGCTTGAGCATGTCCTTCTTGCGATCGGTGATCGCATGGTACCCGTCGGGACGCCGCAAGCCGATGTCCCCCGTCCTCAGCCAGCCATCGACCAAGGTTTCCGCCGTTTTTTCGGGGTCGTTCCAATACCCGACCATCACGTTGCCGCCCCGGACGCACACTTCCCCTTCCTCGCCGTCCGGCAGGTGCCGGCCGGCCTCGTCCTGCAGCGAGATTTCCACCCCCGGGATTGGCATCCCGATGGTGCCGGGAATCCACGGTCCTTGGATGGGATTGACCGCCACGACCGGACTCGCCTCGGACAACCCGTAGCCTTCGATCAAGGGAATCTTGGGGTGGCGCTCGTTGAAAATCCGGAGAATTTCCGCCGGCAACGGACCCGCGCCCGAAACGCACAACCGCAGGGGCAACTCGACGCCTGCCGGCAATTGCGCCAGGACCCGGAACAGGGAAGCCATCGCCGGAAGCACCGTGCCCTGCCGTTGGAACATCTCCGCCACCGCTTGCTTCGGCGCGTGCAGGGACTTGACGAGCACGATCGATCCACCGACGAAAAACGGCAGCAGCACGCACACGGTCAGCATGAAACTGTGGAACATCGGCAGCATCAGGACGAAGCGGTCGTAGTCCACCACGGCCAGCACCTCGCGGCAGGACTGCACGTTGTGCAGCAGGTTGCCGTGCGTGAGCATCGCGCCTTTGGGTTTCCCGGTCGTGCCGCTGGTGTAAACCAGCACCGCGAGATCGCCACGGGTCCGTATCCCGGGGTCCAATGTCGCGTCGCCCGGGTCCGCCGGGATTCCGTCCACCCGCAAAACCCGCAGCGAGGGATTCGCCGAGAGCAGCGACGCGAGGCCCTCGTCCATGCCGTCCTCGGTGATCAACACTCCCGCTCCCGAATCCTCCAGCATGTAGGCGACCTCTGCCGGCTTGAGGAAATTGTTGATGGGCACCGCCACGCCACCGGCCGCGAGGATGCCGAAAAGCGCGCCGATGAATTCGGGACGGTTCCGCATCCAGAGCGCCACCCGATCGCCCGGCCGGACCCCCATGGCACCCACCAACCGGGCCGCCACCCAACCGGCCTGCCGCCGGAAGTGCTCGTAGGAATACTCGTGTTCGGCCCAGAACACCGCGGTTTTGTCGGGACCGAGCGCGACGCCGGCAAGGAACGCGGTGACGAGATTGTCCATGCTTTCGAAAGGGCTTCCGAACGTCGCCAGAGGAGCCCGTCGGGCGGGGATCCGTCAAGCAATCGGTGCCCGCGGGGCCCGAGATTGAACAATCCCGTGCCGTTCCTTTCCGAAAGAGCGACCGGGGTGCATGACGAAAATGTGAAGAGAGACGAGTTTGCTCTTCTTTTTTGTCCATATGTAACTAGCGTTCTAGTTACTCATGAGCAAACCGCCGCAATCGCTCGCAAATCTTCTCGCCCAGA
>WBXI01000350.1 GCA_008933025.1 Verrucomicrobiota bacterium
GAAATCTGCCGCCGGCGCGGCGTGGCCTTCCATACCGACGCGACCCAGGCCGCGGGTTGGATCCCGATCGACGTGCGGGCCGTGGCGGTCGACCTGGTGTCGTTGAGCGGGCACAAGGTCCATGGCCCGAAGGGGGTGGGCGTGTTGTATGTCCGCGGTGGGGCGCGGTCGACCTTGCTCGACCCGTGGATGGAAGGCGGCGGGCAAGAAGGGGGGTTGCGGCCCGGCACGCCGAACGTTCCCGGAATCGTGGGGATGGCCGAGGCATGCGCGATCGTGCGCGAACGACGGGACACCGATGCGCTGCGGGTGGCGGCGCTGCGGGACGCGCTGAGCGAGCGTTTGCTGGCGGGCATCCCCGGCGCGACGGTGAACGGCTCCGTTGCCCGGCGTTTGCCGAACAACCTCAGCATTTCCTTCGGGGGAATCGACGGGGAGAGGCTGATGTCGGCATTGACCGGTGTCGCGGTCTCGAACGGGGCGGCGTGTTCGGCGGCAGCGCGGCGTCCAAGCCACGTGCTCGAAGCCATCGGCGTCGCCGCCGATCGGGCGCAGGCGACCCTCCGGTTCGGCTTGGGCCGGGGGACGTGTCCCTCGGACATCCGGATCGCCGCGGACCACGTGATCCGGATCGTCGGCCTCCTGCGCGGCGGATAGCGGCCGGGTGCCGCGGGTGCCCGGCATCCGCTCAGCGGACGGTGAGGCGGGCGAGTTCGACGAGCAGCACCTCGAGGCGGGAATAATACGCGTCGTCGGGCGCTTCCGGGCGCGACTCGCGCAGTCGCGCGATCTCCAGCTCGATTTCGTCCCGGCGCGCGCGCGCCTTGGGATCGAGGCGCGCGGTTTCCGGGCCGGGAACCAGCGCGAATTGGTGCGCGCGCAGGCCGTCCACCGACGCGCTGCCCCTGGGTTTTTTCGTGGCGCGGGTCCCGCGGAACCACTCGGCGGGGGTGCCGAGCCCGTCGCCGTTGTCGTCGATCAGGGCGTGCTCCGTGGCGAGGCGTCCCTCGGACTTGTAGGATTCCGCCACACGGGCCGTCGCGGACAGAAACGCCTCCAGCAGGGTGGTCTCGCCGTCTTGGTCGAGGTCGGTCCGCGAATCGCCGAGCGCGTCGGCGAGGGCGTCGCCCAAGCGGGTGGCGTTCCGTTCGTTGGCGCTGCGCGTGGCGGTGGCGACGATGCGGTTGGTGCGCGAGAGGGCCGCGAGGAACGGCGCGCTGCTCGACGTGGTGTCGAGGATCACCAACGGCCGGTGGAAGGGTGCCAGCCATTGCTGGAGGTTGGTGGCGTCTAGGTCGGGGCCGCGCAGGTTGAACTTGGCCTCGCGCCCGTCGTGGCTGCCGTGGCCGACCATGACGAGCACCAGCGCGGCCGTCGTGTCGCGGGGTTCGGCGGCCAAGGCGACGCGCAGCGCGTCGAGGTCGTTGGTCCCGGCACCGGATGTCCCCAGCACGAGGGCGCTCGCGCCGGCACGCTCCGCGAGGGCGGTCCATGCGGCGGCCTGGCGCGCGAAACGGGTGGCATAGGCGGGCTCGCCCGGTGCCCCGACGACCACGAGGAAGCGGGTCCCGTTGGTGCCGTCCATGCACCGGCCGACGGGCGCGAGCCACGCGAGCCACGCGGCGGCGAGCAGGAAACCGGCGAGGGAGCG
Organism: Verrucomicrobiota bacterium; assembly: GCA_008933025.1. Taxonomy (GTDB): domain Bacteria; phylum Verrucomicrobiota; class Verrucomicrobiia; order Limisphaerales; family UBA9464; genus UBA6176. The sequence goes on from WBXI01000350.1 coordinate 1,652, forward strand.
CGGGACACGCGTCACGGGAGTCCTTTCCAGCGGCGGATTCCCCATTCCCCCAGCAGGCAGAGCAGGGCGAACAGGAACATGGCCGGCGTGTGCCACAGGGGTTGGGTCCAGGATTCCATGAACGGCGCCGGGCGGCCGGGGAGTTCCGCGGCGAACCCCGCGAGCGCGTCGGCTTCCACGATCCGGCCCCCGGTGCGCCGGGCAATCTCCCCGAGCAACGCGACGTTGGGAACCAGCGATCGGAATTCCTCCGCGGCGAGATCGGTGCTCCAGCCGGTTTCGCCGGTGCCCGCCGGCGCGCCGGCGACGTTCGTGACCGAGGCGGTGGCCCGGAACCCCGCGGTCAGCCGCGGCACGTAGGTGGCCTCGTAGAGACCGGGTTCGTCCGCGGATGCGACGGCCGCGATGCGGACCGGCGGGTTCGTGGACGCATGGGGGCCCGGATCCAGCACCACCGGTTCCACCACGATGTTCACGGCGGCATTGTCCAGCGGTTGGTATTTCCCGTCGCGGGCGCGGACCCGCAAACGCACGGCGCCGTTGGGATCGCCGGGAACGGGTTCGGACGCGACGTCGACGCGGCCGGGGACGTCCGACACCAGCCAGCGCAGGAGTTGGCGCCATGCCTTGTCCATGTCGGCGTGGGCCGCGGCATCCTTCATGCCCCAACGCCAGACGTCGCCGACCATCAGGGCCCCGGTGCGGCCGCGGCCGAAACGTTGGATGGCGAGCGCGGGATGTTCCCTGCCCGAGGCATCGACGGCGTTGGCGACGACGGTGGCGCCGGGTTTGACGTCGCGCACGGTGTTGATGACGTCGAAGGCGGGCATGCCGGCGATGCGCGCTCGCTCGTCGCCCTCGTTGTCCCGGAGCCGGGCCCAGGTCTGCAGCCAGCCCTCGCGGGCGAGTTGGAACCTCACGGGACCGACTGGCACCTGGGCTTCCGCGCGGTCGAGGTGGACGGGAAGCATGTCGCCGATCGGCGTGCGGTGATACCCGCCCTGCTGGAACGACTCCATCCCGCCCAGCATGAGGAATCCGCCGCCGCGTTCGGACACGAACTTCTGCAGCAGCA
>WBXI01000351.1 GCA_008933025.1 Verrucomicrobiota bacterium
ACGAACGCCAGGATGATGATCGCCATCGCGAAGAAGATCGGCCGTCCCACCTGCCGGGCCGCGACCCGCGTGCATTCCATGGTCTCCGCCGCGCCCAACCGCCGGCCCACCCGACGTTCCTCCTCCTCGCAATGCCGGATCACGTTCTCGGTCATCACGATCCCGGCGTCCACCAGCACGCCGATGGCGATCGCGATGCCCGAGAGCGACATGATGTTCGAGGTGATGCCGAAGAAGCGCATCAACAGGAACGAAACGAGGATGCTGAGGGGGAGCGGGACGGTGACGATGAGGATGCTGCGGAAGTGGAACAGGAAGACGACGTGGGCGAGGGTCACGAGGATCACTTCCTCGACCAACGCGTCCTTGAGGGTCGCGATGGTGCGCGCGATGAGGTCGCTTCGGTCGTAGAACGGGCGCACGACGACGCCGGGCGGGAGGCTGGGGCCGATTTCCCCGAGCCGGGTTTTCACCCGTTCGATCACCGCCATGGCGTTCTCGCCGTTGCGCATGATCACGATGCCACCGACGGCTTCCTCGCCGCCGACGTCGAGGGCACCGCGCCGGAAATCGCCGCCGACCTCGACCACCGCCACGTCGCGGATGCGGATCGGCACGCCGTTGCGGTCGGCGACGGGGACGTCGGCGATGTCGTCGACGCCATGGAGCAGGCCGAGGCCGCGGACGAGGAATTCCTGTCCGTTCTCCTCGATGGTCTTGCCGCCGACATTGAGGTGGTTGGCGAGCAGGGCATCCATGACCTGGGCGAGCGACACGCCGGCCGCACGGAGGCGGGTGGGATTCACCTCGACGGAATACTGGCGGAGGAACCCGCCGATGCTGGCGACCTCGGCGACGCCGGGGACGGACTGCAACTGCTGGCGGAGATTGAAGTCCTGGATCGAACGCAACCGGCCGAGATCATAGCCGGCGGGAGCGGCGTTGGTGTCGACGTGCAGGTAGTATTGGTAGACCCAGCCGAGGCCGGTGGCGTCGGGCCCGAGCAAGGGAGTCACACCGGGTGGCAACTGGGCACCGAGAAGGTTGAGCCGTTCGGTGACCCGTTGCCGCGCCTCGAGCGGCGGGATGCGGTCCTCGAACACGACGGTGGTGAGCGAAAACCCGAACATGGACGTGGCGCGCACCGCACGAACACCGCGCAGACCCTGGAGGTTCACGCTGATGGGGTAGGTGACCTGGTCCTCCACTTCCTGGGGCCCGCGGCCGGTCCAGTCGGCATAGACCAACACCTGATTCTCCGAGAGATCCGGGATGGCGTCGACCGGCGTGTCGCGCAGCGCCTTGAATCCCCAACCAACGAGGATCAACGCGGCACAGAGGACGAGGAAGCGGTTCCGGAGCGACCAATCGATGAAAGAAGCGATCATGGGTTTGGCGGGTTGGCCGTCACAACGCGATCTCCGTGCCGCAATCGGGCATCTCGGCGCCAAACCACGGGTTCCGTTTGGGTCCCTTCAACTGCAGCCAGTGCGCCTCGCGGGGCGCGCCCGGAAAGGTCTTGCCGGTCATCGGGCATTCGTAGGCCTTGATGCCCCCGAGTCCGGGCCGCGCTTTCAGCCGCGGTGCCCACGGCAACAATCCGTCCATGAATCCGTGCAACGCCGCCCGCGCGCCCGCGATGTCCTTGGGGGCGGCCGGCAATGCCAGCAGGCCGGCGAGAGCCTCGCGCGGCAATCCCGAGGCCGCCGTGCCCAACCGATGCACCGCGGTCACGTGCTCCGGCCACAGGCGGTGGAAGGACTTGATGTCGTCGGACGCCAGCGCGGCAGCGAGGTTCGACGACGATTGCAACACGCCCTCGAGGGCGACCCATTGCGGCTCGGTCGGCTCCACCGCGCCCGCTTTGGCCGCGGGCAGCGAGGGGATGGCGTTCGTTGCAGCGTCCCTGGACGGCGTCGCCGACGGCACGTCGCCATGTTGCAACTGGGCCTGCGCGTCGACCAGAAAACCGCCGGCCGAGACGATGCGATCGCCTTCGGCCAGACCCGAGACCACTTCCCAGTGTTGGTCGCCGCGGCGTCCCAGCACGACCTCGCGCCGCTCGAAGGACGTCGGACCAACGGCCTTCCACACGAAGGGACGCCCGTCGGGATTGAGCACCGCGGACCGGGGCACCGCCAGAAGCGGCGCGGTGGCAACCTCGATGCGGCCCTCGGCGTAGAGCCGATGCCGCAGCAAACGGGCGCGGTTGGATCCCTCGCCGACGAATGGGTTGGGCAATTCCACCCGGACCCGCGCGGTGCGCGACATCTCCTCGAGGTTGGGATCGATGAACGCGATGGTGTTGGTGAGCGGGGTGCCGGGCAGGGACGGCGTGGTGACGACGATGGATTGGCCGGCATGGAGCCACGGCAGGTCCCGTTCGTAGGCATCGAACTTGAACCACATCACCGCGAAGTCGCCCAACTCGAACAGAGGATCGCCCTCGCGGACGAATTGGCCGGCATAGGCGACGCGTTTGACGACGGTGCCGGAAACCGGCGAGAGCAAGGGCAACGACATCGCGTCCGGCTTGAAGGTGGTGGGCAGGGCCGCGATCTGGTCGGCGCCGAGGCCCATCTGCCGCAGGCGCAGCGCCGAAGCCGCGCCGAGGGTGGAACCGGATTCCGGCGTGCCCGCCAAAGCGAGGCACTCCCGGCGTTGCAGGGCGCCGTCCGGGAGTACCTCGCTTTCGCGGGCACGCCGGAATCCGGTTCCACC
>WBXI01000352.1 GCA_008933025.1 Verrucomicrobiota bacterium
CCAGACCCAGAAGGTCATCGCCTACCGCCTGCTCATCAAAAACAGCCTCGAGGAAAAGATCCGCTCGCTCCAGCACCAGAAGCGCGCGCTCGCCAACGAGGTCCTCGGCGAGGAGAACTTCACCAACCAGCTTTCGCTCGAGGATTTCCAGTTCCTGCTCGCCGATTGATCCCACGCACCCACCCGCCATGAATGCCCGTGCCTTCATCGTGCCTCTGGTCCTCGCGCCCGCCCTCGCTGCCCTCGTCACCCTCGCGGCGCGCGCGGACGACTGGCCCATGTTCCGCGGCAACCCCACGCTGTCCGGCGTCTCGTCCGCCCAACTGCCCGCCGCCCTCGTCCAGAAATGGACGTTCCGCACCGGCGGCCCGGTCTCGTCCTCCCCCGCCGTCGTCGGGGACCGGGTCTTCTTCGGTTCCGCCGATTCGAACGTGTTCTGCGTCCGGCTCGCCGACGGCGCCCGCCAATGGGCGTTCCGTGCCGGCGGCCCGATCGAGGCCTCGCCGCTCGTCCTCGACGGCCGCCTCTACATCGGCGACGTGAACACCAACTTCTACTGCCTCGACGCCGCGACCGGCCGCGAGGTCTGGCGGCAGGGATTCGAGGACAAGACCAAGAGCAGCGCCAATTGGTACGCGGGGCCCGACGGACGGAAGCGCATCGTGGTCGGTTGCTACGATTTCAAGCTCTACAGCCTCGACGCCCTGACCGGAAAGACCAACTGGGTCTACGAAACCGGCAATTATATCAACGGCTCCCCGGCCATCGCCGATGGCCGGACCGCTTTCGGCGGTTGCGACGCCGTCGTCCACGTGGTGTCGCTCGCCGACGGCAAAAAGACCGCCGAGATCGAGGCCGGCGCTTATATCATCGGCTCCGCCGCGTTGCTCGACGGCAAGGCCTTCGTGGGCCAGTACGAGAACGAATTCCTCTGCATCGACCTCCGTGCCGGCAAGGTCCTCTGGCGCTACCGCGACCGCGCGTTTCCCTATGCCGCGTCCCCCGCCGTCACCGCCGACCGCGTCCTCTTCGGGGGCCGGGACAAACGGTTGCATTGCGTCAAACGCGATACCGGCGAGGCCGTGTGGGTGTTCCCGACCCGCGGCAAGGTCGAGAGTTCGCCCGTGGTCGTCGGCGACAAGGTCGTCTTCGGCTCCGACGACGGCCGCCTCTACCTGATCGCGCTCGCGGACGGCCGCGAACTCTGGCAACGGGACCTTGGCCAGCCCGTGCAAAGCTCGCCGGCGGTCGTGGAGGGCCACGTCGTCGTCGGCTGCGACGACGGCAACATCTACTGTTTCGGTTCCAAATAGAGGGATCCATCCGCCCCATGCCCCCCTCCGTCGCCATTGCCGTGTCCGGACTCGGCCGCATCCGCCGCGGATCCGAAACGTGGGCCATGGATCTCGCCAAGGCCCTCCACGACCACGGCGACGCGGTCCGACTCCACGGATCCGCACGGGTGGAGGCCGCGGTTCCCCAGTCGCCGGCGTGGTCCATCGGACGCAATTCCCTCTGGATCCGTTGGCTCGACCCGCGCCGGAGATACCTCGTCGAACAAAGGACATTCGCGGCATCCTTGGTGCGGCGCCTCCGGCGGGACCTGCCCGACATCGTCCACGTCACCGATCCCCAGGTCTCCTGGTGGGTCCGCCAGGCGTTCCGGCATCAAGGCCCGCGGGTCTTCTACATGGACGGTCTCATGCTCGGGCCCGACTGGAACTGGCGCTTCGACCATGTCCAGGTACTGGCACCGCATTATATCGAGACCGCGAGGGATGGTGGACGCGATACAGCGGCGTGGCGCGTGATCCCGCACTTCATCGATCCCGCCCCTTTCGCCGCGGACGCTTCACGCCGCGAGGACCGGGCCCGCTACCTGCCCGGGGTCCCGGCGGACAAACCCGTCGTTCTCGCGGTCGGCGATTTCGCGCCGGGCAGCGCGAAGCGGTTGGACCACGTCGTCGCCGAGGTCGCCGGCATCCCGGCCGCCGATCGACCGCACCTGATGTTGGTCGGAAACGCGACTCCCGCCGAACGACGGGCCATGGACGGCTTCGCCGGCCGGCATCTGGGCGATGGAGTGACCATCCTCTGCTCGCTGGGCCGCGCCGAGATGGCAGCCGTCTATCACTGTGCCGATCTCTTCGCGCACGCCGCGTTGAAGGAACCCTTTGGCATCGTGCTGCTCGAGGCCATGGCCAGCCGGCTTCCCGTCGTCGGCCACACATTCCCGGTCACGCGGTGGATCGTCGGGGACGGTGGGCGCTGCGTGGACATGGAGGAAACGGGTGCGCTGGGCCGGGCCATTCTGGATTGGATCCGCGATCCGGACGGACGCAGGCAAGCCGGCGATCGCGCCCGGGAACGCGTGCGGCAATGCTACTCGGATGTCGCGGTCCTCCCGCTGTATCGACGGGCCTACCACGAGATCCACGCCGTCCGCGCGCGCCCCGCCGCGCGCCCCTGACGCGGCTTCGACGCCCCCGCGAGGGCACCCAGGTCACAAACGCGGCAATATCGTCATGATCCCGCGGGATATTCCGCGCCATTCGTGTCCGTCCGAATAGGTTGCAAACTATGGCCGCGCAATTTTCTTTCTGTAATTTCGGCGGGCATTAGTTCGTGGATGGATTTGAGGGGACCATGCCGAGGTAGATTTTTCCGGTTTCCCATTCCTCGGAGATCTCGGCCAGGAGGGCG
>WBXI01000353.1 GCA_008933025.1 Verrucomicrobiota bacterium
CGGCACGGCGCTGGCCGACGCGGTCGCGAGGGAGTGGGGGGTGCCGGTGGTCAACCTGTACGGCCCGACGGAGACGACGATCCAGGTCGCGCATTGGGTGCACGAGTCGGGCGGGTGCGCCGGCGCGACGGTCCCGATCGGGCGGCCGCTGGCCAACGCGCGCCTTTACGTCCTGGATTCCCGGGGTGGGCTGGCGCCGATCGGGGTGGCCGGCGAGTTGCATGTCGGCGGCGAGGTGGTGGCGCGGGGCTATCTCGGCAAGCCGGCGCTGACGGCGGAGAAATTCCTTCCCGATCCGATGGGGGTGGCGGCGGGGGCGCGGATGTACCGGACGGGCGATCGGGTGCGCTGGCGTGCGGACGGGACGCTCGAGTTTCTGGGCAGGGTCGACCGGCAGGTGAAACTGCGGGGTTTCCGGATCGAGTTGGGGGAGATCGAGGCGGTGCTGGGGGGGCATCCGGGGCTGGCGCAGTCGGTGGTGCTTTTGCGGGAAGACCGGCCGGGGGAAGCGCGGTTGGTGGCATACGGGGTGGCGGCAAGGGCGGCGGCGGCGCCGTCGGCCGGGGAATTGCGCCGGCATCTGCGGGCGGGCCTTCCCGAGCACATGGTGCCGTCGGCCTTCGTGTTCCTCGACGCCCTGCCCACGACGCCCAACGGCAAGGTGGACCGGAAAGCGTTGCCGGCGCCGGAGGCGGATCGACCCGGGACCGAGTCGGTCCAGGGAACTCCTGGGACGTTGACCGAGGCGTTGATGACGGATCTGTGGTGCCGGGTGCTGGGAATGGCGCGGGTGGGGCCCGACGACAACTTTTTCGATCTGGGGGGACATTCGTTGCTGTCAATGCGGCTGATGGATCAGATCCGTCAGGTCTTCGCCGTGGACCTGTCGCCGCGGGTGCTGTTCACGGAGCCCACGGTGCGGACGCTCGCGCGTCGGGTGCAGGACGCGGTGTGGCGGCCGGGATCGGTGGCGACGGGTGGATCCGGGGATTCCTGGACGGCGTTGCAGGCGTCCGGGGATCGCCCCCCGATCTTCGTTTTTCCGGGAGGCTACGGGGACGACTCGGAGATCATTTCCCAGGCGTGGATGTCGCGGCGCCATCTGGGTCCGGACCAGCCGGTCCATGCCTTGGGGAGTGCCGGGCTGGATGGTTCGGTGGACGGGCAACGGACGCTGCGCGCGGCGGCGCGGGATGCCTTGGCGGGGATGCGCCGGATCCGGCCGCGGGGACCGTGGTTTCTGGTGGGGTTGTGCGTCGGGGGCAACCTGGCTTTCGAGGTGGCATGCCAGGCGCAACGGGCGGGCGAGACGGTGGGGATGCTGGCGCTTGCCGATTGTCTGGTGCCGCGGCGTTGGGAATACGCGCGATTCTGCGCGGCCGATCCGTTGCGCGGGAACCGACAGTTCCTGATGAACACCCTGTTCCTGTCGTTGCCGTCCGTTCCGGCGACCCCCGCGGACCGGTGGGAACGCCATGTCGCCGGCCGAAAGAGACCGGGAGTGGCGTGCCTACCAAGCCTGCGAGGGAATCCTGCGCCGCCAGATGACGCCGCCGCACGGAAAGTTCCGGGGCCGCATCGATCTGGTGGTGAGCGAGGAATTCCGGAATCGGGATCGCATCCACGCATGGCGAGGGCACGCCACCGAGGGGGTGGAAGTGCTGGAAATGCCGGGGAGCCATTCGACCTACCTGGTAGCGGGGGCCGAGCGGTTGGCGTCCTTGTATCGGCGCCGGATGGGATTGGAGACCCCGGACAGTGGACGTGAATCCCGGGAGACCGGGGTCGCCTGAACCGCTTTTTGTCGGCCAGCCCAGTTCCCGGGTTGGCATTGGCTGGGGGATGTCTTACCGGATCGCGACGGGGACCCGGTGTTGGAGTTCACCGTACGGATTGCCGGCGGGAACTGGGTACCCGGGTGCCTGTCTCAACGGTGGCAGCGGCGGGGCCATCGGTCTCGTGGCCCTCAAGGTGGAGGGCAACGGTCTCCTCGATTGCCGCGGCGGTGGACCTGCCGGTGGTTTTCCCCGTCAACGCCAAGGGGACCGTGCACTGCTGGACCCGGTGAGCGGCCACGGGCCGGACCGGGCGGGAGCCGGGGTGACGGCCGCGGGTTGCCGTCGCCCCGGGTCCGGGACCCGCGGCGGTCAGATCACCTGACCGGCCTTCTGGCCGCGCAGGAGGCGACGGTAGGTCGCCATGGCCAACAACGGCCAGGAGTTCCGGTACATGTCGTACTTCAGGTAGAAGACCTTCGGGAATCCCGTGCCGGTGATCTCGTCTTCCGTCCACGAACCATCCTGGTTCTGCATGCGGACGAGATACTCGATGCCCCGCTTGAGCCACGGATCGTCGGGATCACCCATGGCGCACAGGCCCATGACGGCCCAGGCGGTCTGCGAGGCGGTGCTGGGGCCGGTGCCCTTGTGGATGGGATCGTCGTAGGTATTGCAGCGTTCGCCCCAGCCGCCGTCGGGTTGCTGGAAGGTGCGCAGCCAATCGCGCCCGCGCAGCGTCCACGGTTGCCGCATGTCGATGCCCAGCGCCGCCAATCCGCGCAGCACCTGCCAGGTCCCGTAGATGTAGTTCACGCCCCAGCGGCCATACCACGACCCGTCCGGTTCCTGCTGGGCCCTGAGGTAGTCCAGGGCGCGCTTGATCTGCGGGTGGTTCACG
>WBXI01000354.1 GCA_008933025.1 Verrucomicrobiota bacterium
AGAACTGGAAACCTTCGGCGGCCGACGCCGCGAGGCATGATCCCAGCAACACCACGGCCGACAGCAGCCGCCTTCCCGGGGTGAACGCCCTCATTCGCATCGGCGCCCAGCCTGTCCCACCCACCTCCGGCGCATCAATTCCGGACACGTCGCCGCGGACCGCACGGCCACCACGTCCCTCATGCGGATCCCAACGGATGTTCCCGGCGCCCAAGCGGCAGATCCACCCAGGCACGCCGGAGGGCGGCGTGGTAGACCGCCATCACCATCTCCACCGCGGCGGCGCCGTTCCGACCGCTGCACTCGGGCTCGCGATCCGCCGCGACGGCCTCCATCCAATCGGTGGCCGGAATGCGGATGCACTCGGCCTCCGGGGTGGCCATCCGCGGCTCGAACGCCTTCCAAGGATTGTCCGGCCCAGCGACGTTCCAACCGGGGCCCGTCCGGACGAATGCCCGCGGCGAGAGGTCGCAGTGGATCCGGGCCACGCCGCGACTGCCGTGCAATTCGATGCCCCAGTGCCCCGCGGTCTCTTTCAACCGGGAATCGCTGGTGAAGCTCGCGTGGACGCCATGGTCGAACGCGAACCGGGCGTCCACTTGGTCGCCCGCGACCCACCCCACCGAGTCTTTCACTTGCCGGCGGTCGTTCGCCGTGATGTCCCGTCCGCCTTGCAACACCCGCGCGCTGCACGAACGCGCCTCGCCCGCGAATGCCCGCATGAGATCGAACAGGTGCGAGCCCAGGACCATCATGTCCTCGCCGCCGGCCCGGGCGTCCTGCTTGCCGTGCGCCCGCATTTCGCGCAACTCGCCGATGAGTCCGCCGGCGACCTCCTGCCGCAATCGTTGCACCACCGGCGCCATCCGCATGCCGTGCGCGACCGCCACGCGACGCCGGTGCCTGGCCGCCGCCGCCAAGACGGCGTCCGCCTCGTCGGGTGACCGCACGAACGGCTTCTCCAGATAGACATGGGCGCCCGCCTCGAGACAGGCGATGGCGATGGCGGCATGTTCGTCGGCATGGCGCATGGCGATGGAGACGAGTTGCGGTCGTTCCTTCGCGAGCATCGCCCGCCAATCCGCATGCGCCGCCACCCCGCCCAGTGCCGCGGCGACACGGGCCCGCCCGAGGGGATCGGGATCGGCGACACCAACCACTTCGATCCCCGGGCGCTTCAGGAAAATGGCATCCAACCCGTGGCCAAAGTCACCGCGGCCCGTATGACCGATCACCGCGGCCCGCATCGGCGAATCCGCCGCCCGCAGTGCCGGCGCCAAAAACAACGTGGGCGCGGCCACGAGGAACGCACGACGGGTGAGGGACATGCCGATATCGGGCCCCAACCTTCCGGGCGAGTCGAGCCGGGAACGGCCGGATGCCCGCATCCGGATGCACCCTTGGGGTCCGGACTAACTGGAATTCCACCAATTGGCTTGAAGCCGTCCCCACGGCGACCGTGAATCGGGAATGTCGATGCCGGACACCGTGTCACTTCCCCGTTTCCTGCTCGCACTCTGGGTTGGCATCGCCTGCTCGGCCCTCGAAACCCTCGCGCAGGAGAAGCCCATTGCCTTCGTCGGCGGGCGGATCCTCCCCATCGCGGGAGATCCCATCGAGGATGGCGTCCTGATCATCCAAGGCGGCACGATCAAGGCCATCGGTCCCCGCGCATCGATCCCCATCCCCGCCGATGCCGAGCGCCGCGAGGTCGGGGGCAAGGTGTTGATGCCCGGTCTGGTCGACACCCATTCGCACATCGGCCTCAACACCGGCGGGGTGAACGAAAGGTCGGGCCCGATCAATCCCGAGATGCGGGCACTGGATGGTGTCGACGTCCGGGACCCCAGCCTTCAGAGGGCCCGTGCCGGCGGCATCACCACGGTCAACATCATGCCCGGGTCCGGCACGCTGATCGGCGGACAAACCGGCTATCTCAAGCTGCGCCAGGGACGGTCGGTCGAGGATCTGACCCTGCGCAATCGATCGGGTGGCACCGCCGGCGGTCTCAAGATGGCCAACGGAACCAATCCCCAGGGAGATCCCCCTTTCCCCGGAACCCGGTCCAAAGCCGCGGCGCTCGTCCGCGAACGCTATATCGCCGCCCAAGCCTACCAGGACAAGATTGCCCGGGCCAAAGGCGACCCCGAGAAACTCCCCGCGCGCGACCTCGGCCTCGAATCGCTGGCCGAGGCGATGTCCGGCGAACGCGTCGTCCACCACCACACCCATCGCCACGACGACATCGTGACCGTCCTCCGGTTGCGGAAGGAATTCGGGTTCCGCCTGGTTCTCCAGCACGTCAGCGAAGGCTACAAGGTGGCGTCGGAAATCGCCGCGGCCGGCGTTCCGTGCTCGGTGATCGTCATCGACAGTCCCGGTGGCAAACTGGAAGCCCGCGACATGGACTGGAAGACGGCCGGGGTCCTGGAGCGCGCCGGGGTCGTGGTGGGATTCCACACCGACGATCCGGTGACCGATTCCCGTTTGTTCATGCGGTCGGCGGCGCTCGCGGTGCGGGCCGGCATGTCCCGGTCCGGCGCATTGAAAGCACTGACCCAGGCCGGCGCCCGGATGCTCGATCTCGAGGACCGTATCGGCACCTTGCAACCGGGCAAGGACGCGGACCTGCTCGTCCTGTCCGGGGACCCGCTGAGTGTCTATACCCACGTCGA
>WBXI01000355.1 GCA_008933025.1 Verrucomicrobiota bacterium
CCAGTTCCCGTCGATGGGCTGCAACATCAAGTGGAAGGCGGGCAACGAGCCCGGTGCGGTCCACGCCACCGGCCGGCCCTGAACACGCCATGTCCCGGGTCCTCGTCCTGCTCGCGCATCCGGCCCTGCACCGGTCGCGTGCCAACGCCGCGTTGGCCGACGCCGTCCGTTCCCTTCCGGGCGTCACCTTCCACGATCTCTACGCGGCGTATCCGCACCATCACGTCGACGTGGCCCGGGAACAGGGGTTGTTGCGGTCGCACGACGTGGTGGTGTGGCAGCACCCGTTCTATTGGTATTCGGCGCCGTCCCTGCTGAAGGAATGGCAGGACGTGGTGTTGGAACACGGCTTCGCGTACGGCGACGGCGGCACGGCGCTGCGGGGCAAACGGGTGCTCAGCGCGTTGAGCACCGGCGGGCCGGCGGCGGCGTACCAACCCGGCGGCTACAATCGACACACCATCGGCCACTTGCTGGCGCCGTTCGACCAGACCGCGCACCTGTGCGGGATGACCTACCTCGAACCATTCGTCGTGCACGGGGTCGGGCAGTTGTCGGAGGCCGGGTTGCGGGAAGTCGCCGGTCGGTACCGCGACCGCATCGAGGCCCTGCGCGACGACGGGGCGGGACGAAACGGGGGAATGGCAGCCGGGGGCATGGCATGAGCGACACGTTTCTTTTCCAGGCGCTGGTCTATCTGTTGGCCGCGGTGATCACCGTGCCCATCGCCCAGCGGCTGGGACTGGGTTCGGTGCTGGGTTACCTCGTGGCCGGGGCGGCGATCGGCCCGTCGGCACTGGGTCTGGTGGGCGCGGTGGAAGACGTGCAGCACTTCGCGGAGTTCGGGGTGGTGATCATGCTCTTCGTGGTCGGGCTCGAACTGCGTCCCAGCCTCCTGTGGCGCCTGCGGGGCCCGATCCTCGGCCTGGGCGGCGCGCAGGTGCTGGGCACCGGCCTGGTGCTGGCGGCGGTCGCGGTCTTCCTCGGCCGGTCCTGGCCCGTGGCCACCACGCTCGGACTCACGCTCGCGATGTCCTCCACCGCGATCGTCATCCAGTCGTTGTCCGAACGCGGCGTGTTGCACACGCGCGGCGGACAGGCGTGCTTCGCGGTGCTGTTGTTCCAGGACGTGGCCGTGATCCCCATCCTCGCGGCGTTGCCATGGCTGTCGCGCGCGGCCGGCGGCGGGCCGGCGACGGCCGCCGCCCACACGCCGATCGAAAACCTGCCCCAATGGGCGCAGACGGCGGTGACCCTCGGGGCGGTGGCGACGGTGGTCGTCGTTGCCCACTTCGGGCTGCGGTACGTGTTCCGCTTCGTCGCGGCCTCGCGCCTTCGCGAGATGCTCACCGCGGTCGCGCTGCTGGTGGTGGCGGGCGTCGCCTGGCTGATGCATCTGGTGGGATTGTCGGCGGCGCTGGGGACGTTCGTCGCCGGCGTGGTGCTGGCCGAAAGCGAGTACCGCCACCAACTGGAAGCCGACGTCGAACCCTTCAAGGGCCTTTTGCTCGGCTTGTTCTTCATCGCCGTGGGCGCGGGCCTGGACCTGCGCTACGTGGCGTCGCATCCCGGTCCCGTGGCGGCCCTGGTGTCGGGATTGGTCGGCCTGAAGTTCGCCCTGTTGCTGGGTTTGGGACGGATGTTCCGGCTCGGTTGGCCGTCGACCGTGTTGTTCGCGTGCGCCCTCGCGCAGGGCGGCGAGTTCTGTTTCGTGTTGCTCGGGATGGCCGGCCAGATCGGCCTGCTGGACGCCGCGGAATCCGGGCCGGTCAAGGCCGCCATCGCCCTCAGCATGGCGCTCACCCCCCTGCTCCTGCTGCTCAACGACCGCGTCCTCCAGCCCCGCTTGGCGGACCCCGCGACGAAACGCCAGCCCGACTCCGTGCCGGACGAGGGATTCCCCGTGGTCCTCGCCGGCTTCGGCCGGTTCGGGCACGTCGTGGGACGCCTCCTTCGGGCCAATGGATTCGGGGTCACCGTGCTCGACAACGATCCCGACCAGGTCGAGATGTTGGGCCGGTTCGGCATCAAGTCGTACTACGGCGACGCCACGCGGTTGGACCTGCTCGCGGCGGCGGGCGCGGCGCAGGCGCGGTTGTTCATCTGCGCGGTGGACGATCCGGCGCGGTCCCTGGAGATCGTGGATCTGGTGCGGCGCGAGTTCCCGAACCTCCGGATCCTGGCGCGGGCGGTGAGCCGGGCGCACGCGTACGACCTGTTGAAGCGCGGGGTGGAAACCTTCCGCCGGGACACGCTGGGCAGCGCGGTGGATCTGGGCGTCGATGCGTTGCGGGAACTGGGGTTCCATCCGTACCGGGCGGCGCGCGCGGGCCGGATTTTCATCGAGCACGACGAGGCCTCGTTGCGATCGATGGCGCCGCACTACGGGACGGACGACGCGCGGTACGTCTCGCTGGCGCGGCAACACATGACGAACCTCGAGGCGATCCTGCGGTCGGACGGGCAGGTGGCGGCGGGGGACCGGTTGGATGCGTGGGAGACGGCGGGGCCGAAGACGAAGGGGTAGCCTGCCGCGATCCATGGATTGCGGCCGACGCCGCCGGCCGGCGTGGGCGACCGGAAAGATCGCGGCGACGGGGCGGCGGTTGCCTCAGGGTTGCGGCGGTCGCGGCGGGGACGAC
>WBXI01000356.1 GCA_008933025.1 Verrucomicrobiota bacterium
AATTGAAGGTCGGCGAGGCGCAACCCCGCCAGATCACGCCCGACCATGGAGCCGACGTCGCCCACTTCGATCCGGTGTACCTGCCCGACGGACGGATCATTTTCGCCTCGACCGCGGCCTACCAGGGCTTGCCGTGCCTCTTCGGCAGCGACGCGATGACGTGCCTGTACCTGTTCGATCCCCGCACGGGCGCGACCCGGCAACTGACGTTCGAGCAGGACAGCGACTGGTGCCCGACGCTGCTTCCCAACGGCCGCGTCCTCTACCAGCGCTGGGAGTACACCGACCAGTCGCACGCCAACTCCCGCATGCTGTTCCACATGAATCCCGACGGCACCGACCAACGCGAGTTCCGCGGCAGTGGCTCCTGGTTTCCCGGATCGTTCTTCTATGCCAAGCCGATCCCCGGTTCCGTCACCGAGGTCGTCGGCATCGCGGGCGGACACCACGACGTGGCGCGTGCCGGGCGCCTGTTGGTCCTCGACGCCGCGCGCGGCCGACGCGACGACGGGGGCGTGGTGCAGGAAATCCCGGGCCGCGGCAAACGGGTCGATCCCGTCGTGCGCGACGGGTTGGTGCAGGAAACGCAGTCCTACCCCCGCTTCCTCATGCCGGCGCCCCTGGGCGCCCGGTATCATCTGGTGGCGGCGAAGCCGTCCGCCGGGTCGCTGTGGGGCATCTATCTCGTGGACGTGTTCGACAACGTCACGCTGCTGCACGAATCCGAAGGCGCCGCGCTGCTGTGGCCCGCTCCGTTTTGCCGGCAGGCCGCGCCGCCGGCCATCCGGGACCGCGTGGACCCGACGGCCGCCGAAAGCACGGTCTTCGTCACCGACGTCCACGCCGGACCGGGCCTTGCCGGGATTCCGCGCGGCACCGTGAAACGACTCCGCGTCGTGGAATACTACTTCGGCAAACGCGGCATGGGCGGGCTCTACGGCACCCTCGGGGCCGACGGCCCCTGGGACATCAAACGGATCCTCGGCACGGTGCCGGTCGAGGCCGACGGTTCGGCGCTCTTCGTCATTCCCGCCAACACCCCGGTCTTCGTCCAACCGCTCGACGAACGCGGCCAGGCGCTCCAACTCGAACGCAGTTGGTTCGTCGGCATGCCCGGCGAACGGGTCTCCTGCATCGGCTGCCACGAAAACGCCCAGAGCGTCGCCCCCGGCAACCCCACCCGGGCCATGCGGCGCGCGCCGTCCCGCATCGAACCCTGGCACGGCCCCGCCCGCGGCTTCGCCTTCGTCCGCGAGGTCCAACCGGTGCTCGACCGGCATTGCGTCGCCTGCCACGACGGCAAACCGCCGCGCGCCAAGCCCGCCCCGGGACGGGAGTTCCCCGATCTCACCGGCGGCCGGATGTTGTCGGATTGGGATTCCGCCATGCCCGGCCATTGGCCCGGCGGCGGCAAGTTCACCCGCGCCTACTGGGAATTGCAGCGCTTCGTCCGGCGCCCCGGCATCGAGGGCGACCGCCGGATGTTCACGCCCATGGATTATCACTTCGGCACCACCGAACTCGGACAATTGCTCCGCAAGGGCCACCACGGGGTGTCGCTCGACGCCGAGTCCCACGAGCGTCTCGCCGCGTGGGCGGACCTCAACGCGCCGTTCTTCGGGACCTGGGGCGAGATCCCCGGTTTCACCAACGGCTACGGCCACCTGAAGGGCGAACAACTGGCCTCCGCCAGCGCGCGCGCCCTCGAGTTGCGGAAACAGTTCGTGCCGGCCGGACCGTTCCCGGATTACGAGAAGATTCCCGAGACACCCCGTTACGACACGACGCCGGTTCCGGCCACGGCGGTCCCGGAACCCGCCGTCGCGGACGCACGGTGCGACGGTTGGCCGTTCGACGCCGCCTCGGCCTCGGAACGGCAGCGCGACGCGATCCGCCACCTCGGCCGCGCCCCCCGACCCACGCGCCGCGTGGCGCACCCGGCGAAATCCGGGGGCGAGGCGGGGTTTGCCATCGACCCGAAGACCGGAACCCTGGCCGTCCGTCTGGCGCCCGGCCTCGCCTTGGAGCTCGTCCGCATTCCCGGCGGTCGATTCGCCATGGGCTCGACCGACGGCCATGCCGACGAGGGGCCGCGGACCGTCGTGGCGGTGGAAGCGTTCTGGATGGCCCGGCTCGAGACCAGCAACCGGCAGTTCCGCGGGTTCGATCCGTCCCACGAAAGCCGCACGGAGGACCGCCACGGCTACCAGTTCGGCATCACGGGCTACGACCAGGACCAACCCGACCAACCGGTCGTTCGCGTTTCCTGGGAGGAGTCGATGGCCTTCGGCCGGTGGATCTCGGCGCGGACCGGCCTGCGCGTGTCGCTGCCGACCGAGGCGCAATGGGAATGGGCCTGCCGGGCCGGCGCGGCGACGCCGTTCTGGTTCGGCGATCTCGATGCCGACTTCTCGGCCCACGCGAATCTGGGCGACGCCATGCTCTCGCGGTTCGCCGGCGATCCCTACACGCAGGATCCGGCAAAGGCCGCGTTCAAGAACCCGAATCGCTACGACAACTGGATCCCCCAGGACGCGCGGTTCAACGACGGCGGCTTCGGCACCGAACGCGGCGGCCGCTACCGGCCCAATCCCTGGGGCCTGCACGACATGCACGGCAATGCCTGGGAATGGAC
>WBXI01000357.1 GCA_008933025.1 Verrucomicrobiota bacterium
GCCCCAAACGGTCGCCAATGACGGCGTGCAGACCATTTCGTTCGGCGCCACCGCCACCGAATCGGTCACGGTCGGGTACATGGGCGCGCTCACTCTGGTGGACGACCAAATCGAGTGGTCGGATTCCAACCGATCCGCCAACCGGACTTTCCGGATCACGCCGGGCACCACCCCGGGCGACTATCTTTTCACGGCTGGCACGGGGGGTTGGGAACCGCGACCAGCGCCGCCGTGGTGGCGTTGCGCGTGGTGAATGCCCCCTCGCGGGGAGCCATCACCGGCAACATCTACTCCCTCGATACCACGACGGGATTGCAACACCAGACCATGGGCACGATGGAGTTCCACGCCGCCGATGGATCCCTCGCGTCGTCCCAGTCGATCCAGAATTACAACACCGACACGTATCTCGCGGCATATCTGGCGCCCGGCACGTACCGGGTCCGGTACGTCCCGATGATGGGCACGCTCTCGCCCCAATGGTGGCCGAACCAAACCACGTTCGGGAAGGCGGCCGATGTCGTCGTCACCGCGGGACAAACGGTCCCGGGCCTCGACTTTTTCCTGCTGCCGGCCGCGCCCACCGTGCTCATCCCGGCCCCTTCGTTCGGCCCATCCGGCGTCCCTTCCTTCGCCCTTCCCACCACGACCGCCGGCAAAACCTACATCCTCGAGTTCGTCCGGACCCTTGGCGACCAAGGCTGGCAGGAGGTCACCCGTGCCGCGGGCGACGGCGCGCCCAAGACTTTGTCCGACGCCGCCAACGGGGATCCGTCCCGATTCTATCGTCTGCGAATGGAATGATCGGACCGCCGCGCCGTGGTCCCCGGCAACTCAGGGTTTCATGCCCAGTTCGGCCGGGGTCCACGGGTTGGTCCGTTGGGCGGTTTCCGCCCTCGTTCGGGCCACCAAGGCAGGTTCGACCGCCGGGGGAAAATCAATGGGTCAGTCCCATAATACTGACAATCCCCGCGCCGTTCCGACATCTCGCGCCAATGGCTCGTCTGGAGCCGCCGCAACGTTTCGCTGAGATCGGCCCGCCGGCAACGAACCAATAGGTGGTAGTGGTTGTCCACGGGCACAAACGCGTGGATTTCGGTCCCGAAGCGTTCGGGAAGCCCGGACACGAGCCCGAGAAACCGGCGGCGGTCGTCGTCATCCCGGTAGATCGCCGCCCCGCCGTTCCCACGGCTCATCACGTGGTGCCCGCCGTCCGGCACATGGATCCTCAAGAGGCGGGCCATGGCCGAAGCCTCCCCGCTTTCCGCTCATATCTCAATATTATGGGACTGACCCCTTTGCCCACCTTCTTTCGGTTCGGTGTCGGCATCCGGGGAAAAGCGTTGTTTTCGAAATCGGTCTTCCGCGTTCAGCACGGGAGCCGCGATCAACGATGCCGCGGTAGGGCGGTTTCGCTATGGGGTGTAATCCCACTTTGACGGCGGGGGAAAAAGCCTGTGGAAGGCGAATGCAAAGCGGGTCGGTTGATGATGGACAAGCCCGCTTTTCACCGACGTGGGTTCCTTGTCGACCGCTGCCGCGCGCCGTGTTCACTGCCGGCGTCGCCAGGAGTGTGAGTTCCTCCCCATTTGTCGCCTTTTCCAGCAGAGTTTCGCCACGCCGGGACAGGTCGAGCATGGCTTTGCGGCCGAGGGCGCCGGCCTTCCACGCCGCGACGATGCCTTGAATCTCCTGCGAGGAGCCTCCCTCGTGGAGAGCTCGGTGTTCGTTTCGATGAAAAGTTCATCTTTCGTCACCCCGTCCGGAGATTCCTCGGTTGCCCGGCAGAGCGGGAGGGTTGGCGAGAGACACGGATTGGTAAGAGCCTGTCTGAGTGCGCCGTGGAAAGGCGCCGAACTCCAGTGGGGGAGCAATCCCCCCCGGCAACTTTCGTTCCAGCCGGTAGCAGCCGAGGGGGGCGTGGAAGTAATGAAGCGCCTCGAGCACCTTGGTGACAAAGGCCCGTTGTGCGGGTCAGCGAGCGAGCAGGCCGCAATGCAAATGAATCGAGGGGCAATGGGGCAGTCCCATACTATTGACAATCTCGCGCCGTTCCGACATCTCGCGCCAAGGGTTCGTCTGGAGCCACCGCAACGTTTCGCTGAGATCGGCCCGCCGGCAACGAACCAAGAAGTGGTAGTGGTTGTCCATGAGCACGAACGCGTGGATTTCGGTCCCGAAGCGTTCGGGAGGCCCGGGCACGAGCCCGAGAAACCGGCGGCGGTCGTCGTCCTCCCGGTGGATCGCCGCCCCGCCGTTCCCACGGATCATCACGTGGTACCGGCCGTCCGGCACATGGATCCTCAAGGGGCGGGCCATGGACGAGGCCTGCCTGCCTTCCGCTCATATGTCAATGTTATGGGACTGACCCCATTGCCCCTCGTTGGATCGCTGCCCTGCGACACCTGCGGGACGCGATGATTGCCTATCTTTAGTTCCCCCGGACACCGTTGCCCTGCTACCAAGTCCCCCAGCCACAGCAAACAGCGAGGAACCTGGGAGGTTCCTCGCTACTTTCCGTGGCTGGGATATGAGGGCATCGAAAGCTTTCCGGCCACGAAGTAGAGCATCGTGACCAGATAGTCCGTGCTTCTATAACCCCGCGCCTTCCGCTTCACCGCGC
>WBXI01000358.1 GCA_008933025.1 Verrucomicrobiota bacterium
GCCGCCGGCGCCACGACGGCCGCTGCCGAGGCGATCCCGGCGTCATCGACCGGAAGCCAATCGAAGCCGACGGGCTTGGCGACGGCGGCCGTTCCCGCGGGCACGACCTCGAAGCCACCGACATCGTACTCGCGCGAGCCACGTTCGCGGTCCGGGTTCTCGAGAGGGAAGCGCTCGCCCGAAGCGGGCGAAAACCAACCCAGCCAGATGCGGTAAGCGCCGGGGATGGCGTCGGCCGGGACCACGATGGGCAACGGTCCCTCGCGGACGAGGCCACCCTTGGGCCACGCGGTGGTCGGGAGGTTCGGGACGAAATCCGCACCCAGATGCGATCCATCGGGACGGACGACATGGACGAACGCGACCAAGGCCTCCGACGCCGGGCCGCCGGAGCGGAAGGTGAAGGTGGCCCGAACCGTGCCGCCGGACGGGACTCGATCCCGGTCCAGCGCGAGACGCGCGATCGCGGGCCGGAAGTCGGCGAACAGGGACGTCGTGACCGTCCACAGAGCCAGGAACAGGGGCATTCTCATGCGTTGGTTGCCCGATACGACACGCACGCCCGGGGAACCTGTCCAGATCCATCGGCGGCAGCGGATGGATCTCGAACCCGTCCCCTTTCCGCCGTCCGTTGACCTGCCGACGACGGGAGTTCTAGGCTGGCCCACCGGCCATGAAATCCCTCGTCCCGTTTCTCGCGGCGGCCTGCGTGCTCGCCGTTTTTGGGCGTCCCGACCCGGCGACCGCCGCGACGCCACGTCGGCCGAACATCCTGTACATCATGACGGACGACCACGCCGCCCACGCCGTCGGCGCGTACGGAAGCGTGGTCAACCGGACGCCGAACCTCGACCGGATCGCCCGGGAAGGCATGCGGTTCGACCGTTGTTTCGCGGTGAATTCCATCTGCACGCCGAGCCGCGCCACGATCATCACCGGCAAGTATTCGCACCGGAACGGGGTGCCGGCGTTCAACCGTTTCGACGGATCGCAACCGACCGTCGCGAAGTACCTCCACGAGGCCGGTTATTACACCGGCATGATCGGCAAGTGGCATCTGGGCAGCGATCCCACCGGGAACGACCGGTGGATCGTCCTGCCCGGACAGGGCGTCTATTTCGATCCGGATTTCCTGGTTGCGGAAGGCCGCACCCAGATCAAGGGCTACGTGACGGACGTGATCACCGATCTGGCGATCGACTTCCTGAAGGGGCGTCCGAAGGACAAGCCGTTTTTCCTGATGTGCCACCACAAGGCGCCGCACCGCGGTTGGGAGCCCGACGAAAAGCACCGCGCGATGTTCGCCGGGAAGGCCATTCCGGAACCGGCGACGCTGCGCGACGACTACGCGGGCCGCACCGACGCGCTGCGCGAGAACCGGCAGCGGGTGTTCGCGGACCTGACCCGGGGCGACCTCAAGCTGGTGCCGCCGGCGGGTCTCCAGGGGCCCGAGCGAAACCGCTGGCTGGGCTCGGTGCCGACGGAAGTGGAAACCGAGGTCGACGGAACGAGGAAGGTGCTGAAGGGCGAGGCGCTCGACGCGTGGAAATACCAGCGCTACATGCGGGACTATCTGGCCTGCGTGCAGTCGGTGGACGACAACGTCGGGCGCCTGCTGGACTGGCTGGACGCGAACGGACTCCGCGAGAACACGATCGTGATCTACACGAGCGACCAGGGTTTCTTCCTCGGGGACCACGGGTTGTTCGACAAGCGGTTCATGTACGAGCCCTCGATCAAGATGCCCTTGCTGGTGCGGTGGCCGGGAACGATCCGACCGGGTTCCGTCCAGAAGGCCCTGGCGATCAACCCGGACTTCGCGCCGACTTTTCTGGATGCGGCGGGATTGCCGGTGCCGCCGGACATGCAGGGCCGCAGCCTGGTGCCCTTGATGAAGGGCAAGCGTCCCGGGGACTGGCGGAGCAGCTTCTACTACCGCTATTACCACGATCCCGGGCACCACAACACCCGGGCGCACTACGGTGTCCGGACCGACACGCACAAGCTGATCCACTTCTGGAAAAAGGATCAGTGGGAACTCTACGACCTGCGCCGGGACCCGGACGAACTGCACAACCTCTACGAAGAGCCGTCGCAGAAGGCCGTCGTGGCCCGGCTCAAGAAGGAACTCGGCGACGACGACCGGTTTGCCGAACAACTGCCGCCGGACGGCGTCGACGGCCCGTTCCCGGACAAACCACGGATCGCCCCGCGAACGCCGTAGGGTCCGGCAACGCCGCGACGCACCCGGCGCGGGCGCGACCGGCCTTCAAATTCGGCCCACCGATTGCCAATTCCGGCCGAGCGCTGGGCCGCGGCGAAAGGGAGTGTGGCGGTGGACCGATCCGCCGGCTGGCAAAACCGTCCGGCGTGGTCGGAGTCCCGACCATGAAAACCTTTGCAGCCTCCCTTCTCGTCGCGATCGCCCTTCCGCTCGCCGGCCTACACGCGCAACCCATCGTGACCAACGCGGCGGTGTCGGTCCACGCGGTCGTCACGGACCCGCTGTCGCTCTCCTTCGGCGCGGACGGCGCGCTCTACACGGGGCGCGACAACAGCGGTTCCGGCGGAGGTTACGGCGATGCCGTGAAGATCCATCGCATCGCGC
>WBXI01000359.1 GCA_008933025.1 Verrucomicrobiota bacterium
GGCAGCGGCATGACCGGCATCGCCTTCGCCGCCCACGTGGGCGTCAAGTACCCGACTTTCGCCGGGTGGATTCGGCAAAGCCGGGTGGCCGGGAAGGCCCTGCCGGGCATCCGGGGCAGGAAAGACGACTCGAAGCCCATGCGGTTCGTCGAGGCGGAGACTGCCCCCTCAGCCGGCGGCAAACCTTTGGAGTTGGAACTGCCCGGCGGCGGACGACTGCGGATCACCGAGCGCTCGCAACTGCCCCTGGCCGCCGAACTCCTCCGGAGTCTCCGCCCGTGCTGACCTTCGCAGGCAGTCTCCGGGTGTTCGTGGCCCTCGATCCCTGCGACATGCGCAAGGGTTTCGAAGGACTGCACTCTTTGGTCACCGAGCGCCTCCAGGAGACGGCCACCTCGGGAGCCTTGTTCGTCTTCACCAACAGGAGACGCAACCGCCTGAAGATCCTCTTCTGGGATCGCACGGGCCTCTGGGTCTGCACAAAGCGGCTCGAGGCGGGCACTTTCTCATGGCCCGCACCCGATGCCGCGGGCTCCGCCAAGCTCTCGCTCACCCCGGAGGCGCTGGCCCTGCTCACCGACGGCGTGGATCTGCGGGACGCCAAGTTGCGCCCGTGGTACCAACGCGAATAGGTCTTATATCACGTTGTTGCAGGCGCGAGATTGGTCCTGCATTTGCTCTGTTTGTCGGCGTCACCGATGACACCGCGCGAAGCCGAACTTACCAGCCAGCTTGTGGCGGCATTGTCGGCTCTGGAGTCGGTGCAACGGGAGAACGAGATCCTGCGCCAGAAGGTCGCGCTGCTGGTGCGCCGGATCTTCGGTTCCTCCAGCGAGAAGCTTTCCCCGAGCCAGCTCGAACTGGCACTCGCCCTCGTTGGCGAGCCCGAGTTCATCGCGCCGCCCGAGCCCCCGCTGCCCGCCCGGGCGCCGGAGCCCCGGGTCGCCTCGACCCACGAGCCGCGCAAGCCCCGCATTCCCGATCACCTTCCCATCGTGGAGCAGGTGTTGGAACCAGCGGAAGTCGTGGCCAATCCGGGTGCATGGCGCCGGATTGGCGAGGAAGTGAGCGAGCAACTGGATTACGAGCCCGGTCGCTTCCTGCGCCGCCGGTTGGTGCGCCCGCGCTACGTGCGCCGGGACGACCGCGAGACCGCACCGGTCATTGCACCGCTCCCCGCGCGGCTTCAGGAGCGCAGTCTTCCGGCCGTCGGCCTGCTGGCCTACATCATCGTTGCGAAATTCTGCGACCACATCCCGCTCTTCCGGCAGTCACGGATCTTCGCCACGCGCCATGGGGTGGATCTCCCCCGGCAGACACTCTGCCGGTGGTTGGAGTTGGCGGCGGGATGGCTGGAGCCGGTTTACAAGCGGATCCGGACCGGGGTGATGGGCGGTGGATACGTGCAAGTCGACGAGACTCCGGTGGAATATCTGGATCCCGGAAGGGTACGAACGGGCCAAGGCTACCTGTGGACCTGCGCGCGGCCGGGAGGCGACGTGGTTTTCCATTGGGAAATCAGCCGCGGGGCCAAGTGCATATCCAACGTGCTGCCGGTGGATTTCCGAGGGACGGTGCAATGCGATGGGTATGTCGCGTACGAGACCTTTGCCCGGCGGCACCCGCACCCGATCACGCTGGCGGGTTGCTGGGCGCACGCGCGGCGGAAATTCCACGAGGCGATGAAACGATCGCCGCGGCAGGCGGGATGGATCATGAGACAGATCCAAGCGCTATACAGGGTGGAAGCCCGGCTCCGCGAGACCAAGGCGGGTCCGCGGCTGCGGGAGGCGGTCCGGGCTTCGGAGAGCCGCATGATCGTCGAGCGGCTTCGCCGCGTCCTGTTGCGGCTCAAGCCGGCGCACTTGCCCAAGAGCGCGCTGGGCAAGGCGATCTCGTACGCGCTGGGCGAGTGGGACGGGCTGGTGGTGTACCTGGCGGACGGCCGGGTGGAGATCGACAACAACACCGTGGAGAACGCGATCCGGCCCACCGCCATCGGAAAGAAGAACTGGTTGTTCGTGGGCGACGAGGAGGCGGGCGAGCGCGGTGCGATCCTGTACACGGTGGTGGAGAGCTGCCGCCGCCGAGGCATCGATCCCTACGAGTACCTGCGATACGTGCTGGAGCGGATCCCGACGACGCTCGACAAGGATCTGGATTCGCTCACGCCCTCGGGCTGGACCGCCGCCCGGACGAAGCGCCAACAGCTCGCGGCATAAGTGTCATACCGATCCCGCTATCACATTTATGGCATGTCTGAGCGAGGTGCTCGGCATGACGCTTACCCTGGGGGACATCGAAGGTGATGCGACCGACGCGGGTGGAAAGGGTCTTGTCCTTGAAACCGTTGGCGTGGCCGAGACGCCCCTCGGAACGTTGGTAGGGTTCGGCGCGGAGGGCGGAGGAGCGCTCGCGGGCCATGGCCTCGTTGACGATGAGGCGGATGCCCTCGGCGAAACCATCGGAACCTTGCTCGGAGAGCAGTTGCACGATGGTGTTCAGGAGGTCAGAGTTTTCCGGGTGGGCCATGGGTGAGTTTGAGTAGGATGTTTTTTGTCGAACACCCCAACACAGGCCCCTCTTGGCCCACC
>WBXI01000360.1 GCA_008933025.1 Verrucomicrobiota bacterium
AGCAAAGGGCACTTCAAAACCAGCCAGGGATCTGAGGTGAACAAGCTCATTGCCGCGGGGACTCCCAACGGGGTTCGTCGCGGCGATGAATCACCTCTGCGTGAACACCTGCGAAGCGATCAAGGCCCTGTCATCGAAGGGTTGGTCCCGGCGGCGGATTGCCCGCGAGCTGGGCATCGACCGCGAGACCGTCGGCCGCCATCTGGGTCGGGCAAACCCGGCCATTCCGGCCCCCGGCTCCGGTGACTTGCCGGCTCAAGGCCCGGAGGCAAACCCGGCCATTCCGCCCACCGGCTCGGTGGCCGGTCGTCGCAGTCAATGCGAGGCGTTCCGCGCGGTGATCGGCGTGGGCATCGAGCAGGGACTCTCGGCCCAGCGGATCTATCAGGATCTGGTGAGCGACCACGCCTTCGCGGGCAACTACACGGCGGTGAAGCGCTTCGTGCGGCGCCTGCGCCCGACTGCCGAACTGCCCTTCCGTCGTTGGGAGAGCGAGCCCGGGGAGGAAGCCCAGATTGATTTCGGCCAGGGGGCCTGGGTGATCGACGGGAGTGGCCGCCGCCGCCGCCCCCACCTCCTGCGGGTCATCCTGAGCCACTCGCGCAAAGGCTACAGCGAGGCGATGTGGCGCCAGACCACCGAGCAGTTCATCCGTGGTCTGGAGAACGCCTTCCGGTCCTTTGGCGGGGTCCCGGCGAAGCTGGTCGTCGACAATCTGCGCGCCGCGGTGAAGCGGGTGGATTGGTGCGAGCCCGAACTCAATCCCAAGGTCCGGGATTTCTGCGCGCACTACGGCACGGTGATGCTGCCCACGCGGCCGGCAATGCCCCGCCACAAGGGCAAGGTCGAGGCGGGCGTCAAATACGGCCAGAACAACGCGCTCAAGGGCCGCGAGTTCGCCAGTCTGGCGGCACAGAACCTCCACTTGGCCGACTGGGAGCGCACCGTGGCCGACACCCGCTTGCACGGGACCACGCGACGACAAGTGGGTCAGCAGTTTCGGGACGTCGAACAACCCCGCTTGCAGCCGCTGCCCGCCGGGCTGTTCCCGGTCTTCAGCGAAGGCCGCCGCTCGGTCCACCGCGACGGCCACATCGAGTTGGAGAAGGCCTATTACTCCGTGCCACCGGAATACATGGGTCTGGAGGTGTGGGTGCGCTGGGAGGCCCGTCTGGTCCGGATCTTCGATGACCGCATGAAGCCCATCGCCCTGCATGCCCGGGCCGATCCGGGGGGCTTCCGGACCGACGACGCCCATATCCACAGCCACAAGCGGGCGTGGCTGGAGCGGGGCGTGGACTGGATGCTGGGCCGGGCCGCGATCATGGGAGGCGCCTGCGGTGCATGGACCCAGGCGATGTACGCCGTCCGTGGGGTCGAGGGCATCCGGGTGCTCCAGGGCTTCCTGGGCCTGGCCGACAAACATCCCGTAGGCGTGATCGAGGTGGCCGCCCAGCGGGCCCTCGACCAAGGCGCCTGGCGCCTGCGCGAACTCAAGGTCCTGCTGGCCCAACCCTCCCCGCAGCTCCCGCTGGGCTTTCTGGAAGTCCATCCCCTCATCCGCAATCTCGACGATTACGCCGAGCTAACTCCCGACTGCTTCGATCAAAACCCATGACCACCGCCGCACTGGACACCGCCCTCAAACAACTCCGTCTCTCCGGACTGGCCCAGAGCCTGCCGGCCCGCTTGCAGGAAGCCGCCGCCAGCCAACTGAGCCACGGCGAGTTCCTGGAACTGATTCTTCAGGACGAAATCAACATCCGTCACCAACGCCAACTCGGCCGTCGGACCCAGGCGGCGGACTTCCGCCATCCCAAGAGCCTCGAGGACTTCGACTGGAGCTTCAACCCCGGCATCCCGCGCAAACGCATCTTCGAGTTGGCGGCCGGCAAATTCCTGCGCGAGCACACCGACGTGCTCTTCCTGGGCCCGCCCGGCGTGGGCAAAACGCATCTGGCACAAGCCATCGGCCAGTCGGCCATCCGGATGGGTTTCACCGTCCTGTACCGCTCGATATTCGACATGGTCCGCGACTTCCTCCAGGACGAGGCCGTGAACCACCAGGACCGGGTCCTGCGCCGATATCTCAAGCCGGACCTGTTGCTGATCGACGACATGGGCCTCAAGGCTTTGCCCAAGCATTCGGGCGAATACCTGCTGGAGGTGATCATGCGTCGTTATGAAAACCGCTCGACGATCATGACCAGCAACCGTCCCTTGGAGGAGTGGGGCAAGCTCCTGGGCGATGTCCCGGCCGCCGGCGCGATCCTCGACCGCTTCCTGCACCATGCCGAGGTCATCGCCATCAAGGGCCGCAGTTACCGGGTGAAGGACTCCCCGTTGCTCCGTCCGGGAAAATCCCCGGTGGCCAGCGTGTCTCCGGCGACCGCCGGGGCCGCGAGCTGAAGCTCGAAGCAGCGGCCCCCGGCTCGTTTAGCCTCGCGGACCGAGCGGGACTCCTTGATTAACGTGCAGAACACCCTATGAACCACCCCACCTCGGACTGGCTGGTTTTGAAGTG
>WBXI01000361.1 GCA_008933025.1 Verrucomicrobiota bacterium
AACACGTGGGTTGGATGCGGATGGCGCGGTTGGGCCTTTCCCGTGTCGATGCAATGGGTGTCCGGGGCCGGCAAATCGGGTCTCCCCCGACGGTGTGGGGTGCTGGGGGCGGGCGTGGCGAACCGGAAGGCCGGAAAGCCGGAAGGCCGCGACGGGTTCCCTGACCCGAAATCCGGGCCCGGTCGGCGCCGACAACCACCGCGGGAGACGCTCGCCCGCGAATCCGTAGCGCGCCGCATGGCGCATTGACATGCCGCCCCGCGACGCGGCGTTCTATCCCCATGCGTTGCCTCCTCGTCCTGCTCGCGGGATTCCATGTCCTCGCCCCGGTGCTGGCCCGGGATGCAACCCCGGCCCCGCAGATGGCTTCGCGGCTGGATTTCGAAAGGGGTATGGTCGAACTCAGCAATTGGGGCCGCTGGGGCACCAACGACCAACTCGGCGCGCTCAATCTGGTCACCCCCGCCAAGCGCCGCCAGGCGGTGGCGCTGGTCCGGGACGGCACCTCGGTGTCGCTCGCCCGCGACGTCGAGAAGCAGCGGGCGGCCGACAACGGTTCCCCGTTCGTCCACTCCATGGAGCGCACCGGCACCAACAACACCGGCTTCGCCGCCTCCGACAATTTCATGGTCTCGTACCACGGCATGGTGCACACCCATGTCGACAGCCTTTGCCACATGTTCCACGGGGGCCGGATGTACAACGGCTATTCCCAGGCCGAGGTCACCGGCAGCGGGGCCCGGAAGCTGGGCGTCGCGAACCTCAAGGAAGGCATCCTCACCCGCGGCATCCTGATGGACATCCCCGTCCTCAAGGGCGTCCCCTACCTCGAACCCGGCACCGCCATCTATCCCGAGGACCTCGATGCCTGGGAACGCAGGGCCGGGATCCGGGTCGGTCCCGGCGACGTCGTGATCGTGCGCACCGGGCGCTGGGCCCGGCGGGCGGCGAAAGGACCCTGGGGCGACAAATGGGCGGGCCTGCATGGTTCGTGCGCGCGCTGGCTCAAGGAGCGGGACGTGGCGGTGGTCGGCAGCGACGCCGCCAGCGACGTGTTGCCCTCCGGGATCGCCGACGTCCCCATGCCGATCCACCAGCTTTGCATCGTGGCGATGGGGGTCTGGATCCTCGACAGTTGCGATCTCGAGGCGGTGAGCGCGGCGGCGAAGGAGCGTGGGCGTTGGGAATTCCTGCTGACCGTGGCGCCGCTGGCGGTTCCAGGAGCAACCGGTTCGCCGGTCAACCCGATCGCGACCTTCTGATCGGGAACGGTACCCATGGGCACGCCGGCAGCAACCCGTCGCACGAGCACCACCCCGGGGCCCGGTGGGGGACGCCGCCATGGAGCCTTCACGCTCATCGAACTGCTGGTGGTGATCGCCATCATCGCGATCCTCGCCGGGATGTTGCTTCCCGCGCTCGGCAAGGCGAAGTCGAAGGCCAAGCAGACCCAATGCATGTCCAACATGCGCAACTGGAGCATGGCCACCGCGATGTACCTCGGCGACTTCGACGACGCCCTGCCGCTGTTCGGCGACAATTCAGCGGATTATACCCGGGCGTTTTGGCACGCCAAACTCGCTCCCTACGTCCTCAAGACCACCCAGTCCGGCGTCCAGTTCGGGCTCACCGACATCTATACCAACGCCATCCGCAGCTGCCCGGGCGGGAGCATCGGTCCCGTGCCCTTTTCCAAGCCGCCGGCGAGCCGCGGGTCCGGGGTCTGGAACTGCTGGATCGGCGCCAACTTCGGCGCCTATGGCGATCCCCTCAGCGGTCCCTTCTACTACGGCGACCGCGTGCGGCCGCTCAAGGTCACCCGGATCGCCCGGCCCGGGGACGCGTTGATGTACATGGACACCATCACCCACTACGTCTACTCGCCGCTCGACCCCAACTACCGGTTCGCGCTCGATCTGGACGGCGACGGGCAGAAGGACACCATGGCGGCCTACCCGGACACCCCGTTCAACTCCGGCCGCCCCACCGTCCATGGCAACGGCGCCAACACCACGCTGCTCGATGGGCACGTCGAGTGGGTCGCCTACCGGAAGCTTTGGGCGATCGACTCCAAGGGCGTCGTCACGCACTCCTTCTGGAATCTGGAAGATTGAGCCGAAAATCTGGTGTCCTCCCGGCGGTCGATCCTTAACATCCGCCCATGATTACCCGTGCGCTGCGCTACGCGACGCTGGCCGCGATTTGCGCCACCGTTCCCCTCCTGTGTCTCCACGCCGAGCAGACCGGCCCGAAGCGCCGGCTGCTGGCGGCGGACGATTCCACGGGCCGGTTGGCCATCGTGGCCCCGGACGGCTCCCTGGAATGGGAAACCAAGGTCAGCGCCATCCACGACGCATGGCTGCTCCCCAACGGCAACATCCTGCTCCAGCAGGGCTGGACGCGGGTCGTCGAGATGTCGCCGGACAAGAAGACGGTCTGGGAATACGACGCCGCGAAAATGAACGGCAACGAGGGCA
>WBXI01000362.1 GCA_008933025.1 Verrucomicrobiota bacterium
CGGCCCGCTGGCTTCGTTGCTTGTCGGTCATCCCGCATTCGCGGGACTCCCTCGATGCTGTCCCCTCGCCATCGAGCCATTTCCTCAAAAACAGGACCCCTCCCTAGTTTTCAGACGGGCTCTAAGCGGCGGAATCCAATCCCCACGCGCCACGGCCCGGGATCTCCATCCCGGGCCGTTTTGCCGAGTTCCCGCGGTCCGACGGGACCGGCGGCGCGAATCGTCAACGGTGCAGTTCGGCCACCCCGCCTGCCAGGCGCCGCAACACCCCGATCTCGTCCGTGGCCAGCGCGCGGTCGAATATCGCCAGATCATCCATCAACCCGGTGTAGGCAAGGCCAAGCATGATGCGGGTCGTGGGGATGTCCCAGGTGAACGTCTGCACCGACGGTCCCAGTTCCCCCTGGAGGACGCCGTCGAGGTAGAACCGGGCGCGGCCGTCCGCACGCCCCGTGTTGAAGTGCTCCCAGGTGAACAGGACGTGGGTCCAGCGGTCGCGGCCGAAAGGCGGGTGCGTCACGGGGATCATCGGTTGTTCAGCCGTCGAAACTGCATCCGCCTTCCGGGTCCCGTTCCAGACCCCCAGATCCGAGAAAACCCCGAGCCGGAACAATCGTGGCTTCTCGTCCTTGCTGAAGTCGTTGAAGAACGAACCGTCGTTCCAGGCCTTCGACGTGATCTGGATCGTGTCGCAATAACCCGGTTCCAGATCGCGCTCCGGATCGAGCTTGAGCCAGTACGAGACCGTCCCGCTCCAGTCGTTGGTGCGGTACCCGATGTTGCCCGCGGCCAGATAGCACACGAGTTCCTGGATCTTCCGGTCGAACCGCAGGGCATCGCCGTGCAACCCGGCGCCCGGGGCAATGGACACCGCGTTCCCCGGGGGCAGGCCCGGCTTCACCGGCCGGGGCTTTCCCCATTGCGGACCCACCTGCAACCGCCGGTCGCCCCGCGCGTACGCCGCGTCGGTGGTGCCGTCGAATCCCGCGTGCAAAGTCAGGGCGCGGCCCAGTTCCCGGCGCGCGGCGGCATCGGGGTGATGGGCGCATCCCGCGGCCAAGGCGATCGACGCGAAGGCCACGGCGAGACAGTCGGGACGGAGTTTCATGCGGATGGAATGGGTTCAACGCTGCCGAAGAATCGCCGACTCGGCAAACACTGCCTGCCGGACGACCTTCCGTTCGTCCGACGTGAAGGCCACGTGCACCAGCCCATCGCGGGTCTGGATCGCCGTCGGGTAACCGTAGTCGCCCTTCGGATCCGCCAGGAGATCGCGCCGATGGGGAAAAGTCCGCGCCCCGTCGGTCGAGATCGCCACCGTCAGGGGCGTGCGGTCGGAGAAGCTGTTGTTGTAGACCAGCAAGTGGTGCCCGTTGGCGAGGCGGAGCAAATCCACCGCGGCATTGGGGTTCGGGAATTCGGAGTCCGTCCCGGCCGACCATGTCCGGCCGCCGTCATTCGACTCCGTCCGCACCAGCCAACCGTCGGGTTGTCCCTCGTAGCCGCCGCCGCGGCGGCAGAAGGCGACGAGACGATCGCCGTCGATCACCGCGGGCGCGGGTTGGATGTTGCCGAGGCGGGAGTGGACGCGATTGGACTCCGACCACTTCCGGGTCTTGGGATCGAAGCGGAGGAAAGACGACGTGCAATCGCGGCCGACCGACTCCGGGTCGTTGCCGACTTCGTGGTAGACCGGCAGGAGGTACTCGCCGGTGCCGAGGACGATGGGTCGGTTCCGCACCATGGTGCCGGCCTCGAAGGTGAGCATGAACGACTCGGACCACGTCCGGGCGCCGTCGTGGGAGATTTTGGCGGTGATGCGGGAGGCGTCCCACAATTCGCCGTAGCGGGTCACGTAGAACAACCAGACGACACCGTCGGGGGCCTGCCACGGCACCGCGTTGCCCAGCGCGTGGAACGGATTCGTGGCGATCGCGACCGGCCTCGACCAACGGCGGGAACCCCGGGGCAACCGGGAGCCGAAGACGGCGGCGGCGTTGTCCTTGTACTCGCCCTCGCCGCTGAAGAACGCGAGGAACAGGTCGCCGTTGGCGAGTTCCGTGATGCTGGCCGGGTGTTTGTAGTCGCCGGTGGGAATCTCCGGTCCGAAGAGACGCTCGACCCGGATGTCCTTGGGCTCGGCGGACCGGGCTTGGTTCCAACCCAGCACGGCCCCGGCGATCCAGACCCAACCCAGACAGGCGGCAACGCGACGTACGAATGCGGCGATCACCGGGCCAGCGTGGACGAATCGACGCGGGGTGCAAAGAACGCGCGACCGGGGGATCGGCCCCGGGCGTGGAACCCGTCGGCCACCCACCGGGAGGCCGACGGCATCCGTCCGGACGGGGTGCATGACGAAAATGTGAAGAGAGACGAGTTTGCTCTTCTTTTTTGTCCATATGTAACTAGCGTTCTAGTTACTCATGAGCAAACCGCCGCAATCGCTCGCAAATCTTCTCGCCCAGA
>WBXI01000363.1 GCA_008933025.1 Verrucomicrobiota bacterium
CGCCGAGGTGATGGTGAAGCCGCGCTCCTTCTCCTGCTCCATCCAGTCGGTGACGGTGTTGCCGTCATCGACGTCGCCGATCTTGTGGATCAGACCGGTGTAGAAAAGGATCCGCTCGGTCGTCGTCGTCTTGCCGGCATCGATATGCGCGGCGATGCCGATGTTGCGGGTGCGCTCCAACGGGTACTGGCGGTTGGGCGAATTCAGTTCGGCGTTGATGGCAGCGTCGCTCATGGGGCTTCGGCGGATGTCGTCGATTTCGGGGGATGAAAAACGCCCCGATGTCGCATCGGGGCGCGGATCGCGTTCTCGGATTACCAGCGGAAGTGTGCGAACGCCTTGTTGGCCTGGGCCATCTTGTGGACGTCGTCGCGCTTGCGGATCGCGTTGCCCTGCCCTTGGAAGGCTTCCATCAACTCGGTGGCCAACGCTTCTTTCATGGGAACACCCTTGCGGTCGTCGGCGTACCCGACGATCCAACGCATGGCCAGGGAGTTTTGGCGGTCGACCGAAACCTCCATCGGGACCTGGTAGGTGGCACCGCCAACCCGGCGGGCCTTGGTCTCGATCCGGGGCTTCGCGTTGTCGACGGCCCGCTGAAGAACTTCCAACGGGCTGGTCCCGGGGTTCTTCTCGGCAATCGCTTCCAGGGCACCGTACACGATGCGCTGCGCGGTATTCTTCTTACCGCCCTGCATGACGGTATTCACAAGGCGCGCCACGATGGCGCTGTTGTACTTGGCGTCCGACACAACGGGACGCCGCTCGGCACGACGACGACGGGACATACAAAGAACGGGTGCGGGATTGGGGAAAGTTTCGGTGGAACGGTGGACTATACTAGAGAGGCAACGTGTCGGCGCCGGTTACTTGGCAGCCGTCTTCGCAGCCTTGGGGCGCTTGACGCCGTACTTGGAACGACTCACGCGGCGCTTCTCGACACCCGCGGCATCCAAGGTTCCGCGGACGATGTGGTAGCGGACACCGGGAAGATCCTTCACACGGCCACCACGCACGAGCACGATCGAGTGCTCCTGCAGGTTGTGACCCTCGTCCGGGATGTACGCAATGACCTCTTTGCCGTTGGTCAATCGCACCTTCGCCACCTTCCGCATCGCGGAGTTAGGCTTCTTCGGGGTGCGGGTCATGACCTGGAGGCAGACGCCGCGTCGAAACGGATTCGACTCGAGCGCGGGCGCCTTGCTCTTGTAGGCCAACTTGTTTCGGCCCTTGCGGACCAATTGATTAATCGTGGGCATTGCAGCCGGGAAAAAATTCGTGTCTCGCCCTAGACGGCGAAACGGAGCGCAGAAAGTACCAATGTACCCGGCTGCTGCAATAGGTTTTTCTGAAATTTTGGTCCCGACCCCATTCGGGCCTCCCGTTTCGGCGATCCCAACCGCCCGATTTGGGCGCTTCCATTGCGATTCCGTCCACCTTTAACTTGCACCGATGATTCCCCGCCGATGGCTCGCCCTTGCCCTCGCCCTGCTCGCCGCGAGCATCACCACGCCGTCCGGTGCCGCCGCCGATCTCGAACTCCACACCCGCAAGCGCACCGCCACCGGCCCCGGTTCCAACGACTGGCAGGTCGTCGACGGCACCGTCCATTGGGAAGCCGCCCGCACCGCCGTCGTCATCTGCGACATGTGGGACCGCCACCATTGTCCGGACGCCACCGAACGCGTCGCCGAGATGGCTCCCCGCATGAACGAGATGGTCCGCGTGGCCCGCCAGCGCGGCTGCCTCGTGATCCATTGCCCGAGCGACACCATGGATTTTTACAAGGACCATCCCGGCCGCAGGCTCGCGCAGGCGGCGCCCAAGGTGGCGACCACCGTGCCCCTCGAGGGCTGGTGCTCGCTGAAGCCCGACAAGGAGGCCCCGTTGCCCATCGACGATTCCGACGGCGGTTGCGATGGCTGCCCCGATTGCCCGAGCTACAAGGCATGGTCCCGGCAGCACCCCGCGATCGGCATCGAGCCAGGCGACGCGATCACCGATTCCGCGGAAGCCTTTTACCTCATGCGCCAGCGCGGCATCACCAACGTCGTCGTGATGGGCGTGCACATCAACTTGTGCGTCCTCGGCAGGCCCTTCTCGATCCGTCAAATGGTGCGCCAAGGCCAGAACGTCGTCCTCGTCCGCGACCTCACGGACTCGATGTACAACCACCGCAAACCGCCGTTCGTGTCGCATTTCCGCGGCACCGAACTCGTGGTCGAGCACATCGAGAAATTCTGGGCCCCCAGCATTGCCAGCAGCGATTTCCTCGGCGGCGAACCGTTCCACTTCAAGGGCGACAGGAAGAAAACCATCGCTCTGGTGATCGGCGAAAACGAATACCACACGTGGGAAACCCTGCCGGCTTTCGCGCGCGACGAGCTCTTGCCCCGCGGCTCCCGCGTCGTGAACATCGAGTCGTCCACCAAGGTCGAGGATGGCGAGATCCCGAATTGGGAA
>WBXI01000364.1 GCA_008933025.1 Verrucomicrobiota bacterium
CGGTGCCCCAACCGGATGTCCAACCGCGCTACGTGGTGACGACGTCGCCGACCGGCAAGCGCTTGTCGGGGTTGCCGGTGGTGTTTTCGTCGCCGCCCTTCCTCGTGGTGGAAATGCCGCCGGCCGGCAGGGTTGCCGAAACCGGGCGTTGACGCGCCACGCCCGGCACCGTTGGCTTTGTGCCGAGGTTCGCGATCGCGATCCCATTTGCACCATGAGCGTCCTTGTTGTCGGCACCACCGCGTTGGATTCCATCAAGACCCCGAAGCGGGAAAACCCGCGCTTGCTCGGGGGATCGGCGAGCCACGCGGCCATCGCGTCCTCGTTCTTTTCGCCGACGAAACTGATGGGGGTGGTGGGAGGTGATTTTCCCGCCAAATACATCGCGTTGTACAAGAAACACGATGTTTGCACGGGAGGCCTCGAGCACGTGAAGGCCGGCAAGACGTTCCACTGGTCCGGCGAGTACGAAGTCAACATGAACAACCGGCGGACGATCGAGACCGTCCTCGGGGTGATCGAGCATTGGCAGCCCTCGGTCCCGGTGGAGTACGAGACCACGCCGTACGTCCTGCTCGCCAACATCGCGCCCCAGATCCAGAACCACGTGCTCGACCAGATGGCCCGCCCGAAGTTCGTCGTGGCGGACACGATGGACCTTTGGCTGAACATCGCCCTCGAGGAGGTCCTGCGCCTGCTCAAAAGGATCGACTGCCTCGTGCTCAACGACAGCGAGGCCCGCCAGTTGACGGAAGAAGACAACACCGTGGCCGCCCTGCCCAAGATCCACAAAATGGGGCCGCGCTACGTCATCATCAAGAAAGGCGAGCATGGCTCGATCCTCTCGTCGCCCAAGGGTCTTTTCGTCGCGCCGGCGTACCCGCTCCGCAAGGTCGTCGACCCGACCGGTGCCGGCGATTCGTTCGTGGGCGGCATGATGGGTTTCCTGGCTTCGCAGCGGACGGGGTCGGTGGACCGCAATCTCCGCCGGGCGATCATCCACGGCGCGGTGGTGGCATCGTTCTGCTGCGAGGGATTCGGGGTGGCGGTGACCACGAAGACCACGCGCGCACAGATCGCCGCCCGCGTGCGCGAACTCGAGAAAGTCGCCGGATTCTGAATCGTCCGTCGCCTCCGGGATGACGGGTTTTTCCGGGTTCCATCCGGGCACCGCGGACGCCGCCACATCGGGAACCGGGTGACATTCACCGTCGTCATCCCCGCCTTGGACGAGGCCCGCGGGCTTCCGGCCACGATTGGCAGCGTGTGGCGGGCGGCGGCGGGGCGCGCGGTGGAATTGCTGGTGGTGGACGGCGGCAGCCGGGATGGGACCCGGCGGATCGCCGGCGCGTTGGGGGCGTCGGTGTGTTCGGCGACGGGCGGGCGCGGGGGGCAACTGGCCGAGGGTGCGCGCCGGGCCTCGGGCGACACCGTGTTGATGCTGCACGCGGACACCTGGCTTCCGGACGACGCCTTTGCCGCCGTCGAACGGACGTTGCGGGATCCGGAAGTCGTGGGGGGCGGATTCCGGAAATCGTTCCGCGATGGTCCGGCGTCGGTGCGTCGCGGCAGTCGTTGGCGGTCCGTGATGTTTTTCGTGCTGACGGGAATCGTGTTGGGCGACCAAGCCCTTTTCGTGCGGCGGGCGGCGCTGGAACGCGTGGGCGGGGTGCCCGTGCAACCGTTGCTGGAGGACGTCGAGCTGAGCCGGCGATTGGGGACCGTGGGACGATTGGCATTGGCCGACGCGGAAGTGAGCACGTCGGCAAGGCGATTCGCGCGGCGGGGTCCGCTGCGAACGTGGCTGCTCATGGGCGGCGTGCTGGCGGGCCATTGGCTCGGGGTGCCGCCACGGATTCTGGATCGTTGGTATCGCGGCGCCGCGTGACCCGGCCGCGAACGAAGGCCGAAACGCGCTCGCCAAGGGCCGTTTTCCTGCTACTTCCATCGCCCATGCGCGTGAGACACGGCTTCCTGGTTGCACTGGTTGCACTTTCGTCACTCCACGTTGGCATTGGCTCCGCCCTCGCCGAGGTGCCGCCGTCCCTCCCCACGCCCGGCTTTCCCCCGGTGCCCCCGGTTCGCACCCGGCTCAGGACCAATTCCGTGGTGTATCCTCCGGTGGCCGGCGCGCCGACGTTTTCCTCGCTGCAACCGGCGATCACCACGCCGGATGCCTTCAAGATCGATGCCAAGGAAAAGGTGGTGAACGTCAAGGCGGGCGAGCCGGACGCGAAGTTCTCGTTCGCCGTCACCAATGTTTCCAAGCAGGACGCGGTGATCATGTCGGTGCACACCTCCTGCGGTTGCACCGCGGCCAAACTGCCCTCCACCCCCTGGGTGCTCAAACCCGGCGAGGGCGGCGAGATCGGCGTGACCATGAACCTCGCGGGCAAGTTCGGCGTCGTCACCAAGACGGTCACCGTCGTCACCTCCGCCGGATCGATCCCTCTCCTGGTGAAG
>WBXI01000365.1 GCA_008933025.1 Verrucomicrobiota bacterium
CATGCCCAGGGCCTCGGCGACCACCTGCGCCGTCGCGGCGGTCCCGAGGAACTGGCACCCGCCGCCGGGCGTCGCACAGGCCCGGCACCCCAGGTCCGCGGCCTCGTCCAGGGTCAACCGACCGTGGGCAAACCGCGCGCCGATGGTCTGGATCATCCCCGCGTCCTCGCCGGACTCCGGCGGCAGGGTCACCCCGCCCGGCACCAGCACGCCGGGCAATTCCGGACATCCGGCCAGGGCCATCATCATCGCGGGAAGGCCTTTGTCGCACGTGGCCACCCCCACGAGCCCGCGGCGCTGCGGCAGCGAACGCGCGAGCCGGCGCAGCACCATCGCCGCGTCGTTGCGGTACGGCAGGCTGTCGTACATGCCCGCCGTGCCCTGGGTCCGGCCGTCGCACGGATCGGACACGTGCGCGGCAAAAGGAAGCCCGCCCCCGTCCCGGATCGCGTCGGCGGCCGCGCGGACCTGGAGTCCGAGTTCCCAATGCCCGGTGTGGAACCCCAGCGCGATCGGCGACCCGTCGGCACCCCGAAGGCCCCCGAGCGTCGACAACACCAGGAACTGGGGCCGCGCCAATTCGTCGGGGTTCCACCCCATGCCCGCGTTTTGGGACATCCCGAAGAGATCGCCGCTCGCCCAATCCCGCAGCATCTCCTCGGTGAGCGGCAGCCGGCCGGCCGGTCCGGGCGCGCGGGTCCGCACCTCGTACACGGCGGCATCGGGGGCAAACAGGTCGCGCGACGGCATGCCGGAGACAACCACGCGCCGCGGCACCCTGAAAACTTGAAACCGAAAACTTGCCCCCGCGGAGTCGCGGCCCGGCCCCCAAGGCCCACGACCTTCCGATCCGCTTTCGGTCGCCGACCGGGGGGCCGGCTCCGTGTCCGCCCAATCCAGAGGACGATCCGCCGCCATATTCCGGCCCATCGGCATCCCTTTCGGCAGCCGGTATCGCCCTTTTTGAGTCAACGACCTTGTCCGCTCCCTCCCGGCCGCCTCTCCCCGGTGTCGTTACTTTTGAGGCAACAGGGGCCCCGCCACCCCGCGGCACCAGCCTTGACCCGACGCCACCCTGCGGCATCCTGCAGGCGTTCGGGGAGCCCGTGAGCAGGGCTGAGAGTCCCGCCGGAAGCGGGAGACCCGCCGAACCTGATCCGGGTCATGCCGGCGAAGGGAAATGCAATCCGCCCCTCCACATAGCGCCAGTTCCGGAACCCGCCCACAGCGGCCCGTTCCCTCGGCCTGCCCGCCTGACCCCCTTTCCGTCCCCACCCGTCCGTTTTCGTCCCCATGATCGCCAAACCCGAGTTCATCGAACCCCACAGCAGCGTTCCGTTGCCGAAGTCGACGCGCGTGCACGTGCAGGGCCGCCTCCATCCCGACATCCGCGTCCCGCTCCGCGAGATCACCCTGAGCCCCACCAACGCCGTGAATGGCCGCGTCGAGCCGAACGCGCCGGTCCGCGTGTACGATTGCTCGGGGCCGTGGGGCGATCCCGAGTTCAAGGGCGACGTCACCCAAGGCCTTCCCGCCCTGCGCCGCGACTGGATCCTGCGCCGCGACGACGTCGGGGAATACGACGGGCGCGCGGTGCACCCGATGGACAACGGTTACCTGTCCGCGAAGCACGCCGAGTACGCGAGCCAGGCCGAGCGCAACCGCCTCGTCGAGTTCCCCGGCCTCAAGCGGCGCCCGCTCCGCGCCTCCCGGGGCCACCCCGTCACCCAACTCTGGTACGCGCGCCAGGGGATCGTGACGCCGGAGATGGAGTTCATCGCGATCCGCGAGAACCAGGGCCTCGACGCCCTGAAGGACCAGTTCGGGGAAAAGACCGTCCGCAGCCAACTCACCCAGCAGCACGCGGGCTCCCAGGATCGCAAGGATGGCTTCCAACCCGCCATCTTCGGCCGCTTCCCCCAGCGCATTCCCAGGACGATCACGCCGGAATTCGTCCGCGAAGAGGTCGCCGCCGGCCGCGCCATCATCCCGGCCAACGTCAACCATCCCGAGGCCGAACCGATGATCATCGGCCGGAACTTCCTCGTGAAGATCAACGCCAACATCGGCAATTCCGCCGTGGCGTCGTCGATCGAGGAGGAAGTGGAGAAGATGCGCTGGGCCACGAAGTGGGGCGCGGACACGGTGATGGATCTTTCGACCGGCAAGAACATCCACGCCACGCGCGAATGGATCCTGCGCAACTCGCCGGTGCCCATCGGCACGGTGCCGATCTACCAGGCCCTGGAGAAGGTCGGCGGCAAGGCGGAGGAACTCACCTGGGAACTGTTCCGCGACACGCTGCTCGAGCAGGCGGAACAGGGCGTCGACTATTTCACCATCCACGCCGGCGTCCTGCTGCGCTTCATCCCCATGACGGCGCGCCGGATGACCGGGATCGTGTCGCGCGGCGGCTCGATCATGGCCAAGTGGTGCCTGGCCCA
>WBXI01000366.1 GCA_008933025.1 Verrucomicrobiota bacterium
GCGCCACTCCAGCGCGCGCTTGCGCCACGCGTAGGCCAGCCCGAAGGCGAGGATGCCGATGAAGAGGAACGCCTTGAACAGGACACTGACGGCCATCTGCGCGTGGTTGACGGCCCACGGGTAGAGGAAGATCACGTCCACATCGAAGATCACGAAGCCCAGCGCGAAGAGGTAGTACCGGGCGTGGAACTGGCCCCACGAGGTGCCCTCGGACTCAACGCCACACTCGTACGTGGCCTCTTTGACCGGGGTGGGGTTCGAGACGCGGTAGCCGAGCTTGCTGAACAGGAACGACGCACCAAGCGGTAGCGCCGGGAAGGCGAGCGCGAAGACGAGCAGGATAGCGACGCGTCCGAATTGCTCCGGAATCACCAGCGCGTCCCTTCCGAGTGCCCTCGGCATCTGCCCGAGATTTGGTGTGTTCGGTGGCCTGAAAACTAGCACCTGCCTATCCGTGGCGCAACGAAACGTACAACCGGGCCACCGCCATGATCGAGCTTGTTGACCGGCTAGAGTGCCCACCCTAGAGTCGCCGCAGTCGCCTTAGACGTGCGCCGAGGCCGTTCGCCAGCCCCTCCGGGCCGCCCGTTCACCTCGTCGGCATGCAGCGCCACCAGCCACCCCCAGCCCGCATCCGCCGCCCCACCTCGGGTTCGACGCGCGAGGCGACGAGTTTGGACGGAAGGAGCGGACGTTGGCCTACACGAAGCCAATCCCCGACCCCGAGCAGTACACCTTCAAGCCGTACTGGGACGGATGCAAAGCCGGGAAGCTGATGCTCCCGCGCTGCCTCGTCTGCGGGCGCATGCACTTCTACCCGCGCGTGCTCTGCCCGCACTGCCACTCCGACCAGCTCGAGTGGGTCGAGGCGAGCGGCGAGGGCCGCATCCACACCTACGCCGTCCAGCACCGCGCCTTCGGCGGCTGGGCCGAGGAGACCCCCTTCGTCACGGCCTACATCGACCTGGTCGAAGGCACCCGGATGCTCACCGTCCTGCGCGGGGTCGACCCGCTCAAGCCGGAGGAGATCAAGATCGGCGCAAAGGTGAAGATCGAGTTCGAGGAAGCCTCGGACGAAGTCAGCATCGCCTACTGGCGCGTGGTCGAGTAGCCAGGGAACAGGGAGGACACATCATGCCCAACAACCCGTCCATGGCCGCCGCGATCGTCGGCGCCGCGGAGTCCAACAAGATCGGCTATATCGAGGAAGGCACGACCGCGACGCGGCTGCACCTCGAGGCGATCAACAACGTCTGCAAGCAGGCCGGCATCAGCCCGTCGGAGATCGACGGCGTCTTCTCCGTCGGCTTCTCGCCGCAGATTGCCGAGCACCTCGGCATCCACCCGCGGTACATCGACACCACGGGCGTCGGCGGCTCGTCGTTCGTCATGCACGTCCACCACGCGCTGGCGGCGATCAACGCCGGGATCATCGACATCGCGCTCGTCTCGCACGGCGAGGCGGGGTTCTCGGCGCGCAAGAACAAGGGCAACGGCACGAACCGCCCGCAGGGCGACGACAAGTGGTCGGTGCCCAGCCAGTTCGAGGTGCCCTACGGCATCGCCGGGGCGCCCTCGAACTACGCCCACGCGATGACGCGGCACATGCACCAGTACGGCAGCACGAAGGAAGACTTCGCGCAGATCGCCGTCGCGACGCGTGAGTGGGCGACGCTCAACCCGCGCGCCGTGATGTTCTCGAAGGAGACCCACCCCGCCGGCGGCCCGATCACGGTCGCCGACGTGCTGGAGAGCCGCCTGATCGCGTGGCCGCTCAACCTCCTCGACATCTGCCTGGTCACCGACCACGGCGGGGCCGTGCTCATCGCGTCCGCCGAGAAGGCGCGATCGCTGCGCACGACGCCGGTCTGGATCGCCGGTGCGGGCGAGAACATGTCGCACTGGTCGAT
Organism: Verrucomicrobiota bacterium; assembly: GCA_008933025.1. Lineage (GTDB taxonomy): Bacteria > Verrucomicrobiota > Verrucomicrobiia > Limisphaerales > UBA9464 > UBA6176. Next base: position 1,911 of record WBXI01000366.1, read on the forward strand.
GATGGAGATGCAGGACTTCACCGCGACCTCCGCCGCCGCCTCCGCCAACTCCGCCTACAAGATGGCGGGGATGGGGCCGGGCGAGATGGAGCTCGCGATGATCTACGACTCGTTCACGATCACCGCCGCGATCACCGCGGAGATGCTCGGCCTGACCCCGCGCGGCGAGGGCGCCAGCCTGTGGGCGGGCGGCAAGGCCGGCCCCGGCGGCTCCGGCATCCCGGTGAACACCAACGGCGGCGGCCTCTCGTTCAGCCACTCCGGCATGTACGGGATGATGCTGCTGGTGGAGGCCTACCGGCAGCTCTCCGGCACCGCCGAGGACGGGATTAACGGCATCGCCGGCAAGCAGACCGATGCCAAGACCGCCGTGGTCAACGGCACCGGCGGTCAACTCTCCACCACCGGCACGCTGGTGCTCGTCGCCGACGACTAGCCACCGCGCCCCGGACGCGACACCATCGAGGGCGGCACTCCAGACGGGGCGCCGCCCTCGACGATCCGGGAACAGAACGGCGGGA
>WBXI01000367.1 GCA_008933025.1 Verrucomicrobiota bacterium
GTTTGAGGCTCTACAAGGCCGGCCGGGCCGTCTTCTTCAGCCGGACCGAGCTCTCGGACTTCATTCGTTCCGGGGGCGCCCGATGAAGCCCTCCGGAAGCACTCGCCGACTCGTCGAGCGCCTCGGGTTCGACGTTCCCAAGGCCATGAGGATCGCCCGCCGGCACTACGGCCACAGTCGCCGCGACCTGCACCCGCGCCGCACGCAAGGAAGCGGGGTGTCCCGTGGCTAACTGGCACCCCGACGCCAGCGCCTGGAGGCGGCGCCAAGGCGCGATCCTCGCGGACGACGGATTCGTTGCCTCCATCGAGGCCCGGCCCCGCAAACGGGCGCGCAGGGCGCGCAAACCGAAACCCGCTCCGGTCGCGCCCGTGTCGTGGGCCGACCGAAGCCTTCCGCCGGGGGACGCGTGAAACAGTCCCTTTGCCCCGACATGCCGCTCATCTGCGGGGATTGGCTGTCGTCCACTCGGATTGCGATGATGAGCCTCGCCGAGGAGGGCGCGTTCATTCATCTGCTATGCCACGCGTGGGCAGACCCCGATTGCACCCTTCCCGACGATGACGCATCGCTCGCGATGCTCTCGCGCCTCGGGGACGCGTGGGCGTCCGGGAGCGGGCAGAAGCTTCGCGGGGTGTTCATCTCCGACCCGGACCGCCCCGGGAGGATCTACAACCCGCGCCAGCGCAGCGTCCGCGAGGCGCAAACGGAAAGGATCATCGCAGCCCGGAACCACGGCTTGGCGGGCTCTAACGGTAGGTGGAAACTTAAGAATGCCCGAGCATTGCCCGAGCATTCCGCGAGCAGTGCGCGGGCTTTGCCCGAGCATTCCGTGGGGAATGCCTCTTCTCCCGTAGGGAGAAGACAGGCCGCCGCTTCCGCTGGCGCGGCGCGGGGCTATCGCAAACCGAAACCCAACCCGTTCGGAGGATGATCACCCAAGACCCCCTTCCGAAGGCTCTGGAACTCATCGGGTGCGCCCTGGTGGGCGACCCAGAGTCAAACGCGACCTACCGGGCCCAGATCGATGCCGGATTGTGCGGGGAGGCATACCCGCTTCTCTCGCCATTCCATGACCTGTGGGAGCAGATCGTCAGCCTCGACGGGCCGCTCGAAATGGCAAACCTGTTCGCCAGAGTCCCACAGTACCGGACCGAGACGACGCGCATCCTATCGGCGGCCGACTCCGTTGCCCCGCCGGCGTGGCCCGACTATCTCGCGGCACTCAGGCGCCAGCGGTTGGAATCCGACACGCTCCTCGAACTCGAAAAGATCCGCGTCGCCGTTACCGACGGCGCCGAGCCCGCCCCAATGCTGGCCCGCGCGCTCGAAACCGCAGAGCGGCTTGGGGCGCAGGCGAAGCCGAAGCGCACCCGCCGCGACATGCTCCGCGGGTTCTTCGATGACTTGGAACGCCGAAAGCAACTCGACGCCGCGGGAAAGTTCACCGGCATCCCGACCGGAATCGGAGGGCTCGACGGCATCCTCGACGGGTTGCAGTTCGGCGAATTCTCCGTGCTCGGCGCCCGCCCGAGCGTGGGCAAGACCGCGGCGGCGATCTCCATCATCTGCAACGCGTGCCTCGTGGAAAAACTGCCGACCGTGTTCGTCAGCCTCGAAAGCACATCGGCGGCGATCATGCGCCGCATGGCGGCATGCCTCACCGGCGCCAGCGCGTTGGATCTCAGGCACGGACGGGTGCATCGGTGGGAGTCGCACTTGGCCCGGTTCAATGCGGCGTTCGAGGCCGCACCGCTGACGATGCTCGACCACGCCCACAACCCGGGCGTGACCACTGTTGACGGCGCCATCGCCGAGGCACGCGCGGCGATCCGGAACGAAGGGGTGCGGCTCGTCATCGTCGACTACCTGCAAAAGTTCAAGGGAGGCGGGGAGCACGAGGAGCACCGCCTTGAGGTTGCCGAGGTGTCCGAGAAGTTCGCCCGCCTCGCGCACCAAACCGGCGCCCATGTCATGGCGCTGGCCCAGCTTCGCCGGGATTCCGAAGGCAAGATGCCGACGCTCTCGGACCTCGCCGAGTGCGGGCACATAGAACGCGACGCCGACGTGGTGTTGCTTCTCCACCGCGAGGATCGGAGAAGCGAGGAAGCCGAGATAATCGTCGCCAAGCAGCGGGACGGCGAACTCGACTCCATTCCCGTCCGCTTTGATCTGAAGCGCCAGCGGTTCGAGGGCGCGCCGCGAGAGAAGCCCGACCGCGACGCCAAGTGACGCCGACGCCGCGCCCACCCATGGCCCCACCCCACCCCCTACCTTTTTTTCGCGCTGTCTCGCCCGTTCCGCGAATCAAAACACGTTGGCGCCCCCTTGGCGCGAGCGTGGCGGGCCTTCCCGACAGGGGGAACGACGGCCGAAAACGGGGCGAAGGCCCCCAGGGCTTAACGA
>WBXI01000368.1 GCA_008933025.1 Verrucomicrobiota bacterium
CACCGCATCCAGCCGCGGCCGGATCGTGCTGCTCTGCCGCCGCACGATCCCGTGCACCTCGTATCCTTTCTCCAGCAACAGTTCCGCCAGATACGATCCGTCTTGTCCCGTGATCCCGGTGATGAGTGCTTTCTTGGCCATGGTGTGTTCGAAGCTAGTCGCGAGCCTGCGGGTTTCCGGCGCGGATTCCCAGAGCGCGCTTCGCGTTCCTTCCGGGCAACAATTCGTCGGCTTCCCATCGCCGCGGCCAGGCCGGTTTTTCCAGCACCGACCGCAGATGTGCTTCCAACCGGGCCCGCACTTCCACGGGATCCGCGCCCGGTCCGGACGCGAAGCGCAGGCAAACCACCTGGCCGGTGATCGGATTCGCCTCCGCGACCGCGAGGGCGCGACGCACGCCCTCGACTTCCTCCGCGTGCCGCGCCACCTCGTCGAGGTTGACCTTCGCGCCGGCCACGTTGGCCACGCGATCGCCGCGCCCCACCACCCGCACCCGCGAGCCGCACACCTCCACCAAGTCGCCCGTGGCCTGCCACGCACCGCCCACCCGGATCTCGAGCATGCCGTCGTTGGCGCGCCATTCGCGATGCCGGTGTTGCAGCGCCTCGGTCTCGTACCAGCCGTCGAGACGATGGGTCTTCAACAGGACGCCGAATTCCGCGGACGCATAGACCACCGTGAACGCCGTGTTGGGAAAGCGCCGCCGCAACCGCTCGCCCAAGGCCGGTCGCAGCACCTCGCCGCCCAGCGTGATCTGCCGCGGATCCGACCCGGCCATGCCCGGGACTTCGTTCTGCAGGAGCAGATCCAGATACGTCGGCGTGGCCGACAAGGCGTCGCAGGCGGGCTCGCGCAGCGCTCGCCAGGCTTGGTCCCAATCCATCGGCAGCGAGGCCACGCTTCCCCGTCCCCGCCAGGCTTGGAGCGCGACCTGGACGCCGGCGAAGCTGGTGGGATGGAACGGCGACACCCAGCGCCACCCGGCGGTCCGGGCACCGTCCCGCGCTTCCGCCGCGAGCCGGTCCCACGCGCACCAGACCACCTTCGGGATGCCGGTGGACCCCGACGATCGCACGCCGAGGTGCGGGCCGGCCGCCGGCGGCATGGCCCCGCCCAACGCATCGTCTCCCGGGAATGCCAGAAGCACGCACTCGCCCGCCGCGACACGGTCGAACACGGGAAACAATTCCCCGAGGGACGCGGGGTGGATGAGGGAAATGGCCATGGACAAACGGGCGGCGGAAAGCAGGAAACAGGGTCGCTCGGGACAAGGGAAGCCTGCGCCTTGCCCCATGCCCTCGACCCGGCCTTCCCCGCCCTCCCGGGTCACGTCAGACTGCCCGGATGCTCGATCTGTTGTTCCAACCCCTGACCTGGGGTTGGTTGATGTTGGTCTGGTTCGGCGCCCGCGCGCTGCGGGCCCGGCGGCGTGCCGAGGGCTTCGTCGGACTTCTTCTCGCCGGGCTGCTCTCCATCTCCGGCGGCACGCCGTTGCCCGCATGGTGCCTGAGCCGGCTCGAACTGCCGTTCGCGCACCCCGCCGGCGGATTCCCCAAACCGGCCGATGCCGTGGTGATGCTCGGTGGCGGGCACAGCGCCAGTTCGTGGGAATCCACGGGCATCGATGCCAACCCGTCGTTCGATCGCGCGCTCGCCGCGTGGCAATTGGTCCGCACCGGCACCGCCACGAACCTCGTGCTCGGCGGCGGCCTGTCCCCGACCCGCGACGGCCGGACCTCCGACGGCGAACGGCTCGCCGCCTGGCTCCGCGCGAGCGGCGAGCAACGCGCCACGATCCAGGTGCTGCCGGATTGCCGCACCACCGGTGACGAAGCCCGCGCCTCGGCGACCTTGGCGCGCGAACAGGGTTGGCACCGCATCGTGCTGGTCACGTCCGCCGCGCATTTGCCCCGCGCCTTGTCCGCCTTCCGGACGGCCGGCGTCGATGCCGTGGGCTTTGGCTCGGATTTCCGGGGACTCGACAAGCTCGAACAGGGCCGCGAATGGACCGTCATCCCCAACCCCGAGACGCTGTCCTCCACGCGGCGTTTGCTCCACGAGGTCATCGGACGGATCTGGTATCGGGCGACGGGCAAGGGATAGGAGCGGGGCGCGCCCGGAACGACCTGCCTCCCGCGCGCAGCGCTTTCGGAGTGCGGTGGCAAGGCCTTCGGAAGGCCGCGACACCGCTTTCGAAACCGGACGCGACCGGGATGGACGGCGGACCTCGTCGCAAAGCGGAGTGGGCGTCGCTGACGCTCCTACCCTCCGCACTCCCACGGCGCTCCGCGCGGGGAACCGCTCGGCCTGTCTCCCGCGCGCAGCGCTTTCGGAGTGCGGTGGCAAGGCCTTCGGAAGGCCGCGACACCGCTGATATGGCCTCTTTCTTGTCAA
>WBXI01000369.1 GCA_008933025.1 Verrucomicrobiota bacterium
CACGAATCCCCGGACGATCCGCAACGCGCGGGCGGGTTCCTCGAACCCGTGGGCCGCCAGCAACGTCCGCCACGCCGCGGCGTCGGTGTCGAAGTCCGCCGGCAATCCGGGCTCCGCGGCCGGGCGCGGCCGGTGTCCCAGGAATTTGTCGTAGCCGGCGCGGACATGGGTCCGATGCAACTCGCGCCGGGCGTCGAACTCGGCGGTCTTCCGGAAACCCAACAGGCGGGCAAGTCGCTCGCGTCCCGCCGCGGATTCGGGCACGGCGTGGGTCTGCCGGTAGTTCTCGATCTGGAGCCGGTGCTCGACGTCGCGCCAAAAGCGGTAGGCCTCGGCGAGCTCGTGGGCTTCCCCGGGCGTGAGCAGCCCGTATTCGGCGAGCTTCTCCAGGGTGGGGAGCGTCCCGGTGTTCTGGAGGAACGGTTGGCGCCCGCCGTTGAGCAACTGCAGCGATTGGACGACGAACTCGATCTCGCGGATGCCGCCGCGGCCGCGCTTGACGTCCCGGAGCGCATCCCCTTCCGCCTTCTCGGTTTCCAGCCGGTGCTTTGTCGTCGCGATTTCCTCGAGCAACCGCTCGCCGAGCGACCGCGGGTACCGGAACGGCTGGATCATTTCCAGAAAATCGGCGGCCAGCTGGCGGTCGCCCGCGACGGGGCGCGCCTTGATCAACATCAACCGTTCCCAGGTCTGTCCCCACTGCGCGTAATAGGTCTCGTGGCTGTCCAGCGACCGCGCCAGGGGCCCGGTGTTGCCCTCGGGCCGCAGGCGGAGATCGATCCGGAACAGTTGTCCTTCCGGGGCGGGATCGGAGACTTCGGCGACCAGGGCCTCGGCGAGTCTCCGGAAGAACTGGTGGTTGGCGATGCCGCCCGGCGGTGGTTCGCGGCCCGCCACCGGCGGATCGCGGAACACGCGTCCCTCGTCGCCGTAGACCAGCATCACGTCGACGTCCGAACTGTAGTTGAGTTCCTGGCCGCCGAGTTTGCCCAAACCGAGGATGCAGAAGCTGGTGGGACGCCAACCGCCGTCGCCCGTCTCCTCCCAGGGTTCCCCATGGATCGACGCGATGCGCGCCCGGACCAAGCGGAGCGCGCCGGCCAGGCAGATGTCGGCCACGTCGGACAATTGACGGGCGGTTTCCTCGAGGGTGGCCGCGCGGGAAAGGTCGCGGGCGGCGATGCGGAGGTGTTCGCGTTGGCGGAGTTGCCGGAGTTCGCGGAAGGCGCCGGCATGGTTCGCCTGGGCGAGGGCATCGTCCAGGAACCGCGCCGCCTCCCGGCGCAGGGCGTCGCGGGGCCGTGGGGCGGCAAGGGATTCCCGGGAGAAACAGGAGGCCAGCCACGCGGGATTGCGCCGCAGCATGCCCGAGAAGTGCTCCGACGCCCCGATCACCGCGACCAAGGCACGGGCGGCGGCGGGGCGCACCGTGCCAAGCCACGCGGCCACCGAAGGCAGACGCTGCCATTCCTCCAAGAGATGGCGGACGCGGTCGGGGGAAAGGCTGGCGGCGGCAAGACCTGACCAGTCGGGAACTGGCACGGCGGGAAGCTGGCAGTCCCCGCGCCGCGGGCGAGCAGAAACAGGGCGCATCGTGCTGTCGACGCGATCGGCCTTTCTGCGGGGTGCCCTGCCGACGCCACGGCGGATCCCGGAGGCAAGGTCATCCGCTCCGCATTCCGGCGCGACGCGGTCCCGCGAAACCCGCCGGATTCCGACGAGGCCCGCCGCAGCGGCGAGACGGTCGCCCGAACGCGTTCCCAGGGTCCCTGGCGGGGCATCTCCGTGGCGAATCGATTCCCCGATCCGGTGGCCGGTGGACGCCGCCCGCGCCATCCAGCGGCGCCGTTGGATGTCAGGCGGCGCATTTCGGGGTTGGCGACGCGGGGGCCGTTCCTATGATCCCGCCGCAACGCTCGCATCCCGAAAGACACATCCGCATGAAGTATGGCCTGAACATCCGCCCGAGTGGATCGCTCGATTTCATTTCCCTCGGCGCGCTCGTCCATCGTCTCGACACGGGCATCGTCCCGTTCCGCAAGGCGACGCAATGCCAGATCCATGTCAGCGGGGGCGAATTCAACGTCGCGGCCAACCTGTCCGACTGTTTCCGGCGCAAGACCGGCATCGTGTCGGCGATGGTCAACTATCCGCTGGGCGACCTGATCTCGGAGCGGGTGCGGGCGATGGGCGTCCAGTCGTTCTACCGGCGGTTCGAGCACGACGGTGTCACCGGGCCGAACATGGCCACGGTGTTCAGCGACCAGGGCAAGGGCGTGCGGGCACCGGTGGTCTTCTACAACCGTTCCAACGAGGCGGCCGCGCAGCTCAAGCCGGGCGATTTCAATTGGGC
>WBXI01000370.1 GCA_008933025.1 Verrucomicrobiota bacterium
AACCGGTAGACGCGTTCCTCCGGCGGGAATTGTTGGATCAACTCCCGCGCGTCGAGGGTGGACGGGTTGTCGCAGAGTCCGTCGATCCGCAGCGTCCACGGGTCGACCCGGAACTTGTCGACGAGCCGGTGGACCCGGTCCTTGGTGGTGCTGAACTCGTAGTAATTGTTGTAGGTGGTGGCGAGTTTCTCGGGCGTGAGGTCGAGGCGCGGGTTGAAAGCGGGATTGCGCGGGGCGGATGGGGCGGCGGGGCTCGCGACCGGTTCCGCCGCGCCGGTCTCGAGGGCCGCGAGGAGCCCGGCTCCGGCGAAGCCGAGTTGCCGCAGGAACTCGCGGCGCCGCGCGTGGACGGCGAACGGGGTGACGAGGCGCTCCGGCAGGCTCCAGTCGGGTCGGCGGATCACGTGGAACATGCCGGCAAGGTGGCTCGGGGTTCGGGCGTTGCCACCAGAAAATTTCGGGTGGGCCGGCCCACAGATGCGGCTTGCGGCGCGGGGTTCCCCGCCTACCGTGCCGGGCTTCGGCGGCCAGCCGCACGCATCCATGAGCAATTCGCACGCTGTTCCCACGTCCCCGGATCCGTTTCCCCATCCCGATCGGTTCGAGCGCCGGCACATCGGTCCCGGTCCCGTGGATCAGGAAGAAATGCTGCGGTTGCTGGGACACGGAACGTTGGATTCGCTGACGGACGCGGCGGTGCCGGAATCGATCCGGTTGCCCGAACCGCTGCAATTGCCCCCGGCGCTCACCGAGCACGATGCCTTGGGCCGGCTGCGCGGGATCGCTTCCCGCAACGAGGTGTTCCGGTCGTACATCGGGATGGGCTACCACGACACGCTCACGCCGCCGGTGATCCAGAGGAACATCCTGGAGAACCCCGGTTGGTACACCCAGTACACGCCCTACCAATCGGAGATTTCCCAGGGTCGGCTCGAGGGCCTGCTGAATTTCCAGACGATGGTCTGCGACCTGACGGGCTTGGCCATCGCCAACGCCTCGATGCTGGACGAGGCCACGGCTTGCGCGGAGGCGATGATGCTGTGCCAGCGGGCCGCGGGCCCGGGACGCCGGGTGTTCCTGGTCGCCTCGGACTGTCATCCCCAGAACATCGATCTCGTGAAGACCCGCGCGGAGGCGTTGGGCCTCGAGGTTCGGGTGGGCGACCATCGGGGCTTCGCGTTCGGTGCGGATGTGTTCGGGGCACTGGTGCAGTATCCCGGCAGCGACGGCACGGTGACGGACCTCCGCGATGTCGTTGGCGCGGCGCATGCGGCGGGAGCCCTCGTGGTGGTCGCGGCGGACCTGTTGGCGCTGACATTGTTGGTGCCCCCCGGCGAGTTCGGCGCCGACGTTGCCGTCGGGAGCGCCCAGCGCTTCGGGGTGCCGCTGGGGTACGGCGGCCCGCACGCGGCGTTTTTCGCCACGCGGGACGCCTTGAAGCGGCAAATGCCCGGGCGTTTGGTCGGGGTTTCCAAGGATTCGCGGGGCGCGCCTGCCCTCCGGCTGTCACTGGGCACGCGCGAACAACACATCCGTCGCGACAAGGCGACGTCGAACATCTGCACGGCCCAGGCACTGCTCGCCAACATGGCGATGGCGTACGCCTGCTACCATGGTCCCCATGGGTTGATGGCCATCGCGCTCCGGGTGGCGCGGTTGACCGGGTTGCTGGCGGCCGGGGCACGCCGGTTGGGGCACCGGGTCGAGAACGACACGTTCTTCGACACGCTGAGCATCGCGCTCCAGGGCGTCGCCGCGTCCGACGTCCATCGCATTGCCGCCACGCACCGCGTGAATCTGCGTCCGCTCGATGCCGGACGGGTCGGGATTTCTTTGGACGAGGCGACGACGACGTCGGACGTGGCGTTGTTGCTGCGGATACTGGCCGGGGACCGGGACCTTGGGTTCGCAGTGGAGGCTCTGGAAGCGACGCCGGGATTGCCGGCGGGATTGGGGCGCACGACGGCGTATCTCCGGAGCGCCGTGTTCAACCGGTATCACAGCGAGACGGACCTGCAGCGCTACCTGCGCCGTCTCGAATCGAGGGACATGTCGCTGTGCCAGGGGATGATCCCGCTGGGCAGTTGCACGATGAAACTCAACGCGAGCGCGGAGATGTTTCCGGTGAGTTGGCCGGAGTTTTCGAGGATCCATCCGTTCGCGCCGCTGTCGCAGACCCGCGGTTACCGGCAATTGTTCGAGGAACTCGAGGACTGGCTGGCGCGGATCACGGGATTCGCGGGGGTTTCCCTGCAGCCGAACGCCGGTTC
>WBXI01000371.1 GCA_008933025.1 Verrucomicrobiota bacterium
CAACGACATGGCCCGCGGCCATTGGCTCAAACTGCGGCTCCGGTCGCGCAATGCCGCGGGCGTGGCCAACGGGTTCGGCGACACCTCGACCGCGACGGTGTGGCTGGATGGCGTGCCCCTCCGGCGGACCGTGGGTGGCGTGAGTTATCTCTCCCAGGGAAGCCACACCTTGCACTGGGGATTGGGCACGGCCACCCGCGTTGCCCGCCTGACGGTCCGGTGGCACGCCGGCGGGACGCGGGAATACCGGGACCTCGATGCCGATGCCTTCTATGAGATCGCCGAGGACGATCCCGTGCCCCGCAAGGTGGCGTGGGGCGGCGCGGCAACGACGGGATTGGATCCGGCCCGCGGGCCAGGGGTGGTGCCCGCCGACGATCGCGAACGGCAACTGGCCTTCTGGAAATCACAGCGGGAGGCCATGGACGCCATGAAGGTCCACGGCGACAACGCGGAGGCCATACGCCTGTTCCGGGATGCGATCGCGCTGAATCCGGCGCACGAGGATTCGCGGTATTATCTGGGGCTATGCCTGGCGTCCCGGGGCGAGACCGACGCGGCGCTCGAGGCGTTGGCGGCGTTGCAACGGCTCAATCCGCAGAGCCACCGGGCGTGGCAACAATGGGGCGTGGTGCGTGCCTTGTTCGCGCGGGGCGACGCGGATCTGGCGGCGGCGGAGGGCGCGTTGGAACGCGCACGGGCGTTGAATCCGGAAGAGACCGGCGCGTTGCTGGTGCTGGGCGAGGTGGCCTTGTTGCGGGGGGATCCGACGACGGCGGAACGACGGCTCGCGGCCGCGACCGGGACGAATCCGAGGGCGGTGGGCGGGTTCTTTCTCCGCGGCTACCTGGCCTGGAAGCGCGGGGATGCGGCTGCCGCCCGGGCGATGCTCGAGCAAACCCGGAAGGCGTTGGGGCCCGATTGGCAGCCCAAAGGATCGACCGGCGAGGGCGACGTGAAACGGCGGCAGCACGTCGAGAAGACTCCCTTGGCGGCGTATTGGGAGGGATGGGACGGGACCGTCGAACCGGGGTTGGCGTATGCCCGGCTCGATGCCCGGTTGGCTCGGTAGCCGCCGATGTCGCGGGGCCGATGGAGCGGCGCCCCGGCGACGCCGGTGATCCCGTCCGGCGGCCGCCGTGGCGGGTACGACCAATCCGGCGCGACGTATCCGCGCGCGTCGGACGGTCGCCAACGGCCCGTTGCACACGCATGTGCGTCCCGCCGTGTCGGCCATGGCGCCGTCCCGCCGTCGATCCGCGTCAGCGGCGTTTCAACGACTCGATCCACTTCAGCGATTCGGTCTGCCAAGCGTCCCACATCGGGCCCTTGTAGCCGTTGAGGCCATGGTCGCCGGAGGGCAGTTCGAGGTAGTGGGTGGGCACGCCGTGGGCTTTCAGGGCCGCATGGAAGAGGCGGCTGTTCTCGGGGGAGACCGCCCGGTCGTCCGCCGCATGCGCCAGGAAAGTCGGGGAGGTCCGGGCGGTCACCTGCTTCTCGTTGGAGAACAATTCCACCATGGCCGGCGTCGCGTTCGTTCCCAGCAGGTTGGCCTTGGATCCCCCGTGCGCCATCGCGCCGAGCGAGACCACCGGATACACGAGCACCGCGAAATCGGGTCGGCAGCCGAGTTTCTCGATGGGATCCTTGGCCCTGCGATTGCCGGCGTCGAAGTGGGTCGCGGCCGTCGCGGCCAGATGGCCGCCGGCGGAAAATCCCATGATGCCGATGCGCCGCGGGTCGAAGCCCCAGGCCTTGGCTTGGGAACGGACCGTGCGGATGGCGCGCTGCGCGTCCAAGAGCGGGACGAAGGGCCGGCCGTGGGGCAAACGGTACTCGAGGACGATTCCCCCGATGCCCTGTTGGTTCAGCCACCGGGCGATGCCGGTTCCTTCCGGGCCGGTCACCAACCCGCCGTAACCGCCGCCGGGGCAAATGACGATCGCCGTCCCGTTGGGCTTCGCGGCGCGAAGGACGGTGATGAACGCGTTGGCGGGATCCTGGGTGCCGTCGCCCACCGGCGCCGGTCCGTTCCACAACGGGATCCGTTCCGGCGGCGCGGCCGGTTCCGGGGCGGAGCGAACCGGTTGGGACGATATCAGGAGCCAGGAGGCCAGCAGCAGGACGAGGCGCTTC
>WBXI01000372.1 GCA_008933025.1 Verrucomicrobiota bacterium
ACTAGCGAGCTTCGCCCGGCACCGGTAGGGGCGACTGCGCGCCCACGGTCCCGGGATCGGCACCGACGCCGCCCGCGGCGGGGGCGAAGCGCCACCACAGCCGCATCGCGTCACGGAGCGCCTCGATCTGCTCGTCCGCGCTACGTCCGGAGACGCACTGCGCAAGGTGCGTGTCGAGGACGACCGCGCCCACCGTGTCGATGCTCGACCGGACCGCCATCAGCTGCGTGACCACGTCCTCGCAGGACCGCTGGTCGTCCAGCATCCGGGCGATGCCGCGCACCTGCCCCTCGATGCGACGGAGGCGGGCGATCAGCTGTTCGTTGGGGTCGGGCATGGGGCACCTCGTCCCGTCGTCTTGACATACCCGGTAGGGGTATATAGAATCCTACCTGTCAGACCAAGCAGGTGTCAACGAGCGTTCCCGCTCGGCCCTGTGACCGAGGCTGCGGCAGCCTCGACGGTCGACGAGAACGCACAACGGGACGCGCCGTCGCGGAGCGGTGGCGCACAGGAAGGACGCAACGATGGCCCACCCGGTGGACACCTCCGACGCGACGTTCGAGCAGGACGTGCTGAACAGCGACGAGCCGGTGCTGGTCGATTTCTGGGCTCCGTGGTGCGGCCCCTGCCGCATGGTGGCCCCCGTCGTCGAGGAGCTCTCGAACGACTACGACGGCCGCGTGAAGTTTCTGAAGCTGAACACGGACGAGAACCCGACGGTCTCCGGCAAGTACGGCATCCGCTCGATCCCCACGCTGCTCATCTTCAAGGGTGGCCAGGCGGTCGGTCAGGTCGTCGGCTTCCGTCCGAAGAGCGACCTCTCGAAGCACCTCGACGCGGCGCTCGCGCCCACGGCGTAGCCGTCTCGCGCGAGTTCGCATAACGACAGGGGCGGCCAATCGGCCGCCCCTGTTCTGTGTCGTGTTCGAACTCGTCGAGGCTAGCCGCCGCCGATCGGGATGATCGCGGGCGGTGGGGCGTCGTCGTCGTCGCCGTTGCCGCCGCCGGACTCGCCGTCGGCGCGGCGGCCCTTGGCGATCGAGCGCCCCTGCTTCTCCTCGAGACGGCTGAGCGCGCGGCCCTTCTCCGGGTTCGGGTCAGTGCGCAGCCCGTAGGCCTCTCGGCCTTCGTGGTCCTCTGGCAGGTGTTCGGTGATGGGAAGACCTTCCGCATCGCAGAAGAGCAGTCAGTGGCAGTACTTCCACCGCTGCATCTCTTCGCACGGACAGATCCAGGACTTCTTCTCGATCTCCTCCTGCTTGTTCTCGAAGAACATGCAGGGGCAGAGGGGACGGCCGACCTCGTCGATGTTCTTGGCGAGCCCGATCACGAGGAAGTCTGTGATCTCGCGCTGCGGATGGAGGTAGGACCCGGACTTCTCCGCGAAGTTCTCGACGAACTTCTCCATCTTCGCCAGGTTCTCTGGCGAGACGCGTGCGCGGTCTTCGTCGGTGGGGCCACCCATGCTCACGTATCGGCTCCTGTACGCGCACAGTCTCCGCCTCGGCGAGCCGCGCGGCAAGCCAGCGCCCGCGTATCATCCGCGCGGGAGTGGATAGCGTCCGGTGATGTTCGCGGTCTTCAAAACCGTTGCGGGGCCGCGTCGCGGTCCCGGGTGGGTTCGACACCCACGCACTCCCGCCAACTGCATCCCCCGCAAGTACGGGTGATCCTCGCGCCCTAGCGGACCTTACCGGGATGCCGGAGGGCCCCTCCGGTCGCACCAGTGGTCTCAGATGCCACCATTTTGCCACCTATCGTGGTCGCAATGGGGTGGAACGAATCGGCACGGAAACCCACATCGAGCCACCTTCGCGCCCGAACGATCAGGTCGATCATAGGCTGCGGTAGTTCGCGCGCGGACGTAGCCTCATTGCCAGTCAGGAGTTCAATGGCGAGCATTGCCGTGTGCAGGGTCACCGGGCCGATGACGTTGGTCTTAACGTCAGGTCGACCTCTTCATAACCGAACCTTTATCGAGCTCCGAAATGATGCGTCAGAAGAATTGTCTTGTGTCTTCTTACGAATCGGAGCGACGGTGTCATCTCACTACTCATCGCCTGCGGATCCCGCCGGGCAGACCTCCTCGTCCTCGTCCTCGTCCTCGTCCTCGTCCTCGTCGCG
>WBXI01000373.1 GCA_008933025.1 Verrucomicrobiota bacterium
CGGCCCGCTGGCTTCGTTGCTTGTCGGTCACAGACCACTTCGGGTCTGCTCCCTCCTCGCGCCTCGCCATCGAGCCATTTCCTCAAAAACAGGACCCCTCCCTAGTTTTTAGACGGGCTCTAAGCCAGCAGCGCCTTCACCACGCTGGATTCCTCCACGCCGGTCAGGCGTTGGTCGAGACCCTGCGACTTGAACGTGAACTGGCGGTGGTCGATTCCCATGCAGTGCAGGATGGTCGCGTTCAGGTCGTTCACGTGGACCGGATTCTCCACGATGTTGTAGCTGAAGTCGTCGGTCTGCCCGTAGGTCTGCCCGCCCCGGATGCCGCCACCCGCGAGCCACATGCAGAAATTGCGGGGGTGATGGTCGCGTCCATAGGTCTCCGCCGTGAGCTTGCCCTGCGAGTAGACGGTGCGCCCGAACTCGCCGCCCCACACCACCAGCGTGGAATCCAGCAAGCCCCGTTGCTTCAGGTCCCGGATCAGCGCCGCCGTCGCCTGCTCGGTGTCGAGGCACTGGTTCTTCAGGGCCGTCGGCAGGTTGTCGTGCTGGTCCCATCCGCGGTGGAGGATCTGCACGACGCGCACGCCGCGCTCGATCATGCGGCGGGCCAGCAGGGCGGACTGGGTGAAGCTGCCGGAGCGTTTCACGTCCGTGCCGTACATCGCCAACGTCCCGGCGGTTTCCCCGGACAGGTCGGTCAGGTCGGGCACGCTCGCCTGCATCCGGAACGCCATCTCGTACTGCCCGATGCGGGTCTGGATCTCCGGATCGCCGAAGCGTTCGAATCCCTGCTGGTTCAATTGCCCGAGCGCGTCGAGCAACACGCGGCGGTCGGCGGCGTCCACCCCCGGCGGGTTCTTGAGGAAGAGGACGGGATCGCCGGTGCTGCGGAGGGCGACGCCGTTGTAGCGGGTGGGGAGGAAGCCGCTGCTCCACATGCGGGTGTAGATGGCCTGGCCGTTGCCGGTGGAGGGAAACGAGGGCGTGAGCACCACGAACGCGGGCAGGTTGTTGCTCTCGCTGCCGAGGCCGTACGACAACCACGAACCGATGCTCGCCTTGCCCGGGATCTCGCTGCCGGTCATCACGAACGTGCAGGCGGGATCGTGGTTGATGGCGTTGGTGTGGACGCTGCGGACCACCGCCAACTCGTCGACGACGCCCGCGGTGTGCGGCAGCAGCTCGCTCGCCCACAGGCCGCTGCGACCGTGCTGCGCGAACCGGAATTTCGAGGGGGCGACGGGGAAACGTCCCTGCCCGCTGGTCATGGTGCTCAGCCGCTGGGCCATCCGGACCGAGTCCGGCAGGTCCTTGTCGAAGTACGCCTTCAGCCCCGGCTTGTAGTCCCAGAGGTCGATCTGGGACGGCGCGCCGTTCATGTGCAGGTAGATCACCGACTTGGCCTTGGGGGCGAAGTGCGGGAAGCCGGGCAGGGCGGGATGGACGCGTGCCCCGGGCGCCGTCGCCGCGCCGCGCAGGCCCCGTTGGGCCATCAGCATGCCCAGCGCGACCCCGCCGAACCGAAGGCCGGTGCCCTTGAAGAACTGCCGGCGGGTCTGCTGCCGTTGGAATTCGAGAAACGGTTCCATGGATTGGTCGGTGGGGTTCAGTTGTGGGTGACGGTCTCGTCGAGATTCAACAGCAGGTTCGCGGCAAGGGTATAGGCCGCCAACTCGGCGGGATCGCAACCGGCCGGCGGCTTGGATTCGCCGGTGGACACCGCGTGCTTCGCGGCCCCGACGTCCGCCCGGTATCGGGCCAGATGCCGTTCGAGCGCGCCCCGGACGACCGCCACCTCGCGGGGGTCGGGATGGCGCGCCAGCACGGTGCGGTACGCCCACGCGATGCGTTGGTCGGGCCGCGCGCCGCCTTCGGACAGCATGCGGGTGGCAAGCGCCCGGGCAGCCTCGAAATGCTGGGTGTCGTTCAGCAACTGCAACGCCTGCAGGGGCGTGTTGCTGCGTTCCCGCCGGGAGCAGCTCAGCTCCCGGTTCGGGGCGTCGAAGGCCGACAGGAACGGGGCCGGCGCGGTGCGCTTGAAGAACGTGTACAGGCTGCGCCGGTACAACGCTTCCCCGTGGTCCTGCACGTAGTCTTGGTTTTTCGATGATACGGAGACCACCG
>WBXI01000374.1 GCA_008933025.1 Verrucomicrobiota bacterium
CACGCGTGAAGTCGTCGCCATCCAAAAGCGGATATTACCTCCTCGAGGGAGCCAACGCTTTCGCCACGGCGTATTTTTTCAATTACCTGCTGCAACGCCTGCACGGGACCCACGGGTTGTCGGACCTCGAGATCCTCGTGGTCTGCATGATCCACGGCTTCCTCTACATCCCGATGTCGTGGCTCGGCGGTCGTTTCGGCCAACGCCACGGCTACTTCGCCTCGTTGCGCATCGGCTTCGCCGGCATGTTCCTCGGGGTGGTCCTGCCCTGGGCGGTGCCGACGGTGTGGGCCCATGGCGTGGGGCTCGCCGTCTGGACCGGTTCGATGTGTTTCACCTGGCCGATCCTCGAGGCCTTGGTGAGCGAGCACGAGTCCGTCGAGCGGCTCCCCCACCGCGTGGGGCTCTACAACCTTGTCTGGGCGTCCTGTTCGGCGGCCGCCGTGTTCCTGGGGGGGACGATCTACCAGCGTCTGGGCGGCGCCTCGCTCTACTGGTTCCCCGCGGCCGTGCATGCCGTCCAGTTGGCCGCCACGTTCCTGCTCCAGCGGCGCCACGATGCGTGGGCCGCTTCCGTGCCCCCGGAGTTCCATCACCCGGCGGGCCGCCCTCCCGATGCCAGCCGTCCCGCCTACTTCGTCCGCCTCGGATGGATCGGGAATCCGTTCAATTACATGGCCGTGAACACCGTGTTGGCGTTCGTCCCGGCCCTCGGCAATCGCCTCGGCTACGACGTCGCCCAGATCGGCCGGATCATGTCGCTGTGGCAGGCGGTGCGGGCGGTCTCGTTCGTCGTGCTCTGGTTCTGGCACGGCTGGCATTATCGTTTCGGTTGGTTCGTCGCCTCGCTGGCCCTGTTGCTCGGCGGATTTGTCGCCGTGGTGGTGGCGCCCAACCTGTGGGTGTTGCTGGTGGCCCAGATCCTCTTCGGATGGGCCACCGCCGTGCTCTATTACTCGGCGTTGTTCTATTCGATGGACGGTTCGACGACCAAGGGCGAGCACGGGGGCATCCACGAGGCGTTCATCGGCTGCGGTATTTTCGGTGGGCCTGCCGTCGGCACCCTCGCGGTCTGGGCCACCGGCAACCCGCTGTCGCCCGCCTGGGCCGTCGGCGCCTTCATCCTCGGCGGCCTCGGGCTCGCCGGTTGGATCCGCCGCCGCGGCCTGGCGGCGCCGGACGCTTGACCCGGCCTTCCCCCGCGGCGTCCCAGCCCGTAGGATCCCCGCCGCATGCGCAACGTCCGGGTTTCCTTGGGTGACCGTTCCTACTCGATCCATGTCGGCGCCGGCCTGCTGCCGACCCTCGGCCGCGCCTGCGCGCGCCTCGGGCTCGGCCGGCGTTGCGCGGTCATCACCGACGCCACCGTCGCCCCGCTCTTCGCCCGGAAGGCCGTCGATTCCCTCGTCGCCGCCGGATTCGACGCCGTCACCCTCGTGGTCCCCGCCGGGGAAAAGGCGAAGTCGCTCAAGGTCGTGGCCGATTGCTACGACCGCTTGGCCGCGCATCGGCTCGAACGGAAGTCGTTCGTGGTCGCCCTCGGCGGTGGCGTGGTGGGCGATCTCGCGGGTTTCGTCGCCGCGACCTACCTGCGCGGCGTGCCCTTCGTCCAGGTGCCCACCACGTTGTTGTCGCAGGTGGACAGTTCCGTCGGCGGCAAAGTCGGCGTGAACCTGAAGGCCGGGAAAAACCTGGTCGGCGCGTTCCACCAACCCCGCGTGGTCCTCTGCGATCTCGACGCCTTCGCCACGTTGCCCGACCGCGAGTTCCGCGCCGGACTCGCCGAGGTGATCAAGTACGGGATCATCCACGACGCCCCGTTGTTCCGCCGCTTGGAACGTGATCTCGACCGCATCCTCGCCCGCGACAAGGCGGTGCTCGCCGCGGTGATCGCCCGGTGTTGCGCGATCAAGGCCGACGTGGTGTCGCAGGACGAAACCGAGTCCGGCCTGCGGGCGATCCTGAATTTCGGCCACACGATCGGGCACGGTCTTGAGGCCATCTCCGCCTACGGGAAATACCTCCACGGCGAGGCCATCAGCATCGGGCAGGTGGCCGCCGCGCATCTCAGCACGAAGACCGGGTTGGCGGCCGCGGACGTGGCCCGGATCCGCGGATTGTTC
>WBXI01000375.1 GCA_008933025.1 Verrucomicrobiota bacterium
CGCGGCCTGTCTCCCGCGCGCAGCGCCTTCGGACTGCGGTGGCAAGGCCTTCGGAAGGCCGCGACACCGCTTTCGAAACCGGACGCGACCGGGATGGACGGCGGGGCCTGGTCGCACAGCGGAGTGGGCGTCGCTGACGCTCCTACCCCCCGCACTCCACGGCGCTCCGCGCGGGGAAACCGCTCGGCCTGTCTCCCGCGCGCAGCGCCTTCGGACTGCGGTGGCAAGGCCTTCGGAAGGCCGCGACACCGCTTTCGAAACCAACGACCGCCGCGGGGTTGGACAGGCCGTGCCCTCTCCCCCCTCGGGACACCTACTGCGGCCGCTGCGCGGGCACTTGCCAGTTCCGGTGCCAAGTCAGGGTCCAGAGCTGTTCCAATTGGGTCGTCGACACGTGACCGTCGGCGAACGAGAGGTTGATGGCCGCGGGCAGCCTCGAACCAGCGGGCAGCGCCTTCGGCACACCCCGCGTCCCGGATCCGTGGCGCGCGATGGTCAAGGTCGACAGGCTTCCCAGGACCGTCGCCCCCTCCAACAGGTTCGCCGCCGGCCGATCCGTCTCTTTCGGCCAGGCATCCACCCACATCCCGTCGGCAAACACCGGGGTCGTGGACGTGGACAGGATGTCCCCTTCGCGCCGGAACGCATTGGCCACGGCGGGTCGATTGTCCTGCACCGTCCAGTCACCCTGGTACATCCAGCCGTTCAGCGCGTAGCTCCCCGTCCAACGCGGTTCCTTGGTCGCCGGATTGATCTCGCCGCCCCAGACCCACGAGGTGGTGGCGGTGCCGTGCGGGACCTGCTTCTTGTACGGGGCCGCCGGGCAGAGCCGGACGGAATCCACCTGCGCGTAATTCTGCACCAACGACTGCATCCAGAGGTTGCCGGCGATGTTGTACGGGATCGTGTTCCCGTTGTCGTTCGTGTACATGAAATTGGCCAGGCCGATCTGTTTCAGGTTGCTGGCGCACTTCATTCCCTGGGCCTTGGTCTTGGCCCGGGCCAGCGCGGGCAAGAGCATGCCGGCGAGGATCGCGATGATGGCGATCACCACCAGCAACTCGATCAACGTGAACCCGCCGCGGGCGCGTCGAGCGCGGACCGATGTGGAAAAACGGTACATGGGGAACGATGGAACGTCGGAGGGTGATTCCGCCGGACGCCGAAGACACGGAGATTTTTTCAGGGGCCGGCTTCGGCCTCCGGATGCGGCGGTCAACGCCGATCGGGGCGACGAGGTGGGGACTTTGGACCTCGGAACAGGAGTCATCCCACGATTCCTCCGTTTCCGTGGACGCCGCGCACCGCGATCCGATCCGGGCCGCGCGGTGGCCGGCCGAGACGCCAAGCGGAGTTACCAGCGTCTCCCGCGATTTCATTCCGCGGCAACCCGGAGCATGGTGCCGTCGGTGGGGATCGAACCCATTGGCGTTTCGACGAATACCTCGTTTTATTGGCTTTTCTGCAAACACCCTAGCAACGCCTTGCCCGTTTTGGAAGCTCGTTTGTCCTATTCTGTCCTACGGATCGAACTTGCCCGCACTCAGCCCCACACTCTCGGACGCTTCGGAAGCACTCGACGCGGACGCCGCGAACGAGCAAAACCGCGCCGTGGACCTGCGCGATAGAATCCCATCAGGCGATCCCACCCTGCCCCCGATCCACCTGTCGCCGGACGAGGTCGAGTTCATCATCGAGCAGTTGGACGAACCCGATCCCGGACAAGGTGGGGGCGATGTCGGAGGTGCCCGCGCATAACCCAAGCGCGTCTCCGATCTCTCCGAGGGTCATCCCGGCAACAGACCTATGCCCCATCCGGTACGCCAAAAACATCGCGTTCGCGGCTATCCGCTGGGCGGACGGTACACGTCGTGTGCGCCCCTTCGCTGTAGGCGCCCCGGCCTCAGAACCCGTCTGAAAACTCGTCTCGCTCCGCTTGGCTCGTCCAACCACCTTGGAAAGTACGAAATCGCCATATAAACCGCTATATTTACATTGACACGCGGGTCGGGCTGATTTGGCCAC